>JBILHL010000048.1:0-19847 GCA_044350515.1 Crocinitomicaceae bacterium | reverse complement strand
AATTTCTACAATGTTGATTATTCAAAATGGATGACAGTTCCGCACGCGTTAGATATTCCAAGAAAAAACAATTAATATGGATACATTTCTACTAACAAACGACTCTTACTTTAAGAACTTTCTACAAGATCAAGATGAAGAGACAATTCGCATAATGGGTTGGAAATTTACTTCTCGGGAAGTGATTTTTATGACGTTGTTTTATCACGAAGAAAAATTGCTGGAACACTTAGAAAACAAATACGATGATTTTCCAATTTCAAAAAATCAGTTCCAAGAAGTTCTAACATTAGAAGTAGCTCGTTACTTGTACGCAATGCAAAATGATGAAATACGAGAATTATACCACACTTTTATTGAAAAAGAAGAACTCATTACAGATTTAATGATTTTAAATCGATTTGAAAGAATAGGACTTCTTGTAGAATTATTGGATTGGAATCCATTCGATTTGCATAGAATTAATCTGATTACAGCGAATTAAAAGTATCATTCTGTAAAGCTAAAACAAGTATAATTAATACTTAAAACAATTTAAAATGAACTATTTACAAGAAAAAAAAGAAATCCTTGAATTAAAATTGAAACTAACATCAATATTAATCGACAAGAAATTATGTATTCGGAACCAACAATATGAAATGGTAGCAGATTTGAGAGATGAAGAAAAAGAATTGCTGCAACTATTGGAAAATAAAACCATAGAAGTCAAAGAACACCAACAAATTTTTGAGGAACAAATTCATACTGTTGAAGACCGATATCTATTTTTATCCTTGCTCAATGAAATCAGTATATACTACACGCCCTATAAGCAACATGAGGAAACCATCGATGATTTCTATTCCAAGTTACGAGAAAATTACGACAAGTTAATAAAGTTAAAAGACGAACTCTCTAAATTGCACCAATTCAAAGAAGCAAATCAAGTAAGAAACGACCTTTTAGATATTGGTAGATTTTTAAGTAGGGAGAAATGGAGTGGGAAGTTATAAAAGTCTTCTAGAAAGTATATCAAGATTAAGAACAATAAGAAGGGGGTAAGATATACTTAAGCAAATTTGGGACAAATATGGGGTAATAAAAAAAACCAATCAATTGAAATACAAAAGATTGGCTTCTTAAACTGTGGAGTCGGAGGGGTTCGAACCCTCGTCCAAACGACGAGTTTTCAAGCTTTCTACATGCTTATTTCTCGATTGGTTTTCGATTGCAGGACGGACAAGAACACCCAAACCTACAACTTAGCTACTGGAATTTCGCAAATGCTTAGTAACCTCACATTCACTAGCCCAATGGGATGAACCTCCGTATGATAAACCGAATGAGCAGCAGTTTATCGGAAGTACTTGTCTAACCTACTATACTTCGGAAAGATTAAGCCAATTAACATTCAGCTAATTAAGCAGCAAGTGCGTATGACGTATTGTCAATTATTGTTCGTGACAAGATATTAAAGAGGTTCACCACAACCCTCTGCATGCTGACACTTGACTACCGCTATCGCTGTCAAATCCAATGTCGACCCCAAAGAACGTTTTTTAAGCGGACAGCAAAGTTAGTGGTTTAGTTTGATAAATGGTGAATGTTGATTTTTTAATTTTCAATCAATGGAGCAAGGTTGCTTTTACGACGGTCTTAAAAGAGTAACTTTCTTATTTAAACAAGTTCAAAATCTTCCCAAAAAAAGCATGTTCGTCGGCCTTCATTAATGCGTTGGACATGGAATCAAGCTTGTTTACCAATCTATCGATACTTTCGATGGTGTTTTCAAAATCTTGTTTTTCAGCAAGGTTGTCAGATTCAACTGTTTTCAGTTCACCTAAATGTTGCATCAAAGGTTCAATTTCTCTGCGTTTGCGTTCGCGAACTATACGTTTGGCAACTTCCCACATGTCTTTTTCGGCGCGGAAAAACTCCCGTCTTTCTCCCAAAACCGTTTCTTTATAAACCAGGTTCCAGTTAATCAATTCTCGCACATTCATATTGGTGTTCCCA
Source organism: Crocinitomicaceae bacterium (assembly GCA_044350515.1). Lineage (GTDB taxonomy): Bacteria > Bacteroidota > Bacteroidia > Flavobacteriales_D > Crocinitomicaceae > UBA952. Next base: position 17,849 of record JBILHL010000048.1, on the reverse strand, counting down.
CGCGAAATCTGTAATTTCTCCATGATTTCCTCTGTACTCATTGCATGTGGACTTGTCAATAAAATTGCATGTACTTGCGCCATTGAACGATTAATTCCCCATTGTGAGCCAAAATTCCCCCACAAATTGATAAACTGATTTTTTGCTTGTTCTAGTTCCATAAGACAAATATACGTGTTTTCAATTTATTTTGAAAGTTTCGGAATAGACTGTAAAACAAATCATTAATTTAATTTCTAAACTTTCAGTATTTATTGAAAGTTTTGTATATTTGTCGAATAAGAAAAATAAAAAACATGAAAAAAGGAACATTGATTTACGACCAAGATTGTCCGCTTTGTGTATGGTACACCAATCAATTCATTAAGTTTGGGATATTGCTAGAGGAGGAGCGTTTACCTTATTTTCAAGCAATTCAAAATCCGAGTTTAAAATTCGACCATGAATTGGCTCAAAACAAAATTGCATTTGTGAAAGCAGAAAAAAAAGAAATAGTTTATGGAATTGATAGTTTATTGGCTGTACTTGGAAGTCGTTGGAAATGGATTGAAATTACAGGTACTTTGCCTGGAATAAATGCTTTTTTGAAGTTACTTTATTTACTCATAAGTTTAAATCGCAAAGTTATAGCTCCCGTGAATTGCAATGATTCAATTGCTTGTTCGCCTACAAAAAACTGGTTTTGGCGCTTAACATTCATTGGATTGATTGCGCTTTTTCTGAGCTTTACAGTTACACATTACTTTACGGTACACTTACAAGACTTTTTTATTGGTGACAAAAGATATGGTGATTTACTTTATTTCTTGTTCCAATTTGTTTTCCAAGGACTCTTTTTTTGGATGTTGAAACAACGTAATTTCTACGATTACATTGGTCAAGTGGCTTTCGTTTCCTTTTTAGGTGGATTGCTCTTAGGTTTTTTCGATTTGGGATTAATGTTCCTAAATTCTTTTGGTCTTGAAACAGAATTATTAGTGGGTGTTTGTTACGGAATCGTTTACTTATTTATGGTTTACGAACATGCTCGACGCATCAAAATTTTAGGTTTTTCAGGTTGGTTGACAATTACTTGGATTGCTTATCGCTTACTTATTTACCCAATCGCATTCAAATTCTTTTAAAATTTATATTATGAAAATCATTATCACAGCAGCCAACGGATTCATGGGGGAATACTTGGTTAACTATTTTTCAAAAACACACGAAGTTGTGGCTATTGTTCGCAAATCAATGACTTTTGAAAATGCAAAAACGTGTTTGTGGGACGGTAAAAATGCCGACGATTGGGCAAACGAATTAGAAGGTGCTGATGTACTTATTAATTTGGCTGGTAAATCTGTAAATTGTCGCTATAACGGAGTAAACAAAGCAGCCATTTACGCTTCTCGATTGGAAAGTACAACTGTTCTTGGAAAGGCAATTGAAGCATGTGAAAATCCCCCAAAACTTTGGATAAATGCAGCAAGCGGAACCATTTACAGACATTCCCTCAATGATCCAATGACAGAAAAGAGGGGAGAAATCGGAACAGGTTTTTCTGTAGATGTTTGCCAAAAATGGGAAAAATCTTTTTTTGATTTTCAGTTGACAAAAACTAGACAAGTTGCTTTGCGAACAGCCATTGTTTTAGGTAAAAATGGTGGCGTTATGATTCCATTTAAACGTTTGACGCAACTTGGTTTTGGTGGGAAAATGGGAGACGGTCAGCAACAATTCTCTTGGATTCACATTGAAGACGTGTGTCGAAGTATTGAATTTATTATTGAAAATCAATCTTTGAGTGGGGTAATAAATATAAGTTCACCAAATCCCGTTCAAAACAAGGATTTCATGCAGGCTTTGCGCAAGCGTTACAATCTGTTTGCTGTAATTCCTTCGCCTAGTTGGTTACTTGAGTTGGGAGCAAAATTGATTAAAACCGAAACCGAATTGATTCTTAAAAGTCGTTTTGTGATTCCTGAAAAATTGGAACAAGCTGGGTTTAAGTGGCGCTTTCCGATAATTGAACAAGCTTTAGATGAGTGTTGAGGCTAAACAATACAATAATTGATTACTTTAGATTTCTTAATTCAAAAAAAACAAAAACACCATTTCAATCAATGCGCCTGCATCCAAAGTTTGGGAAATATTGACATAATTAATTTATCGTTCTAAAAGTCAAATTAATTCTTGGTTCTGTTACTTTTTTTGTTTTAGCAATTTGATGTTTCCAAAAGTGTTGTATTTCACCTTTCATTACGAGTAAGCTTCCGTGGTTTAGTTCAAAACTTAACTTTTGATTACTGATGTTGTGACGCAAATCAAAGCGTCTAGAAGCACCTAAACTAAGAGAGGCAATACTTGGGTTTTTTCCTAATTCAGGTTCGTTGTCTGCGTGCCAACCGTTTGAATCTTGTCCATCTCGGTATAAATTCACTAAAACACAATTGAAAGTTTCACCAGAAATCTCTTCAATTTTTCTTTTAATATCCAATAATTCAGGCGTGAAAGTATGCGAAATTAAGGTTTTACCCGAGTAGGAATAACGTTGATTGTCAGTTGCAAAAAAAGCTTCTAATCGAGGGATAGGGTAGGTTTTACCAAAAATGGTGATATTTCCTTGATGAAATGGAAGGGTATTCTGAAATTTTTTAAAGTAAGCATTTGATTCATAGTTTGTTAACCAATCTTTTTCAAAGGCAATTTCACCGTTTTCTATCTGTTCAAAATTCATAAATAACCACGGATGGAATAAACAGTGTAACCAACAACTTCTTTTAAATAGACTTCCCACATCACAAATGAATGAACCGATGGAATGATTTCATCGAAAGTAAATTCGCTATTTTTGACTGAATAATGATCTGTTGTAAAAACATCGAATTTTAAGTTTTGCTTTTCAAAACAAGCTTTTGCTCTTGGCATGTGCAAAGCGCTTGTAATCAATAAAAACTTCTTTTTGTACTTGTATTTTCGCATCATGTCACCCGTGAATTGTGCATTTTCATAGGTGTTTTTTGATTTGTTTTCGACAATTATATCTTCAGCAGGGATTCCCCATTTCACTAAAACTTCTTTTAATTGGTCGGCTTCGTGTAAACCTTTACGAATCACATAACCACTGTCGCCGCTGATTAAAATTTTCTTGATTTTGCCTTTTTTGTAAAGTGAAATTGTTTGCCAAATACGATCAATTCCTCGACGTGCACTCAATACATCTAAATCCTTGTTGTATTCAGCCATACCAGAAAGAACTACACCTAATTCGTAATTCTTAACTTTTTCAATGCGTGTACCTCGAACTTCCCATCTGGCAACTAGGAATTTAATAGGAAAACCAAGTGAAAAAAAGATGAGGATGAAAATGCTTAATCTTTTACAGCGAACTTTCCATTTTTCGTTTTTGAGTAAAACAAAGGCGAAAAAAGAAATTAAAAACCACAAAAAGGGTGAGAATAAAAAAGCGAGTAGTTTGGATAGGATAAAAAACATATTCAAATATATTGATTCTATTGAAGTTGAGTTCACTATTTTTGCGCCATAGTATTAAAAAAATAAATGTTTATGAAGATGTTAGAATCAGTTTTTGGAATTAATTACGCAGATGTAAACCAGTTTTTATTAAAAATCGGCACACAAATTCTAATTGCGATCGTGATTTTTGTCGTTGGTTTTTGGCTAACAGGCTTGATTACAAAAGGGGTTAAGCGTATTATGGTAAAAAGCGACACAGACCCAGGTTTAACTTCTTTTTTAACAAGTTTTATTTCGTTGGCGTCCAAGATTTTAGTGATTATTACAGCATTCACTCAGCTTGGTATTCAAATGACATCCTTTATTACTATTCTTGGTGCTGCAGGTTTAGCAATTGGTATGGCTTTTTCAGGAACGCTTTCCAATTTTGCAGGTGGAGTGATGATTTTGGTGTTGAAACCTTTCAAAGTTGGCGATCAAATTATTGCACAATCCGCGCAGGGAACAGTAACCGAAGTTCAAATTTTCAATACTTATCTTTTGACTTCTGATAATAAGGTTGTGATTTTACCAAATGGTCCAGTTGCAAACGGATTGATAACAAATTTTACAAAAGCAGACAAAAGACGTGTTGAATGGACTTTTATCTTAGAGCACGGCACAGATATTCAACCGGTAAATCAATTGCTTGAAAGTGTTGTTTCCAAAGACAAACGCATTTTAAAAGAACCTAAAACGTTTATTGGAATTGCTCAATTGGCTGAAAATGGTGTTCATTTAACCATGCATGTTTGGGTTAAAACTCCTGATTACCATGCAGTTTTGTTCGACATTAATCAACAAGTTTACGATGTTTTCAAGGCGAATCAAATTGAGTTAAAGAAAAGCTAAAATGCAAGAAAACAAATTGATAAGTCGCTATATTGAATTGAATCATTTCGGTCGTTTGATTGGAATGGAATTTCAAATTACGGAACCAGGAAAGGTGATTTATACTTTGCAAACAAATTCGTATCATTTGGCAACGCCTATAGCTGTTCATGGTGGTTGCACGGCAGCATTACTAGATGCTACAATGGGAGTTGGTGCCTTATCGTTAGTTTGTGAAAAAAATAAAGTGGTTGCTACACTAGAAATGAAAGTAAGCTTTTTAAAGGCTGTTTTAGAAAACGAAAAACTTCAAGCTGAATCAATTGTCGTAAAAAAAGGGCGTGATTTAATATTTATGGAAGCGATAGTTTACAACTTGAAAAAGCAATTGGTTGCAAAATCATCGGGTACGTTTACGGTATTGGGAGCTGAAAAATCAGGCTACTAATTAAAGTTTTAATTTAATTTTATAAATTTTAATTATTGATTATCAATGTTTTAATTTGATATAAATCAATTTATTTTGGAGTCTTTATTTAGTGAAATTTGGTGATTACCTTTCAATTAGCTCCTAAATTTCTCTTCAAAATACTTTTTTTGCTTGCGTTTTAAAGTTGTTAAATCTTGCGGAATTTCACGTTTCCATCGCTTATGCGACCACAACCATTGATCTGGGTTTTTGTTAATTTCTTTTTCCAACATTTTTGTGTGTCGTTCTGTTATGTATCCCCATTCGAGGTTTTTAGCTTCTTTAGTTACAAGTTTTAGTTCAAGTTCGTAATAACCACGTCTTACTTTATGAACTACGAAAAATACAACTGCAAAATTATAGTCATTTGCCATGTGTTCTGTTCCAAATAGTACAGCTGTTTCTTGGTTCAAAAAATTCATCCAATAACTCTTAGAAGTATTTGCAGGAGATTGGTCACCTAAAGTTAAAACCGCAAAAGGTTTCTTTTTGTAGGTTCTAAATTTTATTTGATAGTTGGTGGAGTTAATTACTTGCATTCCAAAGCGTTCTCGACGTTGGTTTACTTTTTTATCCCAAAATTTATTCGTCATTGGCATTCCAATTCCAAAAGCTTGGTGCTTGAACAGTAGGTTTTGAGCACTAATCAGCCATTCCCAATTGTTGAAATGTCCTGAAACAAGAATTACATTTCGCTTTTCGTCGAACAATTCTTGCATCAATTCTGGATTTCGGACAACCATGCGCTTTTTTAATTGTTGCTTGGAAATAGTAAGATTTTTAACCCCTTCAATTAAAATATCAGCAAAATGCCGATAGAAATCTTTCACCAATTGTTGAAGTTCTGCATCACTTTTGCTTGGAAAAGAACGTTGAATATTTCCTAAAATCACAGCTTTTCGATAAGGGAAAACGCGAGTGAAAATGAAATACAATAAGTCACTTACTTTATACAAAATCCCTAAAGGCAAAAAGGAAATTGGCAAAACAATAAGGTAGTATAAAAGTGCGCTCATAGTATGAATTCAACGAATGTAAAGGAAATAATAATGTTTGTATTAAAATTGATTCGAATTATTTTTTTTAATAACAACTAGGAATATGAAATCAATTAACAGAGCTTTAACAAATGTTCGATCATTTTGTAGTAAGTTGGGTTAAAATCTTTTGTCAGCTGCGTTTTACGATTAACAACACATTTTTACTTCAAATTCCATTGTAAAATAAACAGGTCATAATTTATAAATATAATTGGAAAATAGAACAAGTTTGATTCTGAAAGTTTATCTAATTTCAAATTTGTTTAAAACAAAATCAATTACTTTTACAAAAATCAAAAATCCTTTTTTTGAAAAATATGCTCAGTATACTTGTCATTTTTAGTTCGATACTTGCCTTTGGTCAAACATCTGAAGAATATTTGGAGAAAGGAATTGAAAAACACAATAAGCAAGATTACAAAGGCGCAATTAAAGAATACAGTAAAGCATTAAAGGAAAATCAATCAAATAGAGATGCTTATTTCAATCGGGGAATTTGTGAGCTTGCAATCAGTGACTTCAGTTCTGCTATGGCAGATTTATCAAAAACGATTGAATTGGATCCTGAATATGTGAAAGCTTATTACAGTAGAGCTACTGTTTTCGCAAGTCAAGAAAAATACGTTGAAGCGTTGCCCGACCTTGACAAAACAATCGAATTGGATGCTGACTACCCTAATGCGTTGACTTTACGTGGACAAATTCGCGCACAGACAGGTGATAAAAAAGGGGCATGTGAAGATTTCAGTTTAGCAAAGAAAAATGGAGACAAAAATGCACAGACTTACTTAACTAAGTTTTGTGGAAATGAACAACAAAAAGGTGAATCTTTTATGTTAGATTGGCCAGAAAGTGAAAATTGGAAACTCGGAAGTAGGCAAGAGAATGAAAAAATGGCAATGATGGAGTTGATTCATTCAGATGAAACATTAGAAAATTGGACTGAATTTGGAAGTATGATGTCAATTAAAGGTGTCCAAAATTTACCGATGGATAAAGCAATGAATTTGATGTATGACCAAGCTAAAACAAGAGCACCAAAGGCAAAGTTAACTTTCATAGAAAAAGACGAAACAGCAGAATTTCCTTGGATTCTTTTTACAATTGAATCACCAAGTTTTAAAAATGACAAAACTCCTGAATCGCAACTTTGGTATATTGTCCAAGGAAAAACTTCACTTTACACCAATTTTAGAGCAGTTAAACAGGCAACAATTCCAGAAGATTTAAAAACAAAATGGATTGAATTTTTCAAAACAGGAAAAGTGGTTTATCTTTAATAAACTGATTTATGTAAAGCTTTAAATCCACATTTTCTAATCCGTTTCGTTGATTGATTGTTTACTGTAAACACTTTTTCTATATTTTTATAAAGCGATTCAATAACTTTAGTAAAATACTAGAATATACTGGTTTTTTGTTAACGAAAATCTTCTAAAATGCGTTCCCTTGCTGTAAACATGCGCTCGAAGAACACTTTGTTTTTATCGAAGTAAGCATCAGTATAAAAACGTACAAATTCACCTTGGCCGTGAATCGTAAAACCTTCTGATTGAAAAACAGATAATTGGTAATAGGGTAGGACCCATGAAAAACGGTGATTCCTTTGTGAAATATGAATAATTATTCCATCTGGACGCAATTCTACATTTCCAAAAAGCGAATTTGAATTTCTTAGTAATAATTTTTCAAATCCTTGACTGTAGGCTTTTATATACATGCGATGTGAACCAATCCCTCCCATTTTATACCTAGCTAGAAAAGAAAAGGGCTTCCCAACCAATTTGTTGATTTTTCGAACTAAATCAGGGGTTGGGGCGCTGTTGTCAATTATCATTGCTTGAAGTTTCGATTAAAACAATTGAAGAGCAAATTTGGTTTTTCAAATCTCTATAGTTTTTGCAACAATGAAAATAAAAAAACTAAAAAGTCGTTTTAATTCTAAAAAAAAAATGAAATGAGGAACCTTATTTTTTTATGTTTTATTTCGATAACAGTTAATCCCTTTTTTTCACAAGAAAATCTAGTTGAATCCAAAAATCAATACACATTTTCATTTTCATTGGTGAATGGACTCAATAGAAACGCAACAAAAGTTGAATTTGGAGAACTCAGCCCAGAAAATGCATTGAGCGTCGTTCACGGTTTTAATTTTCATTATACTCGAATTTTGAACCCAAAGTTTTCAGTAGCTACAGGTTTAGGTTTCGGATTTTTACCGATTAATATTAAAGTAAAAAGCATTGAAGATTATGAAGAAGCAAATAATTTTGGAAGTGGATTTTATTCAAGAGCTTTTTTTAATCCTTTTTTTCGATTTGAAGCATCGGGATCATATCACCAAAAAATCAATAACAACATTGATCTTAAATACAGTTTTGGTGCTGGTTTGTATTATTACGGAGGTTCTCAATACAGTTCCAGAGCAGGATTTCAAGATTCACTTGGTCAATATTTTAATATTAATGATGTAAATGTGAAATTTGACGATAAACTAAAACCGTTTTTAATGCTTGGAATCGAAGCAACTAGAAAGTTAAAAAACAAAGATTTACTTTCCTTAAAATTAAGTTACGATTATTCCTTTTCAAATGCGTACAATGGAACTTTCTCTGTTTACGATGGAAATTCAACTGGTCAATATTTCAATCGAGGAAATTTTTTGAATTTAAGTGTTGGATACGTAATTACCGGAAACAAAAAGTTAAATCGTATCAAGGAACTACAAAAACAAAATCAAGTTGACTCTAAAGCAGCAAAGAAATTATTGAAAAAGGAAAATCGTTTTATTGACACTAAAAGTTCATTTTTAAATATATCTGGAGGTATGGGATTTGGAGGTACAAAAGTGCACTCAGATCCAAATGGAAGTTTAGAAAACTATGCATATCCTACATTTTTACCACGCATTTCTTTTGAAAAAGGAATAAAAAACAATATCTATTGGGAACTTGGAGTTCATTCTCAGTTATTTTATGATGTAACTAAATTCGCAGTAGCTAAATATTCAAGCAGTGGTTCAGGTGTGTTTTATGCAGTTCAGCTTTCAGGTGGAGGATTGTATCGCTGGATTTTAAAAAATAATTACAATGTTATCAATATTCATGCTGGTCTTACACTCGGAGTTCACGGCGCACAGAATGATGAAAATGGTATTCATTCTTGGGGAAGTGGAGGAATGAATGGAACAATTAACGGAAATCCAGTTAGTTATGATTATTCATCCGTTTCTAGTGTAAAATCAAAAGTGCTAACTTCCGTGTATTTGGGTCTTTCCAAAGATTTTAGAATCGTAAATAATTTTTACTTCACACTCAATTATCGCCAACAATTTGGTTTGTATAAAGTATTTGAGTCAAGGTATGATTACAGTGGTTTAAGCGTTCCGACAACAACAGGCGCAAAAACCAAAATTACTGGTTCGAGCAAAGATTTTCAATTTGGCTTTAAAATAAAATTAAAATAGTAGAACGAATAAACTATTATCTTTGTCGCTCAATTTTGGAAATGAAAGTATATCACAATCCGCGTTGTAGTAAAAGTCGCTGTTCTGTTGATTGGCTGAAGGAAAATGATATTGATTTTGAGGTTGTTGAGTATCTGAAAAATCCATTATCGAAAGCTGAACTTCAGCAGATTTTAAATCAATTGAATATTCCTGCTTCGGTTTTAGTTCGCAAGATAGAAGAAGAATACAATCAATACATTAAAGACCAAGTATTAAGCGAAGATGAAATTTTAGATTTAATGGTGAAATTTCCGAAACTTATTGAACGTCCAATCGTAGTAGGAGACACGTTTGCAGTTGTTGCTAGACCACTTGAAAAATTAATAGAAAAAATAAATCGTTAACCTAAAGGAGCTCGGTGCTTCATTTGAATTAAGATGAGAACAAAATACATTGATTTAATTGACCAAACATTTGATTTTCCACAAAACGAATTCAATTTAAGAGAAGATAAGTTATTCTTCCACGGAATCGATTTGATGCGTTTGATAAACGAGTATGGAACACCAATTAAATTCAATTATTTACCGCAAATTTCAAATAATATTCAACGTGCAAAAAGTTGGTTTCGTGAAGCAATTAACAATTTAGGTTATACAGGAAAATACCATTATTCGTATTGTACGAAATCAAGTCATTTTGCTTTTGTATTGGATGAAGTGCTAAAAAATGACGTTCATATTGAAACTTCGTCAACATTTGATATTGATATCGTTCGAAGATTAGTTGAAATAGGAAAGCTTGAACAAGGTAAATTCGTTATTTGTAATGGTTATAAACCTGTTCAATACTTGAATAAAATCGCTGAATTGATTGAAGAAGACTTTCTAAAAGTGATTCCCGTTGTTGATAATACAGATGAATTACAGCGTTTGGTGAACATTACCACTAAAGAGTTAAATATTGGAATTCGAATCGCTTCAGAAGAGGAACCAAAGTTTGAGTTTTATACTTCTCGTTTAGGAATTAGATACCGTGAAATTGTTCCTTTTTACAAATCAATTTTGAAAGACAATCCGAGAGTTCGTGTTAAAATGTTACATTTTTTCATCAATACTGGAATCAACGACACTTCATACTATTGGAATGAATTGACAAAATGCTTAAGAGTTTATTCTGACTTAAAAAAATTATGTCCAGAACTTGATTCTTTAAACATTGGTGGTGGATTTCCAATAAAAAAATCGTTGGCTTTTGATTTTGATTACGCATACATGGTTCGTGAAATCTTGACACAAGTCAAACGTGTTTGTACGGATAATGACATTCCAGAACCCAATATTTTTACGGAATTTGGTTCATTTACAGTAGGAGAGAGTGGTGGAGCGATTTTCAGCATCATTCATCAAAAGCAACAAAACGACCGTGAAAAATGGAACATGATTGATTCCTCTTTTATGACCAATTTACCTGATACTTGGGCTATCAATCAGCGATATATTATGTTGCCAATCAATCGTTGGAATGACGATTATGAACGTGTTTTATTGGGAGGATTGACATGCGATAGTGACGATTACTATAATTCGGAGCAACATTCAAATGCTATTTACCTTCCAAAATTCGACAAAGAAAAAACATTGTATATTGGTTTTTTCAATACTGGAGCCTACCAAGAAACAATTGGTGGATTTGGTGGATTAAAACATTGTTTGATTCCAGAACCAAAACATATTTTGATTTCAAGAGATGAAAATGGAAAAATTCAAACTGAAATATTCAGTGAAGAGCAAACAGCTGCTGATTATCTTAAAATTTTAGGTTATTAATTTTATTTATTAAGTAGTTAAAGTAATAATATCTTATATTTGTGGCGTAAGAGGTAAGGGACATGAAGGTTGATAAAATTTATTTAAAAACGAATAGTAAGTTTTCTGAAAGGATTTCTGAATGGGCATCTGAAAGAGCTAACGAAGTGGTGATTGTTTCAGAAAAATTGCACGAATCTTTTGATTTGTTTGACAGTATGTTGATATTCAATGAAAATCAAACGTTATCAAAAGAAGTTTCGGACATCAAAATGTTATTCGATAAACAACAAAAAGCAGTACATAAAATTGACATCAACGGTACATTAATGGTTGGAATGTCAAATCTTGATTTATGGGCTGAACAATCAAAATGTAAATATCTTTTACTTATCGGAGGTGACGAATTGGTTAAAAACCGCAATCTTGATCGTTATATTTCCGCGTCTAAATAATTACGAGTGTATATTTTCTAATGGTATAATTGCTGACAATTTGTTTTAACTTTAGAATAGCTGAAAGGAACAATAGATTTGGTAAACAAAATGATTTCATACCCTTATAATTTTATGATTTTTTTATCAGCCGAGTGATTATTAATTTTTTTAATGATATAATAACCTGAGTTTAAACTGCTGATATCAAATTGATTGGCGTTAGTTGTCTTAAAAAAATAGTGCTTTCCTACAAGGTCAATAATTTCAAAGGAAAGAATAGCAATAGAACTTTCGAAAACCAATGAATTTACAACTGGATTTACAAATGAAAAATCAAAATTGATTTCATATAAATCAGTTGTATTAGCATTGAATTTTAAAATAGTATTTAGGATTGTTGAACAAGTAATGTCGTAAATTTGAAAATTAATTAATCCTTTTGTGATATCATCGTATCCATCAATTAAAGAAGCTTCAATTTCAGCAGAATCAAGTCCACAAAAGCAATTTTCAAGTAATGAATAATTCATATTCGTATTGTTGTTTACACTGAAATTGATGTTTCCGCAAATTTCATTTCCATAAACTTGAGGACTATCTTGAACATTTGAAACACCTGAAATCAGAAGACCACCAATATTATTATTGATTAGATTTCCAAAAATGATTGTGTTTATAGAGGCTTCTATTGCAAGCTCATTGTAGAAGAATTCATTATCAAAGATTTCACATTCATAAGCAAATTTAATGGCAGTTGTATTATCATTAAAAATACAGTTTTTAACTTTTCCTTTATTTGGGTAATTGATTCCAACTTCATTGTTAAGGAATTGACAATCAGAAATATAAATTGAATCAAATACATTGGAAGCAAAACTTAAACCTATTTGGTTATCAACGAAAGTAGTATTTGTTAAAGTGAGTGCAGTACTATATGCATAGATAGAAGTTGTATTATCTTTAAAAAAGCAATTATTAATAACATAATAGGACCAACCATAAACGGCAACCTCGTTATTAATAAACTGACAATTCTGCAGATTAACTGAATTATTTACAGAGATGGCTTGAAAACAATGGCTAAACTTACAATTTGTATATTGCAAATTACCCTCTGGTGTTTCATAAGCGAAAGGGGTAGATGCATTTGAAATATGAAAACGATCGGCATTTAAAACACCACCCTGTGAATTTGTGCATTTAAAACCTTGCCAGCCAATACTTGTTGTATCGAACATTGTTCGAATTTTAATTGGTAATATATCCGTTCCAACGCAATTTAACGTTCCTCGAGTTTCAATGTAAATAGTGCTATCGGAAAGGTTGTTGATACGGATTTCAACGCCTGGTTCGATAGTTAGGGTTTTGCCAGGAAAGACAACAACAGAACCGGTTACTTCATAAGGACTTGCCGCTAAAGACCACGTAGTATTTTGGTATATACCACCTGAAACCATAGTTTGACCGAAAATGTTGAATCCTAAGATTACAAAAGCGATAAATGCATTTAACTTTAACATATTTAAAATTTTATTAGGAACAATCTAAAATATATATTGTTGAAAATTCAACTTTTTTAATAGAACTTACATCTAATTTTTTTTATTATTCGACTCGAAAAATTTAAAAATAAGCGAATCTAACCAAGTTTTTATTAATGTAATCAATTTCGTATATCTACTTTTCCTTACATAAACCTTAGTTGTTAGTTCCTATAACTCTCAGTAGAATCTTATTTATTTAATTTTATTTTTTAATAAAATATCCCAAAAACTCTCTGTTTCCATCACCACCAAGAATAGGAGAGTCCATCACGTCTTGAAAAATGAGATTGTTTTTCTCACACATTTTTTTAATGTTTTCAATAACTTCTGGATATAGTGCTGTATTTTTTACGATTCCATTTTTATTTAAGTTGGCTTTTCCAACCTCAAATTGTGGCTTAATTAATAAAATGACCCAAGCGTTTTCCAACAAAAAAGAATGCACAAAAGGAATTGTTTTCTCCAATGAAATAAAGGATACGTCGACCACTAAACCATCTACTAATGTTGGAATCAATTTACCAGTTAAATCACGAACATGGGTTTTCTCCAAATTAACAACTCGCTCATTATCTTTGATTCTAGCATGCAATTGATTCGAACCAACATCCACACAAAAAACTTTCGAAGCTTTATTGTGCAATAAAATTTCTGTAAAACCACCAGTTGAAGCCCCTAAGTCAATAAAAGTTTTGTTTTCGCAATTTAAATTCCATTTGTCCAGTGCAGCAATTAATTTCAAAGCGCCTTTTGAAACCCAAGGGATTTCTTCTCCCATCACTTTAATTTCAACGTCTATTGGAAATTTTTTACCTGGTTTAGTAATTAGTTTTCCGTTGATAAGAACTCCTGATTCTGTAATGATTTGTTCTGCGCGAACCCTTGTAGAAACAAGCTTTCGGTCGATTAAAATTTTGTCTAAACGTTCTTCTGACATGCTCAATTGATAAATGTATTTCCAAACCAAAATTGAACTATTTCAAATTCTTGATTGGAGTATAAAAGTAGTTAAAATGTAGGGAGGAAATGGAATTAAGAATGTACTCCGCCTCGTTGGATAAGAATGTAGAATTAAAAATTCCATTACTAATCTCAGTTCGATAGTAAAATTGAAGTTCAGATTAACATAAAAATCTGTTAGACAAGGTTTTCTGACTAAAAGATTCGTTTTGGAAACATTTTTTATTTTCTTATCGATGTCATTTTGAAGATTTTACCATCCTTCACTTCATAAATCATCACGATTTCAAGGATATCTGTAGCTCCTTTTCGGCCTACAATGCTTTCGTGGTCTATCACTTTATTATCAAAAACAATGCGCTTCAAAATGGTGGAATTTAAATTAGGAGATGCAGCAAATAATTCTTTGTATAATTTTTCAATTGCAGATTTTCCACTTGCTACCAATTTCATTTCGCTAAAACTATATAATTCAATATCTTCCGAAAACCAAGACATGAATTTTTCTAAATCGCGATTGTTATATGCTTCCAAATTGCGTTGAACAATTTGTTCTATTGATAGATTTTGTGCAAAGTTCATAAAAGAAAAATGGATGAATAAGAAGAAGAATATGCGTTTCATAGTTGGAAATGGTCGATAAATAAAAGCTTTAACAATTAGTTTTAATATTTCACAAACACTAAATTTATAAAAAATATTGAATGAAATTAGTGTTTTTACTTTTAATCTTGTTAAGTTTTCATTTATAGAATTCTTCGCTAACAGAAAAGGACTTGCTATATGATTTTGATTATTTTTTCAATTATTCAGTAAAAGAATCAGTATGTAAAACACACAAACTAATTGAAAATCATAATTTTAAAATCTTTAGGGTAAAAGTGATTTTAATATGGAAAAGAATTTTGACAAATTAATTTAAACTCAAATTGTCAACTATGATTGCTTTAAAATAGAATTATTGTATTCTCAGAAATCAGTATTAAGGGTGTCATTTCACTTTTAAGCTAACTCTTTCAACGGAATTCTAAGTTGTATTCCAGCATTACTAGCTTCAAAAGTATAGGAAATTGTTGCTTTGAGGTTGTTTACTCAGGACTGAATACTTTTTAATCCATTTCTTTTTGAGCTGTGAAGAGGATCATTTTACTTGATTTCCAGACTGAATAACTAATCATAAGTTTAGAAATCATTTCTACAATATTGTGCATTACCCAAAAATTTTGAGTTAGACTGGTTAAAAAAGGTAAAATACCAAATAAAAAAATTGCTCCTGAATTATAAAAAAGTATAGAAAAAGTAAAACCAAAATTTATTTTGCTTGAAGATTTATTGTTTTTAATTATACTAACTACAAGCGCATAGAGAGATAGAATTGTACAAATAATATTTGATATTACTCCAAAAGTGCTCATGTGATAATCTTTAAAAACAAAAAATCCAGTAACAAGAAAATAAAGAGTCGCAATTGTAAAAATTGAAATTTTATTTAACTGGAAATTCTTAAAATAAAAGGCGATTACAATGAATGTTGATAATATATAATAGACAATCATTAATGGTAATGTAGTTTGGTGGAGGGAAAAGAGGATGTAGGAAATTATTTGTGATAAAAATGAAGAAACTAAAAATGAAAAAATCAATAAATTAGGAAAAATCGTTTTTCGCTTTAAAAGGAAAAAAAGTATGGGTAGAAAATCCACACATAGCATTACATAAAATGAAATCAGCAACGCACTCATAAGATACTCGTTTTAATTAAACTCAAATTGTCAAATAGATTTCGATGGTAGTTTCCAAATTGCGTAAGATGTAATTGTAATTGAAATTGTTTTTAAGAAACTATGGATTATCCAAATTGAGTTTTCCGATTTTACTAGTAAATAAATAATTGAGAATAAAACAATTGTAGTGGCATTGTAAAATAAAATGGAACATATAAAATAAAATTTTGTACCCATTTCTTCATTACTATATTTGATGATATTTATTAAAGAAGTTATTGAAAGAAATATCCAAATAATTGAGCCTAAAACGTAGGAAATATCCATTGTTTTATTTGTTTTGAATTGTAAAATGTAAACAATAAGAAATAGAAAAAAACATAAGACTAAAATTTTCTTATCGTAATCAATCGAATAAAAAAAAGCAATTAGCGCAAAGAACTCAAATAATCCATATAAATTAAAAACTAATAAATTAGTTCCAAAAAAAATAGCGCTAATTTTCGAAAGCACTTCAAAGGAAAAAGAAAAAAAGACAAATAAGAATATAGGGTTAATATAACTCTTTTTTTTTCGATTTAAAATAAACAATGCTATGGGCGTAAATTCCACTAATAGCATTGAATATGAAACAATTTTATATAAACTCAATTCAATTATTTAATGAGTTTGAACTTGGACAATTTGTTTGGCAAAAAATTAGATTTATAATAAACCTTCCTAATTATCATTTTGTTTCCGTCTCTATTCACGCCAGCCATAAGATTTTTCAATTTAACAACTTTATGGATAGTATTGTAAACACGAATACTGTCAACGTTTTCATTTGATAGGAGGTCTTTAAGCACGTTTGCAATACAATAAACTGCTTTCGTTAAATTTAGAAGAGCCTTATTGAATTCAGCTGTGATTTTCAATCTCTTAACCATCTTAATAACCAAAATTGCCATAACTTTTAAGTTTCTAAAGTTAACAATTTTTATAATTAGGAAATTGTTTTAATTAAACTCAAATTGTCAACTATTATAGCTTTGAAATAAGAATTATTGTATTCTTAGAAATCAGTTTTGAGGGTGTTATTTCACTTTTAAGCTAACTCTTTCAACGGAATTCTAAGTTGGATTTCAGCATTGTTAGCTTCAAAAGTATAGGAAATTGTGGCTTTGAGGTTGTTAACCCGCGACTGAATACTTTTTAATCCATTTCTTTTTGAACTGTGAAGTAGATCATTTACTTGGCTATTGGTCAAGCCTGTGCCTCGGTAACTAAATTGAAACTCTAAGAAATCAGTTGATTGATTAGTTTGAATGTTCAATTCGGTGGTTTTTCCGTGCTTTAAAATGTTGTTGATAGTTTCCTTCAAAATGCGGTAAATATTGAGTTCTGTAGCGATATTAAATCGTGTTTTTTCCAGATTACTGTTATAAAAAATTTGAATTTCACCTGTTTCATTGAGTGTTTTCACTAAATCTTCTAGCGTTACATTTAAACCTAGTTTTACCAATGATGGTGGTGAAATACGTGTTGAAATATTCCTAACAGCCTCCGCAGTTTGATTAATCATATCAGTCGTGTTTTCAAGTACTGCCAATAATCGTTCTGGTTGTTCAATTTGGGTTTTTGCATTGTTAGTATTGATTTTCAATACGGTCATCATCGCGCCAATTTCGTCATGTAAATCCATCGCAATTTGCATGCGTTCTTGTTGTTCTGCTTTCATTGAAGCCTCATTGATTTCACGCTCAAAATTGATTTCAGCTTCGCGCATAGCCTCCTGTTCGCGTTCGATACGTTTTTTGAAGGTTAAAAAAAGTAGAACTATCGCTATAGATAAAAGAGCGAAAAAACCTGAGAAGGCTATAATTAGTTCTAGTATTGAGATGTTTTCGGGAGTTTCCAAAATGCGTATGCTATTAATAGTTTAGATGAAGCTTCAATAAGGTTGTGAATAAACCAAAGGTTATTTTTAAGAATTAAATGAATAAAATAAAACAAAAGAATGGTACTTGAAAAATAAATTAGATTAGTAGAATTTATAATGTTTAAACTGGTTTTACTAGTAGTTTCCTTTGATTGAAGAATTTCAAAAAAGT
>JBILHL010000047.1:0-20114 GCA_044350515.1 Crocinitomicaceae bacterium | reverse complement strand
ACAATCAATGAATTATCCTATTTTTTAATCGCTTATTTTTCACTTATTTTATTGATAATCAATTGTTTATATCATGCTTTAACGAAGTGTTGACTTACCAAAAGACATATTAATCACTTTAGCACCATTATCTACGGCATAACGAATTGCATTTGCAACATCTTTATCGCGTTCGTCACCATTTGGAACTGCTCTTACCACCATGATTTTCACATTAGAAGCTATTCCTTCAATTCCAATTCCGTTACCACGCGTTGCAGCAATGATACCAGCAACATGTGTTCCGTGAAATGCATCTGGACCTTCATAGCGGTTGCATCCATAATATCTTTCTGTAACATCCTCTGGATTATCACCAACTAAAGTTCTACGAATGCTATCTACATCCATATTGTTCATTTTAATAAGATTCCCGAAAGTTTCCGTAGCGTTATTGATTTCTTTGTCCAATGTCGTAGGGGGATAAACCAACATAATCGCACCGATACGTTTTTTTATCTTCGTTTCCATTTCATCTTTAGGAACGTATGCTTTATTTGTTTTTTTATCAAAAACGCCATTTGAAGCAGCCTTTACATTATTAATGTAACCAGACATAACCATTACCCCTTGATATTGCTGTTGATTTTTAGCGTTTTCTTTATCTAAATCACCTTTCATTTTAAGGTATTTCTCATAACGACTTTTATCGGATGCTGGAATATCGCTTGCTGTTTTACCTTCAAAGTATTTTTTCTCTGCGCGAACCATTCTTGCAAGTTCCAAAGCTTCTGCATCAATATCTCCACCAGGACCACCTAAAAATGACCAACCGTGAACATCATCAATGTAGCCGTTTTTATCATCGTCAATTCCATTATTTGGAACTTCACCTTTATTTACCCAAATCACATCTTTTAAATCCGGATGATCTGTTTCAACCCCACTATCAATTACTGCAACAATAATTTCTTTTGCTGTTTTACCTTTTAATAATTCATACGCTTTTTCAGCGCCAACACCATACACTTTACCTTTTTTTGGATCATTCAAATACCAATTTAGAGGTGCATTTGGTTTTACCTCTTTTGTTTTTTGAGCTATTGATATCCCCGTTGAAAGTAACAAAGACAAAGCAATCATCATTTTACGCATAAACTTCATTTTATTTTGGAAGGCTAAATTACTACTTTCTAATTAAATAGAATTAAGGACACCATGTATTAAACAAATCAAATTAAACAATGGATTAATACATTGATAATTGGCAGAATTGAACTTTAAAAATAAAATATCAAAATGAATTGTTTCAAATTCAAATTCTTTGGTTAATTTTAGAGTCGACATTTTTTAAACAACAAATTAATTACCACTTATGGGGGAAATCGCAAAAATTGAGTTAGACGGTAAAGTTTACGAACTTCCTGTTATAACTGGAACTGAGAATGAAAAAGCAATTGATATTTCTAAGTTAAGAGATTTATCTGGCTACGTAACTTTAGATACAGGTTACAAAAATACAGGAGCAACAAAAAGTGCCATTACTTTTCTAGACGGTGAAGAAGGTATTCTACATTACAGAGGTTATCCAATTGAACAATTAGCGGAGAAAGCTTCGTTCATTGAAGTTGCATATCTTCTCATTTATGGTGAATTGCCAACAACTTCACAATTAACAGTCTTCGAAACTACTATCAAAAAACACACACTTGTTCACGAGGACATGAAACAGTTTTTTGAAGCTTATCCGGCAAAAGCACATCCAATGGGTGTATTGTCATCTATGATTTCATCTCTTTCTACTTTCTATCCTGAATCTTTAGATCCAAATAGAAGTGCCGAAGCGAAAGATTTAACAATCCATAGATTGATTGCTAAATTACCGACATTAGCAGCTTGGGCTTACAAAAATTCAATGCGTCATCCATTCATGTATCCACGCAATGAGTTTGACTACTGCAAAAACTTCATGTATATGATGTTTGCAATGCCAACAGAAAATTATGAAATTGATCCTGTTGTTGTTAGCGCTTTGAACAAATTATTAATTCTTCACGCAGACCACGAACAAAATTGTTCTACTTCAACAGTGAGAATCGTTGGTTCTTCTCAAGCAAATTTATATTCAACTATTTCTGCAGGTATTTCTGCACTATGGGGACCACTACACGGTGGAGCTAACCAAGAAGTAATTGAAATGTTGGAGCAAATTCACAACGATGGTGGAAACGTTGATAAATGGGTTGCTAAAGCAAAAGACAAAGAAGATCCATTCCGTTTGATGGGCTTCGGTCACCGAGTTTACAAAAACTTCGATCCTCGAGCTAAAATCATAAAAGTTGCTTGTGATGATGTTTTGGAAAAATTAGGTGTAAACGATCCTCTACTTGAAATCGCTAAAAAATTAGAGAAATACGCACTAGAAGACGAATATTTCAAAGCAAGAAACTTGTATCCAAACGTAGATTTCTATTCAGGTATCATTTACAAAGCACTTGGAATTCCAACTGAAATGTTTACGGTAATGTTCGCATTAGGCCGTTTACCAGGATGGATTGCTCAATGGAAAGAAATGACAGAAAACAAAGAGCCAATTGGACGTCCACGTCAAATCTACATTGGTAAAACATCTAGAGACTACGTTGCTATCAACGAAAGATAATAGTAAATATCAAATTCAGAAAACGCTGCTTTAATCGAGTAGCGTTTTTTTTTGTTAGAATATTTTAGGTTATAAGCACTAAAACACAAATAATAATTCCAATTCTCGAATCGGATAAAATCTAAATTGTGAGCTAGACATACAACTAGAACCAATTGTTCTATTCAATAATTAGTTAACTTTGCCCCACTTTAAAAATCACCCATGAAAATATCATTCAATTGGCTTAAAAATTACGTTTCATCAGAAATACAAATCGACGAAATCGCTAAAATACTTACGGACACAGGTTTAGAAGTTGAAGGAGTTGAGAAAATTGAAGCTGTTCAAGGCGGATTGGAAGGCGTGGTAATTGGAAAAGTACTTACTTGCGAAAAACATCCGGATGCGGATAAATTAAAAGTTACTACGGTTGATATTGGAACGGAGATTTTACAAATCGTTTGTGGAGCGGATAATGTTGCGGCTGGACAAAAAGTAGTAGTAGCCACTGTTGGCTGTACCTTGTATCCAAAACCAGATGAAGCGTTCAAAATAAAAGCAGCAAAAATTAGAGGCGTTGAATCTTTCGGAATGCTGTGTGCAGAAGATGAATTAGGTTTAGGAACTTCGCATGCAGGAATTTTAGTATTGCCAGAAAATATAGAAACTGGTTCATCAGCAGCGAGTTACTTTGATTTAGAAGACGATTATCAAATAGAAATAGGTTTAACACCAAACCGTTCTGATGCAATGGGACATATTGGTGTAGCTAGAGATTTAGTTGCTTTCCTAAATTTTCACCAGCAAAAAAACGCCTCAATTGTTTGGCCAGAAACTCATGAATTAAAAGCAGAAAATGCAAATTCACCTATTGAAATATCTCTTGAAGATAAAGAAAATTGCGATAGATATTGCGGTGTGACGATTTCAAATGTAAAAGTACAAGCTTCACCCGAGTGGTTACAAAAACGATTAAGAGCGGTTGGACTTTCTCCAATTAACAACGTTGTTGATGTTACTAATTTTGTAATGCGCGAATTGGGAACACCTTTACATGCTTTTGATTTTGCAAAATTAAATGGTCAAATCGTTGTCAAAAAAGCAAGAGAAGGTCAAGTTTTTAAAACCCTTGATGGCTTAGAAAGAACCTTAAAAGGCGAAGAGTTAATGATTACGAATGGAAATGAAAACTTGTGTATTGCAGGAGTTTTTGGTGGTGCAGATTCTGGAATCAACGAACAAACGCTGACTATTTTCTTGGAGTCAGCGGTTTTTAATGCTGTTTCTGTTCGTAAAACGGCTAAAATTCACGGTTTAAACACAGATGCAAGCTTTCGTTTTGAACGCGGTGTTGACCCTGAATTGACTTTGTATGCATTGAGAAGAGCAGCTGCATTGATTCAAGAAGTT
Source organism: Crocinitomicaceae bacterium (assembly GCA_044350515.1). Taxonomy (GTDB): domain Bacteria; phylum Bacteroidota; class Bacteroidia; order Flavobacteriales_D; family Crocinitomicaceae; genus UBA952. Next base: position 16,081 of record JBILHL010000047.1, on the reverse strand, counting down.
GCTGGCGGAGACATAGCCATGAATGAAAAAGATGTTGTTGTTAAGCCGATTTCAAAACATGTTATCACTGTTAATCGCAACAAAATAAATCGCTTGATTGGAAGTGAAATTTCAAAAGCAGCAATCATTTTAATACTTGAAAATTTAGACTTTAAAATCTTAAATTCTAAAGAGGAGGAATTAGAAATTGAAATACCAAGCTATCGTACTGATGTTCAACGCGAAGCAGACGTTACAGAAGAAGTTTTGAGAATTTATGGATTCAATTTAGTTCCCATTCCTGAAAAGTGGAATATTTCAATGCCTATCTCTGACAGTTTGAGTGCCGACAAAATTCAAGCTACAATTTCAGAATTTTTAGTTGGAAAAGGTTTCAATGAAGCACTAAATAATTCCTTGACTAAAGGTGTTTATGTAGAAAAATTGGGCGGGGAAACTTTGAAAGCAGAACACCAAGTGGAAATGTTAAATCCTTTAAGTCAAGACTTAAATGTAATGCGTCAAACCTTGCTTTTTGGATTAATGGAAAACATTCAACACAACCAAAACCGTCAATCTCCAAATGTAAAATTGTTTGAATTTGGAAAAACGTATTTCAAATACACTTCTGGATTCAATGAGCAACGCACTATTTCTTTCGTTTTAACTGGTTCAAAATCTGACGAATCTTGGAATAATGCATCAGAAGCAGTTTCTTATTTCACACTAAAAGGAGTTATCACTTCGCTTTTAAATCGTTTGGGATTAACGTCCAATATTCAGGAAAAAGCGTTAGAAAGTGACTTATTTCAAGATGCGGAAAAAATCGAAGTTTTCAAAAAATCAATCGTTGAAATTGGAATTGTTTCGCCAAAAATTCAAAAGTATTTTGACGTCAAAAACCCAGTTTATTTCGCAACTATCAACTTCGACGTTTTGATGGAAACCTTGAAAACGGTTAAAATCAAATTCAAAGAATTACCAAAAGCTTTTGCTATTCGTCGCGATTTTTCATTGCTAGTCAATAAAGAAACAAAATTCTCTGAATTAGAAATAGCAGCACGTAAAAGTGAGAAAAAATTGCTTCAAAGTGTTAATTTATTTGATGTGTATGAAGGTGATAAATTGGAAGCGGGGAAAAAATCGTATGCGCTTTCATTCATTCTTCAAGATGGTGACCGAACGTTAAATGATCAAGAAATTGACAAAGCGATGGAACAAATCCGATTGGGAATTGAGAGAGAAACGTGGGCAGTTTTGAGAGGGTAAAAATCTTATCCTTGGAGATAGACATTCTTTTTTAATGCTGTTCATTAACCAAGACAATATTTGTTATATCGAAAGGTTGATTAGTCAGCCAAGAATGATTCTATTAATTACTAATTTTTTATCCAAGTAAAAAAGCAAAGGAAAAAAAAAGTAATTTCAAGCGAAATAAAATTTGCTTCATGGAGTACAAAATACTCAACACCTTATTTAAGAATCACAAAGCTCCTTTTGCTTGGCTAGACTTGAATGCTTTAGATGAAAATATTGCTACGATTACTTCAAGAGCTAAAGGAAAAAATATTAGAATCGCCACAAAATCAATTCGTTGTCGCTTTGTTTTAGATTATTTACTCGAAAAACTACCTCATTCATTTGGTTTAATGGCATTCACTCTTGAAGAAGCACTTTGGTTGTCTGAACTGGGATTCACAAACATTTTAATGGGTTATCCAACTTATGAAAAACAATTGATTGAAAAAGTTTTTTCGAATCCGACTCATAGCAATTCTATTTGTTTTATGGTTGATAAATTGGAACATATAGAAGTATTGAATGAACTTGCTTCCAAACAGCAACAAAAAGCCAAATTGTGTATCGACGTGGACATGAGTTCTAATTTTCCGGGAATATATTTTGGTGTATATCGATCATCGATTAAAAATGAGCAAGATTTAAAAGAATTGATTCGCAACTCTACTTCTTTTTCTTCGATAAAATGGACAGGCTTAATGGGATATGAAGCGCAAATTGCTGGAATTGGTGATAATGTTCCGGGAGCAACCTTTATGAATAAAATCATTGCAACTTTAAAAGGTAAATCCATTAAAGAGGTGGCAAAAAGAAGAGCCGCTTGTTTGAAGGTTCTCTATGAAAATGGAATTAGCTTGGAATTTGTAAATGGCGGCGGAACTGGGAGTATAGAAAGTACTTTAGAAGAAGCGGGAGTAACAGAAATTACCGTCGGAAGTGGTTTTTATCAATCTCATTTGTTTGATAATTACAGTAATTTCAAACACAAACCTGCTCTTTTTTACGCTTTGCGAATTGTAAGAAAGCCAACAGATTCCATTTTTACTGCCTTAGGTGGTGGATACATAGCTTCAGGCGCAACACATGCAAGCAAACAACCACAACCTTTTCTTCCAAAAGGTATGAAATTGATCAAAAACGAGGGTGCTGGAGAAGTGCAAACGCCTTTTGAATACAAAGGGAAAGAACCTTTAAAAATTGGAGATTTAGTGTTTTTTCGTCACGCAAAAGCAGGTGAATTGTGCGAGCGATTCAATGAACTAATTTTGATTAGAGCAAATAAAATTGAACAAATAGTCCCAACTTATCGGGGCGAACAAAAATGTTTTTTATAATGGAAAATTGGGCTGGAAATGTAAAATGGACACCACAAGAAGTGATGTTGCCAAAAACAGAAGATGAAATTGCAGCAATCATTAAAAAGGCCACAAGTTCGGGTAAATCAATTCGTACGGTTGGTTCACATCATTCATTCACTCCGTTATTGGCGACAAATAGCGTTTCGTTGAGCTTGGATGATATGCAAGGTTTGATTTCAAAGGAACCGAATAATAGAGTAATTGCTTGGGCTGGTACAAAATTGAAACGTTTAAGTGAATTGTTGGCTGAAAATGGTTTGGCGCAAGAAAATATGGGCGATATCAATGTTCAAAGTTTGGCTGGAGCAATTTCTACAGGTACACACGGAACAGGAATCACGCTTGGAAGTGTTGGGACACAAGTAGAAGAAATCACTTTTGTAAACGGATTAGGAGAGTTAATTACTTTGAACGAAGAAAATAATTACCACGAATTCAAATGTGCACAATTATCGCTTGGAAGTTTAGGCGTTATCACCCGAATGAAAGTAAGATGTAAAGAGCTTTACAACCTTGAACTAGATATTCGTAAAGAGAAATTGAGTGATGTGTTGGCAAATTTAGATGCAATTGTGAATGAAAACCGTCACTTCGAATTTTACTCGATTCCAAATTCACAATGGTCGCAAACGAAGCGTTCAAATATTGTGAGCCAAGAAGCAGGAACAACGTCAAAATTCAGTGCGTTTATCAACGATATCGTTTTGGAAAACTGGGCTTTACAACTTTTGTGTTCTATCAATAAAACGATTCCTTCGAGTTCAAAAACGATTTCTAATTTAATTGGTTCCTTTATTTCTAACGAGAAAAAAATACAGCAAAGTCATAAGGTTTTCAGTACGGTTCGCAACGTGAAGTTCACAGAAATGGAATACAATATTCCGTACGAAAGCTATCAAGATGTGGTAAAAGAAATGCTGAAATTGATTGACAAAAACAACTACCAAATCAGTTTTCCACAAGAGCATCGTTTCGTACAAGCTGATGACATTTACTTAAGTCCGGCGCATAATCGAAAGTCGGCGTACATCGCAAGTCACGTTTATAAAGGAATGAATAATAAGCTCTATTTCAAAGATTTAGAAGATTTATTCGTTGATTTTGGCGGTCGTCCTCATTGGGGAAAAATGCACACGCGTGATGCCGCTTTCTTCCGTAAAGCCTATCCAAAATTCGATGATTTCTTGCAAGTTAGAGCCAAACACGATCCGAATGGTGTCTTTTTGAATGACCATTTGAAGAAGGTTTTTGGGGTGTGATTTTTTATTAACCTAAGTTCGATTTATAAAATTGATCTCAGGTTACTACATTCTCTTCATATACCAATTCAGTTCATTTTCAATTTTTTTGAAATCGAAAAGTTTTAAAATTGCTTGTTGGACACGGAAGAATGCTGTTTCACTTTTAACAATGTAGTCAAACGCACCATGGTGCATACAACTTATCGCTACTTCAATTTTGTCCTGGGAAGAAAGCATAATGACTGGAATTTCTGGGTAAACAACTTTAATTTTATCTAAAGTTTCTAAGCCATTCATTGCATGACGGTCAATTCCATTTAGGTGAAAATCTAAAATTACTAGATCGATTTCAGGATTGAGATTTTCTATCATTTTCTCGCCTGTTGGATAGGTGTCAATTGAAAGTATTCCATGTTCTAATAACTGTGCTTTCAACATATTCAAGAATACGGCATCGTCATCTACGAGTACAATTTTTTTATTTTTAGCGTTCATTTTGAGTGCTTTTAATTCGGTTATATTCTTCTTTCAATTCTTTACATGCAATCGTACATGCATCTTCTAATTGACTGATTATTTGATTAATGTCTGAATTTTGTTCTTGTAAAAGTGCATATTCTTGGAGTCTTTTTGCCATTTTTTCATACGTTTTATCCATTCCAACAATTGAAAACGAAGGAATCATTTTGTGAACGGCAGCATTTAAGGTTATCCAATCCTTTTCTAACATACTTTTTTTAATGAGCAAAATCAATGTTGGCGTTTGTTCTAAAAAGGCAAGGATGATTTCTTGCATCATTTTAGGATTCGATTTGGTGTGAGCGGTAAGATAACTTAAGTTGATAATAAAATCGAGTTTGTCATTTTCCTTATCAATTGCTTCCACTTGGAAATTAAAAGTTGGTGGATGCTTGACAAATTCCATAATCTTGGTGTATAAAATACGTTCATCCAACGGTTTTGACATGTAATCGTTCATACCTGCCTCTCTACATTTTTCAACATCAACGGTTGTCACATCTGCAGTTAAGGCAATAATTGGAATGGAAGATTTTAGTGTGTTTCGAATGTATTCTGTAGCTTCAAATCCATTCATTTCTGGCATTTGTAGGTCCATCAAAATAATATCATAGTGTTTTTCCTCAAGCATTTGTATGGCAATTTTTCCGTTCGCGGCAATATCACGTTGAAAACCAAAATCATCTAAAATCGTTTTCATTAACAATTGGTTGATGGGAATATCCTCAACGACAAGAACTTTTATATTTTTAGTATCTATTGTTGGTTGAATAAATATAGTTTCTTCGCTTGCCTTTTCACTTGATTTATTGAAACTAAGCACAAAACTAAAAGTCGAACCTTCATTAATTTCACTGACCACTTTCACAGAACCTCCTTGGTTTTCAACTAATTGTTTTACAATCGCTAAACCTAAACCTGTTCCTCCAAAAATGCGAGAAGTACCACTTGTTGCTTGTTGAAAATTCTCAAAAATGCTTTCTATTTTGTCTTTTGGAATTCCAATCCCAGTGTCTTTCACAGAAAACTCAACTGTTGCATGCTGTTTATTTTGACTTAGAAGCCGAACATCCACAAGAATTTCACCTTCAAGTGTGAATTTTATGGCGTTACTTACTAAGTTCAAAATTATTTGATGCAAACGAACAGGATCTCCCACTAAAGTTTTGGGAATATTTTTATCAATGCTTACAATTAAATCTAAGTTTTTCTCCTTTATTTTCGTTTCAAACAAATGCAACATCGATGGAATCGTATTTGTTAAACTAAAAGGAATTTGTTCGAAAACCATTTTTCCAGCATCAACTTTTGCTAAATCTAAAATGTCATTAATCAAGACTATCAACGCATCGCCACTAATTTTAATCGCTGAAAAATACTCATTTTGTTTCTCTGTTAATTCTGTTTTCAAAAGCACTTTTGTAAAGCCAATAATTGCATTCATTGGAGTTCGGATTTCATGGCTCATATTGGAAAGAAACTGTTGTTTAGAACGTACAGCAACTTCTGCGATTTGAGTAGCTTTTTCTGCTTTTTCCTTTTCTTCCTCTGCAAAACTTGTTGCTAACTCAGCAAATACTTTCGCCTCTGTTAACTCAATTTCGATGCGTTTTTGTTCCGTAATATCTCTTGCAACAATTACCGCCCCCAATACAACACCTAAATCATCTTTGTACACTGAGCCATTGAACAAAACATCAGTAAGTTTACCGTCTTTTATGGTTAAAGGAAAATCAGCAACAAATCCTTTTGAAAAAACTTCTTGATAGACTTCACTTGCTTTTTGTGTTTCAAGGAAATAATTTTTAAAATCCGTTCCTTTTAATTCTTGCCTCGTAAAACCGGTTACACGAACCATCGCCTCATTCATGTCCATAATTTTACCTTCTTTACTAATGGTAACAAGTGGATCACGGCTTGCTTCTATTAAACTCAATGTATATTGTGAAAGCATTTTTTTATCTGTAATATCATAACTTATGGAAACAAATTGGTAAATCTCTCCTAGTTCATCTTGAAACGGAACAATGGTTGTATCTACCCAATAAAAGTCACCAGCTTTAGTTCTATTTTTGATTTCTCCATGCCAAACTTTTCCTGCACTTATTGTATCCCATAATAATTTCATAAAAGTTGAAGAATGGTATTTTGAGTTTACTAATTTATGTGTTTTACCAATTAATTCTTTTCTTGAATACATTGAAGTTTTACAAAAATTATCATTTACATAATTAATTATGCTTTTACTATCGGTTATTGCAACAATTGAGGATTCATCTATTGCTTTTTTGTAACCAGAAATTTCTTTCAGGCTTTTTTCCAAATTCGCTTTGATTTTATTTTTCTCGGTTACATCTCTTGCAACAACAACAACACCTTGTACAATACCTGAATCATTTTTATAAGTCGAACCATTAAAAATTACATCAAATAATTGACCTTCTGAATTTACCAATATTAAAGGAGAATCTGTAACCGAATTTTCTGCAAAAATCTTTTTATAAACCGCTTTTGCCTTTTGAGGGTCTGTGAAGTAACTTAAGAAATTAGTTCCTGTTAATTTTTCTCTTTCAATACCTATAATATCAACGGTTGCTTGATTCATATCGGTAATTTTCCCGTCGATATTAATTGTTAGAAGTGGATCATGACTTGCTTCAATAAGACTTCTAGCGTAATGTGAATTTTGTTTTTCTAATAAAGGCATAGGTAAAAAATTAAATTTCTTCAATTGGAGTGCGTCTTTTATCCTTTAGACTCCTAAAATGAGATGGAGATAAACCTGTCAATTTTTTAAATTGATTAGATAAATGCGCAACGCTACTATAATTCATTTTCCAAGCTATTTCTGTAATATTCAATTCTCCATAAATAATGAGTTCTTTAATTCGTTCAATTTTGTGAGAAATAATAAATTGCTCGATGGTTGTTCCTTGAACTTCGGAGAATAAATTTGCTAAATAGGTGTAATCATGATTCATCTTTTCACTTAAATAATCTGAGAAATTTACTTTAAGCACTTCGTCTGAATGATGAACCATTTCGATAATCACGTTTTTGATTTTCTCAATCAAAACCGCTTTTTTATCGTCCATCAATTCCAAGCCAGTAGCAATCAAACCGATTTTAAAAAGTTGAAGTTGTTCTGCGCTTAAGGTTTCCATGATTTCAATCTCCCCCAAATCAACAAGAATGAAATGTAAATCAAGTTTCCGTAATTCTTCTTTAACCGCCATTTTACAGCGATTGCTAACCATGTATTTAATATATAACTTCAAAATAGTCTGTACTTATTTATTAATCACAAAGTACAACTAAATAAATACTATATCACTTATCGTAAAGGTTTAATTTCTTACATAATTCACACATTATGAAAAAGTTATTGTTTGGGAAGTTCTTTATTTGATTGAATTATTGGAATTTATTGATTGTAAATAAAGGTATAATGAAGTTATTTAATCAAGAAAGGATCAAACCTTTTAATGGTTTACAAAAGCAAGCAAAATTGCTATTCCATTTTAATCTTGTAACTATCCAAATCAATTCTACAACAAACCATCCGTAAAGTATCAAGTCCTTTGTAGCAGAAAATTCAGGTAAACATTTATAAAAATGGAAAACTGAATAGAAAGAATGACCACATGAAAAAAATACTACTTATTTGTTTTACTTACCTCTCTTTTACAAGTGTAAGTACTGCACAAGACTTTGATATAGATGCCGATGCAAAATTTACAATCGGTGCAAAAGCTGGATTAAATCTTTCTAATGTTTATGACACTAAAGGAGACGCGTTTAATGCCGATGCGAAATTTGGTTTTGCAATTGGAGCATTTGCAACCATACCTTTTGGAAACTTAATAGCTTTTCAACCTGAGGTTTTGATTTCTCAAAAAGGTTTCCAAGGAACGGGTTTCATTTTAGGATCAACTTATAGTTTAGTCAGAACAACAACTTATTTAGATTTTCCTTTACTTTTTGCCATTCGTCCAACTCAATTTTTAACCTTTTTAATGGGACCACAGTATTCCTTCCTATTAAATCAAAAGGATGTTTTTGGATCAGCAACAACAACTATTGAACAAGAAACGGAATTCAAAAATGACATCATCCGAAAAAATACATTGTGTTTCACAGGAGGATTAGACATCAATTTAAACAAACTAATTCTCTCAGGAAGAATGGGCTGGGATTTATTGGCTAATAACGGAAGTGGTGGTTCAGAAACCCCACGTTACAAAAACTTTTGGTACCAAGCAACGATTGGATATCGATTTTAAAAACAACAATTAAAAACAACAATCATGATTTTAAAAACTAGATTAATAACACTTTTTATGGCTGGACTTCTTTTTTCACTTTTACAAAGCTGCAACAAATACAAGGAAGGTCCTGCAGTTAGTTTAATATCTAAAACAGAGCGTTTAGCAAATATCTGGAAAGTTGAAAACTACAAAGTAGATGGGACAGATTACACATCGTTAGTTTCAGGTTACATTGAAGTTTTCTCAAAAAGTGGAGCTTATTCTTACAGTTGGGGAGTAATTTCAAATGAAGGAACTTGGAAATTTCAAAACGGTGACATGGAAGTAAAATTAACTGGAAATGACAACCAAACCTCTCGAGTTTTACACATTCTAAGACTAGAAAACAAAGCGCTTTGGTATTATTACATGGATGGTGAAGAACGTCATGAATATCATTTGTCAGAGAAATAAAACAATCAAATGGAGCCTAAACAATCTATAGATTCGCTTTAGAGTATTAGCTTAAACTCGGATAATCCCGCGAATAAATCAAAATTAAAATAACAAACAAGTTTATAAACAATAATTAAATATATAAAAATGGAAAATTCAACGATTAACAACGGAAAATTAGTAGGTGCTGTATTAATAGGTGCTGCAATTGGTGGTATTTTAGGTGTATTATTTGCTCCGGACAAAGGAACTGAAACACGCAAAAAAATCATGGCAAAAGGTGGTGATTTACGCGATTCTATCAAAGATAAATTTACTGGTTTGATGGACAATGTAGAAGATATGGGTGAAGAATTAGAAGAGAAAATTCATCACAAAAATGGTGCAGTTAAAGCTTAATTCAAACATATAAACCTTAACGAATGGTCAAAATTTCAAGGAGTTTTGGCCATTTTTTTTTAACCTAATAAACTATGGAATCAAAAACAATTGCTTGCGACTCAGTTTTAGTGAAAATTGAGAACTACGGAAAAACAAGTATGGAATTATTAAAACTAAAATCTATTCACAAAATTTCAACCATTGCATCAAAAATAGTGAGTAAGCTCATTATCGGTGGCATTGCTATGCTTGCTTTTTTGTGCTTAACCATTGGCTTAGGATTTTGGATTGGCGAATTGCTTGGTAAAGTGTATTTCGGATTTTTCGCGGTAGCTGGAGCTTATCTATTTATCTGCTTAATCCTTTTTGCCGTTCAACGACAAGTCCAAAACTGCATCAAAGACAGCATCACCATTCAACTATTAAATCAATAAAATGACTGAAATAAAGAACACCTTACAACTTTTAGAAGCAATTGAATCGCTCAAAATCAAACAAAAGTTGGAAGAACAAGAGTTGAAAAAGGAATTTACGGATTTATTTGAAAAAATTCAACCAATAAACGTTATTCGTGAAACTGTTAATGAATTAGTTGAATCAAAATCATTGCAAACAGATGTGATTGATTTAAGCTTGGGAACCGCAACAGGATTTGCAATTCGAAAGTTAATCGTTGGAGAAACAAAAAATCCAATTGGTCAAATTTTAGGTCGAATGATTGAACAAACAGTTTCACAAAAAATAATAAGTAATAGAGTGGTCATTCACAATATCGGACGAAATGTCTTAAATTTATTCGCTTCAGGATTAAAAGAAGAAAAAACGAATTAATTTCAAGCTATGAGTAACACTGTCAATCTGCCTTTCTACGCACGACTTCCTTTGATTTTAATTAGTCTTTTTGGCATCATTTACTCGCTTTATATTGCACAAGGTATTGTGATACCAATAATTATGGCTACGATTTTCGCAGTGCTTTTAAATCCAATTGTTAACTTTTTAGAATCCAAAAAAATAAATAAATTTTTTGCGATTTCTTTAACTGTTTTCCTCGGTTTATTAATTGTTGCAAGTTTGTTATTTTTCTTAATTACTCAAGCAACAAGTTTCGGTGAAGCTTTACCTATTCTAAAACAAAAATTCAATAAAAGCAGCGCTGAAGTTATCACCTGGATTGCTGAGCAAACGAATATCAAAGAAGTGAAAATTCAAGATTGGATTCAGAACACCCAAAAAGATCAAATTAAGCAGCTTAAAATAAGTGAAAAAATAAGCAACGTTGGAAATGTAATCGTTACCGTTATTTTACTTCCTGTTTACATGATTATGATACTGTATTACAAACCTTTACTGTTAGAGTTTTTCAGAAGGCTTTTTAAAAACAAAGATATTATTGCTGTTGAAGAGGTTTTATTTAATACCAAAAGAATTATTCAAAATTATGTTGTTGGTTTATTTATTGAATTTATCATCATTGCTGTTTTAAACTCACTAGGTTTATTAATGATGGGTATTCGTTACGCATTTTTATTGGGTGTTTTAGGCGCTTTATTGAACCTCATCCCCTACCTTGGAGCGATGATTGCAGCTACAATATATATGTTGATTGCGTTCATCACCATGCCACCAATTTTTGTGCTTTATGTTTTAATTATGTATGGAGTAATTCAAGTAATCGACAATAATTTCTTAATACCACGCATTGTTGCTTCACGTGTACAAATCAATGCGTTGGCTTCCATAATTTCAGTTATTATTGGTGGAGCGATTTGGGGAATTCCAGGTATGTTTCTTTCTATTCCGTTGATTGCCATTGTAAAAGTTGTTTGCGACCACGTCGATTCATTAAATGCTTGGGGATTTTTATTAGGTGATCAAATAGACCCTAAATAAAAAAAAAACCTTTTTTAACACTTATCAAAGAATCAAAAAACGAGTTCAGATTGTAATTTTAGCGTGTTAAAGTTTTGATGTGAAAACGCAACTAGAAATTAAAACCCTTCTCTCCGCTTATTGCCAAGGAATCTTTCCGATGTCTGATGAATCGGGCAAAATTAGCTGGTACTGTCCAGATCCTCGAACTATTATTCCTATTGAAACTTACAAGCCATCTAAATCTTTGCGACCAATTATTAATCGGGGTACATTTGAAATTCGCATCAATCAACAATTTGAACAAGTAATGCGCTTTTGTGCTTTACCGCGAAAAGACGATGGTGGTGTTTGGATTTCTGAAAAAATGATTAAAGCTTTCACGCAATTACATCAGTATGGTTTTGCCCATTCTGTTGAGGCTTACCAAAACAATGAATTAGTAGGTGGACTTTACGGTGTTTGTATAGGAGGCGTTTTCTATGGAGAATCGATGTTTTCTAGTGTTTCAAATTCCTCCAAAGTGGCTTTTCACTATTTGGTTCAGATTTTAAAAAACAATGGTTTTCTATTGCTTGATTCGCAATTTATGAATGACAATGTCAAAAGATATGGTGCAATAGAAATTTCAAAAAAAGAGTTTGATAAACTTCTTGCTTTAGGAATTGAAAAAAAATGTGAGTTTAAAATCTAATTGTCACTTTTTCGCCTGAATATCGTGGCTTTTTATTCACCAAAAATTCAAAAAATAACCGTGTACGTTCCATTTTTTCAAGCATATTTAAACGGAAAGAATTGTAACCTGAATATTCACCTGCATTAAAAGCGATTGCATTTAAACCATTGTTTTTAGCTATGTAAATTGCTCTCTCGTTTTGTTTGCGTTGCGCAATAACAATAAATTCTTTTTGACCATAGACTTTATACATGCGATACATAGAATCGTAGGTTCTTAAGCCATCATAGTCAAGTATAATTTTTTCTTCCGGAATGCCTCTTTTAATCAAATCTGCTTTTACATCGTCAATTACATTTCCTTGATTACGGCTAACAATAATGACATCAATTTTCTTTGCTTTATACAAATTTACTGTTGCATCTATTCTGTTGATATAAAAGCGATTTGTTTTTCCGTTCGTGAATTTTTTCTCAGTTCCCAAAAGAACAGCTATTTTACGATATGGAACATTTTCTATTTTGCTATAAATTAAATCTTTAGCTGCTTTTTGAATGGCGTAATGATTGAAAAAAACGACAAAAATCAATAACAGAAACAGAACAATAACACCAGATAGTATTTTATGTTTTAATAAGAATGGACGATGTTTTCTTTTCACAATGTCTGGTATTTATATTAAATCAAGACAAATTAACGATTAAATAATTAAAAATAAACTGACATGAGTCAATTTTTTTTAAACATTTAAGTTTGTCGAAAATTATGTAAGACTTATCGAAAATCCTCTGAAACACATCGTTCTACAATTTTAGCACTATTTAAAGCCAATGGAATGCCTCCACCTGGATGCACAGTTACGCCTGCAAAATAGAGTCCTTTCAATTTCTTAGAAAAATTCGGGTGTCGGTAAAAAGCAGCAAATGAACTATTCGACGAGTTTCCATAAATGGAACCTTGCTTGCCACTATATATTGCTTCAATTTTTCTTGGTTCATTAATTTCCTCAATTTCAATCAATTCTTCGATATTCTCCTTCAATAAAGTTCCCAATTTCTGAAGAATTAATTTTCTTACTTTCTGAATTTCAATATCCCAATTTTGTCCGACATTTATTGGTGAATTAATCATTACAAACCAATTTTCCCCCGATGAAGGTGCATCTGTTTGCTCAACTTTAGAACTGATGTGTACATAAACTGTTGGGTCTTCATACACTTCTTTCGTTTCGAAAATCAACTGAAATTCCTTTTCATAATCTTTAGCAAAGAAAATATTGTGAACACCCAATTGCGGAAATTTCTTTTTAATTCCCCAATAAAACACAATTGCAGAACTCGATTTTTCTTGTTTTAAATTCAACTTAGGTGCTGCAAAATTCGACAGTAATTTTTCATACGTAAAATGAACATCCATATTGCTCACCACAATTTCAGCAGCGTAAGTTCCATTGTCTGTTTGAACCCCAGTAATTACTTTCTCATTGTGCAAAATTTCAGTTACTTTTTCATTGAATCGAAAATTAACACCTAATTCTAAACATAACTTGTATAAAGTATCAGAAATTGCTACCATCCCTCCTACTGGCATTGCTGGACCAACATTTAATTCTAAATGTGAAATAATGTTCAACATTCCTGGCGTTTTATAGGGACTGCTGCCGTTGTAAGTTGCCAAACGGTCGAAAATCTGAATCGTCTTAGGATTAGAAAAAGTTGTTGCATTGACCTTATGCATCGAACGCATTAACCCATATTTTGTCAAACGAAGTAATGCGTTTGGAATGTGACGATTAAACCAATGCTTAAAACGATGCAATGATACTGCAATAAAAACGGGATAAATAGCCTCATAGTTTTTGCGCTGACGATTTAGAAAATTGGCAACTTTCTTTTTATCTTCCCCAAACGCTTTTGAAAAAGTTTCTGCCACTTTCTCTACACCTGCGACCACTGTTAATTCTTGACCATCAGAAAAGAAATAACGACAGGATTCTTCTAGTTGATGAAATTGAAAAGTAACCTCTTTTGAACCTGAGAGTGAAATTAATTCATCAATTAAGTGCGGCTCCGTAAAAACAGAAGGTCCCATATCAAAGCGATAGTTGCCAAATTGCTTTGAATTTACCTTTCCTCCTGGAAAAGCATTTGATTCAAATACCGTTACTTGGATTCCCTTTTTCGCTAAACGAATTGCCGTTGCTAAACCACCAACTCCAGAACCAATAACGACTGCATCTAATTTCTTCATAGTTGGCAAACAAAATTTAAATCGATATGTTCGCTGGAATTGATATACTAACTTCGACACAATCACCCGCTTCTTGAATGGAAAAGGTAAATAGATCTTGGTATTGCAAATTCAACCGTTTTTTAAGGTTATCTAAACCAATTCCTAAATCGACTTTTTCACCTAAAGTTCCTGAATTTAGCACCACAATTCTACAAATATCTTCATCGCGGTGAACGTTAATTTCTATAAATCCACCGTTTATCAATTGAGAAATCCCATGTTTTATTGAATTTTCAACCAAAGTTTGAATCGTAAAAGCAGGAATTTCAATATATAAACAAGCTTCATCAATCGTATTTCTGATTTCCAAACGTTCCTCAAAGCGTATTTTTTCTAATTGTAAATATGCGTCCACCAATTCCATTTCTTTATGAATCGGCACCAATTTGTCACTATTTAACGTCAAGGTTGAACGCAAAAGGTTAGACAATAAATTAATCCCCATCTTTGCCTTTGCAGGTTCAACCTCAATTAAAGCGCGGATAGCATTTAAAGAATTAAATAAAAAATGAGGGTTTAATTGCGCACGCAAATTTTGAAGTTCTAATTCTGTTTGCGTTTTAGTAAGTAATAAATTATTTATTTCTTTCTTGCGCGAATCTTCAAATAACAAATAAGTGATGTAAATCGAACTCCACAAAATGAAAACCACAAAAATGGAGGCCGTGTTTAATAAAATGGTTAGTAAATCCCATTTAGAAAAAGTCAGGTAAATAAAAGATGAGAGTAATTTGTTGAGTAATGTATAAGCGAAAGAAACAATACCTGAGTAAATTATAATGCGTGAAACAAGAACAGGTGCATTGAATTGAAAGTAATTTTTACGCAAGTATAAATAACGCAGAAAATGACTTAATAAGATTCCAACAACTAAATAAAGCGTAAGATTGACAATAACGGCAAATCGCAATTGATTGTTTGAATTTCGATAGGCTGCCAAAAACAAAAGCGTTCCATACATGAACCAACCTAAAATTTGAAGAATCCAATAAATGATTTTTTTTCGTTTTGCTACCATTCTCGCCTCGAAGATACGATGAAAATTAATACCTCATTTCATAGAAAAGTCAGCGTTGAGATGGGGGAAACCCTACCTTTATCAACAAAATCGTACTTTTTTCAACATTTTTTCACTTTTTTTTCGGTGAAATGGTTATTCGCATTGATATTCAGATATATTTGTTCTAATAAAAAATATTAATTAACTCATTAAAACAAATTACTATGAACAAAGCAGAATTAATTGACGCGATTGCAGCAGAATCTGGATTATCTAAAGCAGACTCTAAAAAAGCATTAGATGCATTTGTATCAGCTACAACTGGTGCATTGAAAGGTGGAGATAAAATTTCTTTAGTTGGTTTCGGTTCTTTCGACGTTTCTAAAAGAAATGCTCGTAACGGTCGTAACCCTAAAACAGGTGCAGTTATTGAAATCGCAGCTAAAAACACAGTACGTTTCAAAGCAGGTTCAGACCTTTCTTCTAGCGTAAACTAATTAGAATATTTTCTAAATTGAAAGAGGTTTCATTGTGAGACCTCTTTTTTTTTGTGCTTTTTTTTTGTGCTTTTTTTTCCATTTTAAAACACAATTTCAAAGATTCTACGTTTTTTTACCAATGACAACCTTTGATTCGCCGCGGCTCTTAGATTTGTACGAAATTAAATTTATCATTAATTTCCGAAAAAAAGAGAAGGGGTGAACTATCGCCGCGGCTAGGAATTGAGTCCTATTTTTCGTTTTAGTCCCCTTCCCTTGATT
>JBILHL010000016.1:0-63432 GCA_044350515.1 Crocinitomicaceae bacterium | reverse complement strand
AGTCCTCGGTAAATTTTCTGGGACTCCGTAATAATCGAATTTTTTTATCCATAATAAATTGACTTTTTCGGTCAACCTATTTCAGGGACATACAAATTGTTAGTGAAAAAGTAGGTCCGTAAAGCAGCTCTAGAGAAAAACTTCAAAAAAACGTTGGAATTTAATAATCGCTATTCCATTGGGAAATGTAACGGATAAACATAAAAAGCGTTTTACTTCCCCCTAACTTTTCTTCATTTTTCGATCCATCAATTGCTTTTTCATCCTGCTTAAAGATTCCGGTAAAATCCCTAAATAAGAGGCAATTTGATGCTGAGGAACCAATTGTTCAATACCAGGATGACGCTGAATCAACTCTTCATAACGCTCTTCTGCATTGGCGCTTACAGTTAAAAAAAATCGTTTTTGAAGCACGGAAAGCGTTCGTTGCGTAATGATTCTAAATAATCGTTCGAGCTTGGGTACATCTTTAAAAAGTTGTTCGGTTTCCTCTCTTCCAATCACTAAAACCCAACTATCTTCCATTGCTTGCGCATTCAATTTTGTTGGATTATCGTCGAAGAAAGAGGCGATATCTCCCATCCACCAATCCTTAAATGCAAAGTAAAGAACGTGTTCTAGGCTTTTTTTGTCGGTGTAAAAAACACGGAACGTCCCTCCTACTACAAAACCTTGTAATTTACATTGTGTGCCTTCTTTCAAGAAAAAATCTTTCTTTTTAACTTGGTGTAAATGATACGCGGTTGCAACTGTAAGCTGCTCTTCTAGTGTAAGTTCTATCTTTTGGTTAATATAATCAATTAACTGTTTTCTAGCTATTTCCTCGTTCACGATTTCTAATTTTTAAATGGTAAATGCTGCTGGAATATTCATTCGAATACGCCACTCTTTTGGGTATAAATTATTAAAACGATTTCCTAAATGTTTGATAAATCCTAAGTTCGTTTCATTGTATGTCAAAAGTGCATAACCAATTTCACCTGTCAACGCAAATGTATCGCCATGCAAATAAGCCAATGCTTGATTTTTTGAAAGTTCAATTTTTTGGTACTTCAAGTCGAAAGCTAAACTTAAAGCCAAATCAATTTCTGGTTGCAAACCTTTCTTCTGAATTGTACCTAGATTCACTCCTTTTTTAACCCAATACAATCCTTTGTCAATCATAGACACCACTTCAAAAGTACAAGGTGTCATTGCAAAGTAATTTTGATTTTCTTCAAAATAAATATGAGGCGATTTTTCAGTTAATTCATTCTTAAACAAACTAGTTGAAATCACATTTCGTTTGCTTGATTTGAATTTCTTATTAGAGCGATAAGCTTCCTTTTTTTGGAGCAAACAGCAGTAAAATCCTTCCGTTTGGGTTTTTCCAGGAATGAAATAATTACCGAAACCTTTTGCGTCTTTTTCAATGCCTTCAAACGCTGGAAGTGGACAAACTTCACAATCAAAATTGGCTAACATCCAACTTATATTCTCTTCATTTTCAGCAGGATTAAAGGTACAAGTTGAATAAATAATATAACCATCTTCTTTAACAGAATCCCACACATCGGCTAAGATTTTTTGCTGGCGAATGGCACAATGTTGCGCACTTTTTAAACTCCATTCGGCTCGTGCTTGCAGGTCTTTTCGAAACATTCCTTCACCTGAACAAGGAGCATCAATTAATACAAAATCAAATAGATTTGGCAAATTATTAAACTCCTTTGGGTCATTGCAAGAGACTAAAGTGTTGGAAAAGCCCCATTTTGTTAAGTTCTCCGCTAAAATATGAGCTCGCGTTCGGATAATTTCGTTTGAAATTAAAGTGCCTTTATTGTTTAAAAAACTTGCAATCAAGGTACTCTTTCCTCCTGGTGCAGCACATAAATCCAAGCAAATTGGTTCTTCAGGTAAGTTTAAACTTTTTAAAACGGCATCAATGTACATGGAACCTGCTTCTTGCGGGTAATAGGTTCCGGCATGAAATAAGGGATCTAAGGTAAAGCTCGGACGTTCTTCCAAATAAAAACCAACTTCACACCACGGAACTTTTGTAGCAAGCGTTAAATCATTTATTGCTTTTCGTGGGTTTAATCGCACTGAAATTGGTGGAACTTCTTCCAAGGCTTTTGCCAATTGATTTCCGAAAAGCGGATTGGCTTCAATACGGTTCAAAAAATCCTGAGGTAGTTTACTCATGCTCAAAAATAGGAAAAATGAATCCTTGGATTACTTATGAATCATTAAAATTTCCATTAACCTAGAATTTCTCAGCTACTGATAACTTTATTTCAATAATTGAAGCGCCCACTTTGCCAAACGAATACTGATCGTCGTGCATTGTAAAACCTTTTTTAGTTGATAGCATTCCTCGAATTTCATTCTTTAATTTACCTTCGCCAGCACCGTGAACAATGCGAAATTTCTTCTGACGTTTATCAATCATTTCATTTGCAAATTGCTTAAACGAATTAAGTTGAAGCAAAAATTTATCGTGAGCCGTCATGCTTCCATCACTTTTGGTTAATGCTTCGATGTGTAAATCAATTTCAAAATAATCGCCTTTCGTTTTCAGCTGATTTCCTTTTTTCGAAAAACTTTCTTTGTCTTTTGCAAAAGAATCAATACCTAAAATGCTAATCTCACGTTGAGGAACTATCTATTTTATAAGTAAAACCATGCTCATCAACTATAGTGATTTTAGATTGATTGACTTCAAGTATGGTGTATTTTCCAACTTGATGCAAAATAGAAACAATATCTCCAACTTTAAATTCCATACTAATTAAATCGAATTGCTTTTGAAGGACTTATTCTTGTTACCACATAACTAGGAAGTAATAAAGAAGAAAGGCAAACAACGAAAGTTATAACATTAACTATCAACCAATTAATTAGTTTTAATTCAATAGGTACTTTATCTAAATAATAAACAGCTGGATCAAGTGAAAAAAGTCCAAATTGCGCTTGAATAAAACACAAACTCACTCCAATTATATTTCCGTACAACAATCCTTTCAAAATCAAATAGGCCGCTTGAAAAAGAAAAACTTTGCGAATGCTCCAATTTGTAGCACCCATCGCTTTTAGCATTCCGATAAAATTAGTGCGCATTACGATTAAAACAAGCATCGCAGAACCTACATTAATGATTCCGATAATCAGCATTAAAAATAAGATAATCATTACGTTATAATCCAAAAAACTCAACCACGCAAACAAATCACCTTCATTCTTTAAAATACTTGAAACTTGTAATAAATCGCCTTGTTTAGTCGGACGCATTTCAACGGTAGATTTCAAAGCCTCTTCGACTTGAGCCAATTTTTTCCAATCGTCGATATGTACCTCCATTCCAGCAATAAAATCTTGATAATTTCCTTGACCTTCAACACTGGTAATTTTAACCAAATTCGAGCCGTCTGTTAACGTATATTCGGAAGTTGATGCATTTGTTTTTTTCAAACTTCCATCCTCATTTTTAAGCAATTTAGAAGTAAGTAAAGGATTTGTTGCTTGGACCTTTAAATAAGCTGTATCCATTGCTTCAGCAGTATTTAAGTCGTAATTCACTTGGTAAACAATCAATCGAAGCGTTGTATCGCGCAAGGAATTCAAATAAAAGCCACTGTAGATATCGCGTCCATTTCCCCAATCAAATTGCAAATTCTCTAGCGAACCGTTCACAACAGCTTTCACAACTAACGAGCCGCTTGGCGTAAGGGTATCTCCCAATTCAATCGCCGCAGAAACCCCATAATCGTTCATGCGTTGTACTTCTCGTAAGTCACAAAAAATAATTTTTTTATCGTATTCTTCTAAACCCGTTTTGAAAATCCCAACAATTTTATAGAGCCGTTGAACAGGTTGATTTTTCACATAGAAAGCGGCAATTTCTTCGTTCAATTTAAAATTCAACTGCTGACAAATTTTTTCTGAGAGCACAATTTCGTTGGAAATACGATTTGACTGAAAATTAGGAATGCGTCCTTGTGTTAGCTTACTTTGGATAAAATTCCAATTGTAACCCTTTTCGACTCCTTTCATAATAATCCCAGCAATCTCTTGTCGTGAAATAAGTGAATCTTTTCCTGATGCTAGTTTTACACGATCTTGAAACTTATCCGATTGCAACAATGCTGGCTTATAAGAAACATTATTAACAGAGGCAATTCCATCGATTTTACTTAATTCAGAAGGAGTAAATCCGTCTTTGTGGATTGGTTCACAATCATAAAAACCTGTTGTTCCAGCTTTCGAAATAAAAAGTGGCGCATTAAAACTTGTAATCTTGGTACGAATTTCGTTCTGAAAACCAGTAACAATTGCAACAGTAATTAAATTAACAACAATTGCAAGTGAAATACTTATGATAGATATACGAATTATCGGTTTGGAAACTTTAGTACCTTGTTCCCGATTACGAATCATGCGTTGCGATATGAAAAATTCAAAAGACAATAGTTCTTTTTTTAGCCTCCAAAGTTACGGAAAGCTTTTTGGCTTGCAGCTGTTTTTGGTTTTTTTACTTATTTCTTGTGGAAATCCTGACGCGTTAAAGATTCGTTCTGGACAAACTACTGTCGTTTATGAAGATTCACTGCTTTTAAAAAAAGCTGAAAAAGTAGCCACAAGAGCAAAACCAACACTCGGAATTGAACGTTTGGGATTGATTCTCGATTCACTAAAAGGCAAGCGCATTGCTGTTGTAGCGAATCAAACATCAGTTTTGAATAATGTTCATTTGGTTGATACTTTATTAGCTTTAAAAATAGAAGTTATAAAAGTTTTTGCACCCGAACATGGATTTAGAGGTCAAGCTGATGCTGGAGAAAAAATCAATCATTCGGTAGATGAAAAAACTGGTTTGCCATTGGTATCGCTTTACGGAAACAATAAAAAGCCTAATGTAGAACAATTAAAAGACGTTGATATTTTACTGTTTGACATTCAAGATGTTGGTGTGCGATTTTACACTTTTATTTCTACTTTGCATTACATCATGGAAGCTGCGGCGGAAAATGGTAAAAAAGTAATTGTTTTAGATCGTCCTAATCCAAATGCACATTACATTGATGGTCCAGTTTTAGAAAAAGAATTTACTTCTTTTGTTGGAATGCACCCCGTTCCAATTGTTTACGGAATGACAATCGGAGAATATGCAATGATGATCAATGGTGAAAATTGGTTGGAAAATGGAGTAAAATGCGATTTAAGTGTCTTGCCTTGTAAAAATTACACCCATCAAACAACTTATTCTTTACCGATTGCACCTTCACCCAATTTAAAAACAGACCGGGCAATCGCCTTGTATCCAAGTTTGTGTTTGTTTGAAGGAACTACCGTAAGTTTAGGACGTGGCACCGATCGGCCATTTGAAATGTATGGTCACCCAAAATTTCCCGCAACAAGTTTTGCATTCACTCCCATTCCGATGCCGGGAGCAAAAACCTCAACACAATTGAATAATAAATGTAATGGTTATGATTTAAGTTCATCCGCAGAACGCGTTTCAAAAATTGATTTGAGTTATTTAATCAATGCTAATAAATTGTTAGCAGATTCAGGGATTTTCATCAATCAAAACGTGTTCTTCAACCGCTTGGCAGGAAATTCTGTTTTAAAAGATCAATTACACGAATGCTGGACAGAGGAAGAAATTCGTGCCACTTGGAAAAACGGAATTGATAGTTTTAAGTTGATTCGAAGTAAGTATTTGTTGTATGAGTAAATTTAAGCCCATTTTATACCTCCACAAGTGCAAGAAAAAAATCCAAATAGCGAGCTAAAAACAAATCTTCACCCACGAAATTTACACCGTGAACGATATGATTTTCAGGCGCTAATCAAAACATCTCCCGCACTTGTAACATTTGTTAAACGCAATGAATTTGGAAATTATGCGATTGATTTTTTTAATCCTGAAGCCGTTAAGGCACTGAATCAAGCCTTGTTAAACCATTTTTACGGCATCGAAAACTGGGAAATTCCTGCAAATTATTTGTGTCCACCTATTCCAGGTCGAGTGGACTACCTTCATTATTTAGCTGATATTCTCGGAAATCAAAAAACAGAAGTTCGCTGTTTAGACATTGGTGTTGGGGCAAATTGCATCTATCCCATCCTTGGAATTTCGACCTACAATTGGAGTTTCGTTGGTTCCGATATTGACCCTATTGCTTTGGAAAATGCAAAACGGATCGCAAAAATGAATCCCAGTTTAAAAGGTAAACTAGCACTTCGTTTACAAACTGAAAAACAATCGATTTTTCATGGAATCATTCAAAAAGGTGAAAAATTCCATTTAACTAGTTGTAATCCACCCTTTCATGAATCTGCAGCCGCTGCCCTTTCTGGCAGTAAGCGTAAAATAAACAACCTCAAAAAACAAAATTCAGCTAAAGTAATTTTAAACTTTGGAGGTCAAAGCAACGAATTATGGTGTGATGGAGGTGAGCTAAAATTTGTTGAGCAACTTATCCTTGAAAGTAAGGAATATGCCAATTCTTGCTTGTGGTTCAGTAGTTTAATTTCAAAAAAAGAACACCTTAAACATTTTTACAAAACCTTGAGAAAAGTCAACGCACGTGAAGTTAAAACCATTGAAATGAGTCAAGGAAATAAAACCAGTCACCTACTCGCTTGGACATTTATTAGGATGGAGGGGGTTATTTAGAGATCCACAAATAAGAAAAAAAACCTGCCACCTTCCAATGGATAAATTACTAGAAAACCCAAATTCCAGTGACAGGTCCTACCTACATCGTAAATGTTTATTTCTTTTTCGTAAAATCTAAATTATAAACTGTTGAAATCAATAAAGTATGATCGCGTTCCATTTTTAGACCGTCTGCTTTCACCACGAATTGATTCAGATAGCCCACTTGTACATTAAAATCTTTATTAAAACGCCAACCTAAAGCAAGGTTAAAACGGTTTTGGTCTAAGATATTTTTCCCAATTCCTTTTCCAAATCCAAGAAATAACTCGTTGTTTACGTTTAAAAACAAGGTGTTGTCTATCATTTCTTTACGCGATAATGGAACCAATACCGTTGCACGATATCTAACACGTTGCCGAAATAAATCAGTTCCTCTGGTGAAAGTTCCATCTTGATTTCTGATGAAATTTTCCAAAAAACGTTGCTCTAAACGGTAGCGGTGTTGCAATTCAAATCGTCCATATTTAGCCTTTGCATTCACTTGTTGCCAAATGCGATGTTCGTTAAAAGTATGTGCAATGGGCTGATCTCCATACGGATAAGAAACAATCCAACCATAGCCTGCTGTAACAGATAAATTTGGAAGTACATTATAGTCAACACCAATTCTTGCCAATGATTGTTGCCAATTGTTAAAACCATCCGCTCTGCGCCATTGGTATTCAGTATGCAAGCTAATTTTATCTGACAAACTATGGTTTCCCAAATAAGTCAACCAAGCATGATTCTGATTGCTAATCGTTTTCTGGGCTTTTATTAATTGTGTACAAATAAGAAAAATGACTGTAAAAATCCATTTTAAATTTTTCATTTTTTTCGTTTAGTGGCTAACGCATGTTTCGAGCGATTCATATTTTTGAACTCTTCAATTCCAATAACAGTCAATTCCCCACCCTCTTCTTTGAATTCATCCTTCAAATGATGTATAGATTCAATTACGGAGTGATCTATTAATTTACAATTACGAACATCCAAGAAAATCTCTTCTGTTTTTGGAAATTTATTCAATAAATTTTTCACTTTGATAAAGTTACTGAACACAACAGCCCCATGTACCTCCAAGCCTGATTCTTTAACAATTGTTTGCGCATTGAATAAGCTTTTTGCTGGCACACCATAAAACAAATGCATAATCAATTTTACTAAAATTCCAGCCGCAATTCCAATTAATAAATCGGTTACCAATGTAAAAATGATCGTTACCACAAAAATCAAAAACTGATCTGTACCAATTTTAATCATACTTCCAAATTCCCTTGGATGAGCTAACTTCCACCCTACTCCAATTAACATTGCTGCCAAGGCTGATTTTGGTATTAGATCTGAAAAATAAACAGCAAACAATAAGAAAATCAAGATAAAGAAACCGTGAAAGAAATTAGCCCAACGCGTTTTACCTCCATTGCTAATATTTGCTGACGAACGTGCCACTTCACTAATCATCGGTAATCCTCCCAACACACCAGCGATAATATTTCCAATTCCAACTGCAACTAAATCTTTATTGGAGTTTGATTTTCTTTTAAATGGATCTAACAAATCGATTGCTTTTACGGTTAATAAAGCCTCTAAACTTCCAACTAAAGCAAACATTACAACGTATTTTATGAAAACGCCAACTTGTGACATACCAGCAAAAGAAACATTGATTCCGATGATATCCAATAATCCTTTATCGAATTCTAAAAGTGGTTTATAGCCTTTGTTAATCAACATTCCAGCAGAATTTCTGAGTTCCATACTGTTGTGAATATCTAAGATTTTTGTAAGGGGAATTGCAACAACCAACACCACCAACGAAGCTGGAATTTTCTTCAAAAATTTAATCGGAATGTAAGGCCAACCAAAGACGATGATTAAGCTTAGAATCCCAACAATGGCAACATGTTCGTGCAAGAAAATGTGTGATAAAGTGGTTGGAATTTCTTGTAATAATTCCATTGGTTCAACCATCGCTTTTCCTTCTGGTGTTAATGGATTCATACCCACAAGAATGTGTATTTGTTTACTAATGATTATTATTCCGATTGCAGCTAACATTCCATGAACGGCAGGTAAAGGAAAAAAATCACTCAAGCCACCTAATTTTAAAAGCCCGAAAATTACTTGTAAAACACCTGCAACAACAACAGCTCCTAAAGCTAACTGCCAACCATATTTTGCAATTTCTTCAGCTGTGGAACCTTGGGGTGCACCTAAACCAAATTCGGCAACTGCACCTGCAACAATCACTATCAAACCTGCTGCTGGACCTTTAATTGTGAGCGGTGAACCAACAAAAAAAGTAACAATCAAACCGCCAATCATAGCGGAAACTAATCCGTAAATTGGAGGAAAATCACTTGCTCCTGCGATGCCTAAACTCAAAGGCAAGGCAAGCAAGAATACTAAAAAACCTGATATTGCGTCACTTGAAAAATTTTGTTTTAATCCTTCAAATCCGTCTTTTGGAATAATATGTTTCATTTTGAATAGAATTAATTTTGAATACTAAGAAGAGCGTTTTGCTACTTCATGATAGGTTTTAATATGCGGACCTAAGAACACTCGTGCGTAAATACGAATAGTTGCTAGACCATTAATAATGAGACTTAAAGCAGTAAAAAATGCCAAACCAATTTGGTTATAGTGGATATGTGAGAAAATCAAATCTTCGCCCACAAAAGATGGAGTTATCGGAAAACCAGATAATCCTAAAGCGCAAAGCAAAAAAAGAATTGCAATTTTAGGATGCTCGTACGAATGCCCATAAAACTGGTCTAAACTCACCCATTCTTGCTTTCTAAGGTTATTCAAAACCAATAAACCTATGAACCAAGCTGTGATAATTCCACTTAAATACCACACATGATGCATCCAATCGAAATGCTCATTGAACGAGATCGCTATAGCAATTGTAATGTGATTCAACATAATCAAAGTCCAACTTTTTCGAACACTATCGCGCTCTGTAAAGGCCTTTGTTACGATGAAAAAACCAACTATTGCAAAGACCACAGGCAAATTACTTTTGTATTTGAATGGAAGAATTTGGGTGAAATTGAGTAAAATCAAACCTACGCCGACAACAGTTCCAGCAAAAACAAAAATGT
This sequence comes from Crocinitomicaceae bacterium, assembly GCA_044350515.1. Taxonomy (GTDB): domain Bacteria; phylum Bacteroidota; class Bacteroidia; order Flavobacteriales_D; family Crocinitomicaceae; genus UBA952. The sequence continues at coordinate 53,634 of JBILHL010000016.1, read as the reverse complement.
ATTTAAAGTTCAGTAGTTTCCAATGTGTTCCAATACGTTTCAGCGGATTCCAAAGATAAGCATAGAGCATACTGTCTAAATTCCATTCTTTCAAACTCAAGATGTACAAGGCATATTCCACACGTTTTGACCACGTATCTTCAATTGTTTTTACGCGTGGCACGAAATTATAAAATTGCTCACGGATCTTGTAACTTACTATCGAAGGCGAAACCAACAATTGATACGTTCTTAAAAATGCATTTCCAGCGATATGAACCAAAGCAACATTTTCGAGTCCCAAAGCGATTTCAATGAAAATCAAGCCTATTTGAGCAATCGAAGAGTAAGCAATTTGACTTTTAATCGAGCTTTGAACACGTCCAATAAATGTTGACACAATCGCAGTTGAGAATCCAGCAAAACCTAAGAAAATTCGGAAACCTGTTTGAAATTCCCAAAAAGGATAAGTTCGCAACATCAAAAATGCGCCAATATGAACCGAAAGTGAACCATAAAAAATGGCACTCGATGGTGTTGGGCCTTCCATTGCTCTAGGTAACCAAGATGAAAAAGGAAGTTGTGCTGATTTCGCTGCTGCTGAAACAAAAATCATCATTGAAATTGCCAATCCAACAAGCGAGTTTTCCATCAAGTGACTATGCACTAACTCCGCGTTATTCAACTTGAAAAATGAAATATTCTCGTGCCATAAATGATGCGACAACCACATAACCAAAATCAAACCAACATCGCCAATGCGATATATCGAAAAGACTTTTACTGCATTTTTCACAGGTAAATAGCGATCGCGATAGAAAGCAATAAGTAAAAAGGATGAAAGTCCTAGAATTTCCCAACCTATAAAAAGTGTTTCTACATTTCCAGAAAAAATGATAATATTGAATCCTAAGTAGAAGAATAAAATAGTATTGAAAAATCGTTTGTAGCCATCTTCTCGGTGCAAATAATAGCGACTGTAAATCGTAATTACAAACGTAATCATCGAACCTAAAATCAAATAAACGAGTGTTATTTTATCAAAATAGAAATCAATAAAAAAGTCGTAATTTGAAGCTTGGTAAACCGAAAACTCCTTTAAATTAATAACAGGCATTTTATTAATTATCCAAATAACAGTGAACACTAAAGCTGTGAAAAATTGAATGCCAACTGAAGTATATGCTAACATAGAAAGTGCCTGTTCGTTTTTCTTTGGAATCAAAAGACTCAAGAAAAAACTAGCGACAGGTAAGAGTATAAATAAATGAATAAATGCTTCCATATCTAGTGTGAATGAAGTTCATAAACAGGTAAATTCTCGTGTTCTTTTTTAAAAACAGGAAGCAAATCGTCCACTTCAATTAGCGCTGTATCTAACAATTGATAGGGTAGAAATTCACCCTCTTTAAACAAAAACGGCTTTTTGGTTGAAGGATCAATAACCACCAATCTCACCCATTCATTCTTAAACCATTCATAGGTGTTTTGATTCTGTTGCATCGTTTTCAAAACAACATCTGGAAAATGCTCTACAATTGCCAACAAACGAATCGGATCGTGCACCTCAATCATTTGACTCGGAAGCCCTGTTCTTAAATCGCCATCAATTCCGTTAGCCACACCAATTAAACCCATCACATTGTGAGGCAGTTTGGTCCCAGCACCCAACTTTTGATTGTCCACTCGTGAGAAGTAATACTCTAAATTAATTCCGCCACAAACAGGTGCGATTGCATTTAAAATCCCCAATAAATAAGTTCCGTCTGGATCAACTTTGTAATCAAAAGAATTAAGAAAAGCACGTCTGTCTAAAAATAGATTGCGGGTAATTTCACGACGACCAACGATACAAAGCGTATTATTAGAATGGTTTAATTCTGGCCTTGGTTCAAACAAGGATACAGAACGTAATTTTACAGCCTCATGTACTTTCTTAAGGTTTTTTCGTGAGTCTACTAACACAAATCTTCTTGAACGTTCCATTGCATTCAAACTCAATGCACGATTGAACGTTTCACTGTTTATTTCTTGACGGATTTTATTGGTTTCACTCAAGATAGCTGTGTCGTAATACGTAAACTCATCGCGTGATGTATCGTGTAAAACTGGCAAAAACTGGGTCGATGAAGGAATTTCAATACCTCTGTCTGCAAGTAATGTCCGAACTTTCGGATGATTTCCAATTTTTGAAAGAACACGCGCATTCACTGAACCAGGACGACCTGAACAAGCACCACAATCGTAACCTGCATAATGCGTATTGTTTGAACTACTTGAACCATGACTAACAACATAAACTAGTGGCGCAAAATTTTCTACTAAACCGATACTTTTCAGCAATCCTTCCAAACGATCTGTCATTTCTGTTAGTGAGTATCCTATTTGTAAACCATCTGCTGTTTTTTCGCCTCCAACATTTTCAAATGTCAGTTCTGAATCAGCGTGCATGTGTCTTGAGGAAGAAACTGCAGCCGCATTTTGAATGGGTTTTAAAATGGACCCAACTAATTTTAATGCGGACCAAAAACCGATTGTATGTGTAATCAACCAACCAAAAACAAGCCCGTGTGCGCGTTTATGGAAATGAAAATCTGTTGATTGCTTTTTGTCATCTACAATTTCTTTGATTAGAAATTTAGGTGTTAAAGGAGCTGGACAAACCTTCGTTCTAAAATCCGAATTAGAAGGCTGAAAATAAAATTCTACGTTAAAAAAACCAGCGGTTCCATAAGTCTTAGCACCTGGAAGTTCGTTTTCAATATGTCTTCTAATCGAACAAATACGGTCGTCGATACAAAAAAGTGCTTGTAATTCAGGTTCCGTTTGGTCCGTTTGGTGTTTGTGAAGAATTCCGTTTATTACTTCATTGTAATAAGTCCATTCGTAAGCTTCTTGCCAGATTCTTCGAACTTCGAATAATTCATCCGCTTCAATTGGAGCAAAAAGTGGTTCGAGTTCTGAACTCATTTTCATTGAAATTGGCGCCCAGATTTCACCGAAATAATTGTCTAAAGTATCTATTTCTAGTAGCAATTCAAACAACATAAATTCAGTTAATGAAATGGAACGTTTATCAATTAAGAGTTCAGGATTATCCTCCAAAACAGCTACCATTCCTGAATAACCTTGATGAGCAAATTGTTGGTCGAAAAGATAATACTCATAGTATTTTTCATTACCAACAACGAGTTTCAAAACATCTTGAATAGTTGTTTCTTTTTCAGCCAATAAAGCTTTAGCTCGTTTGGTTTTAAAAAAACTAACATTTCCATTTGATTCTAAAATACCAATCGCTTCCAAGAAACCAACGTGATGAACAGGAAAGTTCCAAATTGAAATTCCTTGATCGAGGTAACTACTCACGATTCGAAACAAAATCGGATGCACCATAGAATCTAAATCGATATGGAAGTTTTCTTTCCACTGATTTCTTAGCAAGCCACAACGAGGGACACTACTTTCATCCCATTTTTGATTCAGTAATTTATCCATCCAAATCGCTTGATTTTCTGATGGAATAAATCGCTTTACTATTTCTTTGTTTATTTTCCCTTTATGGTAAAGTTGTCGATATTCCTCAATTTGCAAATACGTTTTGTAACCGAAAATTTTATTTGCCTTGTTCAATGCTTTGTGAAAGTTCTCACTTTGAAAAGCATGAAGCGTATTGTGGTGAATAAAATCTTTTAATGGGGCTTGCGCTGGTAAAAAATGTTTGAGGTGATGAACAACTTCCGCTAGATGAAAAGTCTTATTTGTGTTCATAAATTAAATTTTACATTCGTAACTAAGTATTTTACTTAAAGTTGAATGTAAATTCTAAAGTCTAAAATTCTCGTATTGAATGTAAAGTGGTAGGCTATGAGCGTGTTTTATATTTTGATTCTCAATTGAATTTTCATTGAAATCATTAATATAAACAGCAATTAATTGTTGTTCAAGGAATGCGATTAAATGATCATTACCTCCACCTTCTTCAGTATCTTTTTCATTTTCAAATTCGAAATTTCGTTCTTCAGAATCAATAAAAGAAACCAAAATAGAAGATTTTATCTCTTCACCATTTGAAACTTCAGTTGGCTGAAGCTTGGAAAAAGTTCGAGGCTCAATAGAAACATGTTGAAATCCAATACTATTGAAGAACAGACAAACAGCTGCAACAACAAGAATGCATTTATGGAAGACACAATTTTTCACAGTGCAAATGTAGATTTATATTTAAAACTATCGTTAAAACTTAACAATGTATTAACCATTTGCTTTATTTAATATAAATGTTATAATTTGGTGTGATTTAAAGAAAACTCAATAAGCAATTAAGGCCTTACTATTTGTAATCCAGAACTGCTTATAATGCTTTAAACACAAAAAAAAGACCTGTATTGCTACAAGTCTTTTAATTTCGGTATGTAAATTCGTTATTCCTACAATAACATAGAAATAGGGTTTTCCATATATTGTTTAAACGTTTGTAAAAATGCTGCACCTGTTGCACCATCAACTACTCGGTGGTCACACGAAAGCGTAACTTTCATCAAGTTTCCAGGAACAACTTGTCCGTTTTTCACAACTGGAACTTCTTTAATTCCGCCAATTGCCAAAATACAACTATCTGGTGGATTTACAATTGCAGTAAAAGACTCAATTCCAAACATTCCTAAATTTGAAATAGTGAATGTATTTCCTTCCCAATCACTTGGTTGTAGTTTTTTATCTTTTGCTTTCTTAGCGTATTCTCTTACCTCTGCTGAAATTTGCAACAATCCTTTAGTATCTGCAAAACGAACAACAGGAACTAATAATCCATCTTCCACAGCTACAGCAACACCTACATGAACATGCTCATTTCTACGGATAAAATCACCCATCCAAGAACTATTCACATTTGGATTTTGTTTCAACGCATGTGCTACCGCTTTGATTACCATATCATTGAATGAAACTTTCACACCTTCGATAGCGTTCAATGCCTTACGAGAAGCCATTGCATTTTCCATATTGATATCCAACGTCAAATAGAAATGAGGAGCTGTAAATTTACTTTCAGCCAATCTTCTTGCGATTGTTTTACGCATTTGACTTACAGACTCGTCTGTATAAGATTCTATACCAGCAACTGAAGAGGAAGAAACAGGTTGACGTTCAGCTGGAGAATAAGGAGTATAATGATCCACATCGCGTTTTACAATACGTCCACCTTCACCTGTACCACCAACTGCATTGATGTCAATTCCTTTTTCTTCTGCAATTTTCTTTGCCAAAGGAGAAGCAAACACGCGACCATTTGTATTATTTGCTACAGGCGCAGCTTTTGGTGCTTCAACTTTCGGTGCTGGGCTTGCGGCAACTGGTGCTGGATTTGGTACTGTTGCAGCTTTTGGTGCTTCTGCCTTAGGTTCTTCCGTCGCTACAGCAACTGGTGCAGGACTTGCAGCGCCAGCTAAAATCCCAGAAATATCTTCACCTGCTTGACCAATAATTGCTAGAATTGAATTTACGGGTGCTGATTTTCCTGTTTCAACACCAATGTGTAATAAAACACCATCGAAAAATGATTCAAATTCCATCGTTGCTTTATCGGTTTCAATTTCAGCAAGAATCTCTCCTTCTTTTACTGCATCACCAACTTTTTTATTCCAAGCAGCGACAACACCTTCTACCATTGTGTCGCTCAATTTCGGCATGTAAACTACTTCAGCCATATTTTTTTCTTTTTAGTATTCTTTAATATAAGGATAATCAGATTGAATATATACATCTTCGTATAATTCATGTGCTTCGGGATAAGGCGAATTTTCTGCAAATTCAACTGACTCATCCACTTCTTTTTTAACCCAAACACTGATGTCTTCGATTTCTTTTTCAGATAACCAACTATTTTCTTTGATTACTTGCAAACAATGTTCAATTGGATCTTGTTCCATCCAATCGCTCACTTCTTCTTTCGTTCTGTATTTTTGTGGATCTGACATCGAGTGACCTTTGTAACGGTAAGTACGAATATCCAATAAAGTTGGACCGTCCCCTCTTCTACCTCTTTCTGCAGCTTCAAAAATTGCATCATGTACATCTTCTGGACGCATTCCGTTTACAATTTTGGAAGGCATTTCATACGACAATCCAATTTTAGATAAATCTGTAACGTTCGTTGTACGTTCAACAGAAGTTCCCATTGCGTAATTATTGTTTTCGATGATAAACACCACAGGAAGTTTCCACATCATCGCCATATTAAAGGTTTCATGCAAAGCACCTTGACGCACAGCTCCATCACCCATTGAAACAAAAGCAACATTCTCTGTTCCATTGTATTTTTCAGCGAAAGCAACTCCTGCTCCCATTGCAATTTGAGCACCCACAATTCCGTGTCCACCCATAAAGTTTTTCTCTTTGTCGAAGAAGTGCATCGAACCACCTTTCCCTTTAGAACAGCCTGTTGAGCGACCAAATAATTCAGCCATTAATACACGAGGATCTGTTCCTAGTGCAATTGGATGTGCGTGGTCACGATAAGCAGTCATGTGTTTGTCTGTTGGGCGACAAGCGCTCGCTGTACCAGCAACGATTGCTTCTTGTCCAATGTATAAATGACAAAATCCACCAAATTTTTGTTGAATGTATAATTGACCTGTTTTTTCCTCAAACTTGCGAATGAGTAACATGTCTTTGTACCATTTTACGTAAACTTCTTTTGGAAATTTAGTAGTATTTGAGGGTGTTGATTTACTTAAATTTTTGCTTGTAGAAGCTTTTTTTTCTGCCATAGCTCTTTTTCTTTTTCAGTTGACAAATATAACAATCAATTTAAAATATTACACTAAATGTCATTTTAACACTAAGTCTTTTATTTTGTTCGTTTTAAATCCATTTTTAAAATAGAATTAATTTCTCTCAAAGGAATTTCAACATTTATTATTCCCATAGAATAAGGTCCTATTTCATATTGATTGTAAACGAATACCATTTTACTTCCTTTAAAGTAGAAATTTTCATTCAATTCAAATCCTTTCGTGAACCAAAAACCAGCCTCTTCTAAATCGTCCGTTGGGCCAATTTCTGCTACTTTTCTAAAATACTTATCTGCGATTTTGGTTAATCTAGATTTATCAGAAACAAAATCTTTTAGTTTGAGTATTTCTCCGGTTTCCTTGCTAAACAATACATTTGCCAAGTAAGCATTTCCGTGGGCCCCACCAGTAAACATATAATTTGTGGTTTTAACTTGTACGAATTTCTCAAAAGAATCATCAATAAAGGTTGAGTCGTAATAACTCCAAGGAATATCTTCTCCATAATTGTCAAATTCTGTCTTGAAGTTTTTTAAAATTGCTTTAAAATGCGCCGGAGAAAGTTCAATTTTACCTTTTGGTTTACTTTGCTCTTCCATTTCTGTTGTAATGGATTTTGCTAAATAATCATTGATTTCTTCTTCGTATCTAAAACTTTCGTCTGACAATTTATAAAAAGCATAAGAAATACTCGATTCCTCTTTTTCTTCACCAACACCAATTTTTATGCGTTCAACTCCTGTGATAATCTCTGGTTTGTATTCATGTTCTTGTGCTACGACTTTCTTTGGCTTTTCAGTTTCTTTTTTAGGAGCTTCCGTTTCGCATGAAAAAAAAGCAAAAATAATGAGTGTAAGGATTAAAATTCTAGTTTTCACTTGTCACTGATTTATTTTGAACAGCTCTAAAAATCAAGTAAACACCAACTAAAACAAAAGGAATACTCAACATTTGTCCGGTATTAATCGCATAAACTGAATCGCGAGCAGTTTGTCCTAACTTCACAAATTCAATGATGAATCTAAAGCCAAAAATGAAGATTAAAAACCACCCAAAAATGTAACCTGGTTTTTTCCAAAGGTCTCTTTTCCAGTATAAAAACAACAAAATCAGAAAGGAAATAAAGTAACAAATTGCTTCATACAATTGCGCTGGATGTCTTACAGGAATTGATTCCCAAACTCCTGTCCATTTGTCAAAATCATGATTTCTAAATCGGAATCCCCAAGGAACAGTCGTAATATCACCCACCATTTCATGATTCACTAAGTTACCCAAACGGATAAATGTTCCTCCAATTGCAATCGGTGCAGAAATACGATCTAAAATCCATAGAAACGGTTTTTTAACTACGTTTCTTGAGAACAAATACAAGGAAATTAATATCGCAATTGCTGCTCCGTGACTTGCCAAACCACCTTCCCAAACCTTAATAATGTCTTCTGGGTGAGAGAAATATCCTCGTTCAACAACCTGTCCATTCACCACAGTATCATAATAAGGACCATAAAACAGAACGTGACCTAAACGAGCGCCAACAATAGTTGCAAGAACAACATACATCACAAGCTTGTCGAGAATTTCATTCGGAACATTTTCCTTTTTAAACATTCGTTTTACAACGAAATATCCTATAACTAAACCCGAAACGAAAAGAAGACCGTAAAGATTTGGGGTACGAAAACCATCGATTATCTCAGAATCAACGGACCAATTAATTGCTAAATTCACGTATTATAAATTGAAATTCAATCAAAGATATAAGGTTTTTTTTGAATAGCTTGTTTTGCGCTTTTTAAAGCAATTTTTTAATAAAAGTTTTGAAAAACTAAATCAAACTTTCAAAATAAGCAGGTGCTAATTCCATTCGTGAACCATACCAAGAAAAAAGTTCGCCATCAACTAACATCACTTTCGCATTTGGAAAACGTTTTTGATACTTTTCTAGGTGCTCTTCTTTAAAAGGAAAAGGTTCAGAACTTAGAAAAATGAAATCTGGGTTGGGATTTTCTAATTCCGTTAAATCAGGGTAACGATTTAGTTTACACGTGTTCTCAAAACCTATTTTAGACAGCAAAGAATCAATAAAGGTTGATTTTCCTACCACAAACGAAGGTTCGTCCCAAATAAAATACAAGGCGCTTTTTCCTTCACAAATCGTTCCTAATTTGTTAAAATTGGTTTCAATTCTATTTAATAAATCGTTTGCTTCCGCTTCTTTGTTAGCTATTTTTCCGATTTGTTCAATCATTTCTAAAGCTTCTTCATACGTGGAAATATCGCTCATCCAAACAGGAACGTTGTTTTGAATTAAAAAGTCAATATCGGCTTTTGTGTTTTCCTCTTTGTTACCAATTACTAAATCAGGTTTTAAAGCAATGATTTCCTCAAGTTTTAGCTGTTTGGTACCTCCAATTCGCTGTTTGTTCCGAAACCATTCGTCTGGATAAATGCAAAATTTAGTGATACCTATTACTTCCTCCTTTAAGCCTAAATCATACAACAATTCAGTTTGAGAAGGAACTAAAGAAATAATTCGCTTTGGCGGAAATGGAACTTCAACACTTCGTCCCATTTGATCGACGAATGTGCGTTTTTCCATTAAGATTTAGCTGAAATAACGTCGTAGCGTGAAACGATGTGAAATTTTCCGTTTGCTAATTCAACCAAAACAGCTGGCGTTTGCTTATTGATTAATTTACAAATGTCTTCAATTGTTGTGTTTTGTTGAACAACTGGAAATGGTGCACCCATAATGGAAGAAATCGGAGCATCGCGTAATTCTGGTGAATCAACCAGCACTTGATAAACGTGGCTATCGTCCACAGAACCAACGAATTTACCGTCTTTCATTACTGGAATTTGAGAGATTCCGAAATTACGCATTTTAGCAATGGCGTGAGAAACCAATTCTTCAGCATACAAAGAAACGAGTGGTTTGTCAGCGTGTTTTGCAACTAAATCTCCAGCTGTAATGATGTTTTCATCTAAGAAACCTCTTTCACGCATCCAATCGTCGTTGAATATTTTTCCTATATATCTACTTCCGTGATCGTGAAATAATACAACTACTACATCATCAGCAGTTAATTTATCCTTTAATTGAAGTAAACCTTTTATCGCTGAACCAGCAGAGTTTCCTACAAAAATTCCTTCTTCACGTGCTAATTTACGCGTGTAAACAGCTGCATCTTTATCTGTTACTTTTTCAAACAAGTCAATCACATCAAAATCAACATTTGCTGGAAGAATGTCTTCACCAATTCCTTCAGTGATGTACGGGTAAATCTCGTTTTCATCAAAAATGCCAGTTTCCTTGTACTTTTTGAAAACGGAACCATAGGTATCAATTCCCCAAATTTTAATGTTTGGATTTTTCTCTTTTAAGTATTTTCCAACACCTGAAATTGTTCCACCGGTACCAACACCAACCACAAAATGGGTTACTTTTCCTTCCGTTTGTTCCCAAATTTCAGGACCTGTAGATTCGTAATGCGCTTGACGATTGGATAAATTATCGTATTGGTTTACATACCAAGAATTAGGAATCTCCGTTGCTAATCTTCTTGAAACCGAATAATAAGAACGTGGGTCAGTAGGTTCAACAGCAGTAGGACAAACTACCACTTCAGCACCAACAGCACGTAAAATATCCATTTTCTCTTTTGATTGCTTGTCATTCAACACACAAATCAATTTATAACCTTTAATGATACAAGCCAAGGCTAAACCCATCCCTGTATTTCCAGAAGTTCCTTCGATTAAAGTTCCTCCGGGTTTCAACAAACCAGCTTTTTCAGCATCTTCAATCATTTTCAAAGCCATGCGGTCTTTTACTGAATTTCCAGGATTCGTAGTTTCCACTTTCGCGAAAACTTGAGCTGGAACGTCTGCGGCTAATTTATTGATACGAACTAAAGGCGTATTTCCAATAGTTTCAAGGATGCTGTTATAAACTTTCATTTAGAATATTTTGCGCAAAGATACGGGATTTATAAATGGTGAAAACAGAACCAATCAATCATTTCAAAAATTGTAAATCAAATTTAACTATTTTAAAAATTAACGACTGAAATGATAAAAATTCACTGAAATTTGTTATATTCACAATTGAAATTACGTTTGAAAAAATAAACTTATGCATTCAAACCTCAACCAAAAGCTATTATTTCTAGGAAATAGAGCGGCTAAAATCAGCGAATTAATGGAATTAAAGGAGAAAAGAATCTCCTATTCTCATTTGAGTTTTAGTGCTTCCCTACCCTTTTCTGAGGAAAAAAATACACTCTTAATAGATTCAAATTTAGTTCCAATTAGCTGCGAATATGATTATGAATGCTTGAAAACAGAGTTTGTGCGTTTAATTCAAAATAATCAGTTAAATTCATCATTTCAGTTAATCATTGGTGATCCATCAGAGGTTTTATATCAAGCATTTTGTTGTGCTCTTTTGGAAACACAACTTTACACGCAGCGTTCATTTCATGAGATTCATCTTTGGTTATATCCTATGGGAATGACGAGTTTAGACATTCGTAAAGAATTGGCCCAATTTATTTACAAGCTGAAAAAAAATGATACGCAAGTTTTACTTTTAAGAAAACAATATAATCAAGCTATCGCTATTTTAACATCTTTTTTAACCCAAATTCAGACACATTCTATTTATGAATTGGAAGAAGATTTAGATGGATTAGAATTTTTAATAGGAAAACAAAGTACCCATTTAATTAATGGATAAACAACTACAAGAAGCTGTTTTTAATGAAGTAATGAATCGCTATGGAAAATTCATTTACTTCTTAATTCGTGATAAATTTGAAGGTGAAGACGTGAAAGACATTTACCAAGACTTTTCTATTTTTCTTTATCAACAAATTGGCAAATTTTACTCAGAATCTGCCAATTTATTCGACACAAAAGCTTGGATAAGAACTGTCACTACTAACTATTGTATTTCTGAAATCAGAAAACGAAATGGTAAAAAGCAACTCAAATTCATTTCTGAAGAAAAATCCGAAGTAATTCGACTTCACTTTACTGACGAATCTACCGATAGTTCTGAATTATACGATCTACAAAATGCTAAAGACCTCCATCAAGCAATGAATGATTTGTTGCAATTACTTTCAAAGCGCGATGCACTCATTCTCAAAATGAAATATTTCTACGGAAAACCATCCGCTTACATTAGTAGAAAAATGAATGAATCACACGTGGATGTGTACATTAGTCGATTAAAAGAAAAAATAAAGAAAAAAAGCGGTGTAAATGACCTTCAACAATTTTTTGACAATTACAAAACTGCTTTTTGAGATTTGAAAAAAAACCGACGATTTAAAAACAGACGGTTTAAAGTCACTTTTAACTTTAATTTCTTTAAATTACGTCTTGGTAAAACCCTCAATTAAACTCAAAGGCTTAGCGCTATTAATTTTGAATTTCAGTTTATTTGAACGGCCTTTTTTGAAAATTTTATTGCTGTTTTCTTTTCCTTTTCGCAATTCTTTTTGTTCATCTGATGATAAATGGATTGTATGTAAACAATCATCTGAACAGGTGTTTTCCATTTTAGTTTTACAACTTTCACATTGAATAAACAACAAATGACAAGCATCGTTTACACAATTCGTATGCGTATCTGCTGGTTCTCCACATTGATGACAAACAGCAATAATATCATCAGAAATTCGCTCTCCTCTTCGTTCATCAAAAACAAAATTTTTACCAATAAATTTATTCTCTAAACCTTTCTCACTAACATCATTGGCATATTTAATAATTCCACCTTCTAATTGATGGACATTTTTAAAACCGCGATGTTTAAACCAGGCTGATGCTTTTTCACAGCGAACACCTCCAGTACAATACATAACGATATTTTTGTCTTCGTTACCTTTCAGATACTCCTCTTCAATAAATGGAAGCGATTCTCTAAAAGTATCAACGTCTGGTAAAATTGCACCTTTGAAATGACCAACTTCCGACTCGTAATGATTTCTGAAATCAATTAAAATTGTATCAGGTTGATTGGTCAATTGATTAAACTCTTCTGCATTCAAATGCTTACCTTTATTCGTAACATCAAATGTTTCATCGTTTAAACCATCTGCAAGAATCTTATCTCGTACTTTGATTTTAAGCTTCAAAAACGGAAATTCTGCCTCTGAATCATCTACAGCAAAATTCAAACGAATACCATTTAGAAAATCGATTTGATACAATTCTTCTCGAAATTGGCTGAGATTTTCCGTAGGGATTGCAATTTGTGCATTGATTCCTTCTTTAGCGACATAAGTTCTACCTACGATATCGAGCTTTGACCACATTAAAAACAAATGATCTCTGAATAAGCGAGGATGAGCAATATTTGCGTATTGGTAAAAAGAAATAGTGACAAATTTATGTCCAACCGTTCGCAAATGAGCTTCTAATTCCTCCTTATTTAATGTATTCCACAGTTGCATGCTATGTTGAATTAAATAATTAGTTGTCAAAATTAGGACTATTTTTTTGAAATCAAAGCACTTTAAAACTGTGCATTTCAATTTAAATATTTCACATCTATTAACAAAAATGGTAATTCAATTAAAACCTGACAAAAGTCAATTTTTAAGCAAACAGGTATCATAATTCATCTGGTGCGAAGTATCGAATTTTGCAGTATGGGAATGATATACATAATGCTAGTTGTAAGTTTATTTATTGCATGCTTCTTCTTAGTGTCTTTTTTATGGGCAACAAAGAGTGGTCAATTCGACGACGACTACACGCCATCTATACGCATTCTTTTCGATGAAGAACTAACAATAAAAGAAGACAAAGATGGAAGTAGAAAAGTTTAGTTACGACAATAAGATCGTAAGGAATTTTGCATACGCAACCGTAATATGGGGCGTAACTGGAATGTTGGTTGGATTAATAATAGCTACACAGCTTGCATTTCCAGAGTTTTACAACGATTATTTAGGATTTAGTTTCCTTTCGTTTGGACGTTTAAGACCATTGCATACGAATGCAGTGATTTTTGCATTTGTAGGAAACGGAATCTACATGGGAGTTTATTACTCACTGCAGCGTCTTTTAAAAACAAGAATGTGGAGTGATAAATTGAGTTATTTCCATTTCTGGGGATGGCAATTTATTATCGTTTGTGCTGTTGTTACCTTACCTTTTGGAATTACTTCAGGAAAAGAATATGCAGAACTTGAATGGTGGATTGATATCTTAATTGCAGTAATGTGGGTTGTTTGGGGCTTTAATATGTTCGCAACCATCTTAGTGCGTCGCGTTCAGCATTTATACGTTGCTATTTGGTTCTATATCGCAACATTTGTTACTGTTGCCATGTTGCACATTTTCAACTCATTTGAATTACCAGTTTCTTTCTTGAAAAGTTACTCGGTTTATGCAGGTGTGCAAGATGCCTTAGTTCAATGGTGGTATGGCCACAATGCGGTGGCATTCTTCTTAACCACGCCTTACTTAGGTTTGATGTACTATTTCGTGCCAAAAGCGGCTAATCGTCCAGTATATTCTTACCGACTTTCAATTATCCACTTCTGGGCATTGATTTTCATTTACATTTGGGCTGGACCTCACCACTTATTATACTCTACTTTACCTGATTGGGCTCAAAGTTTAGGTGTTGTTTTCTCTGTAATGTTGATTGCTCCATCTTGGGGAGGTATGTTAAATGGATTATTGACTTTACGTGGTGCTTGGGATAGAGTACGTGATGATGTGATGTTGAAATTTATGGTGGTTGCCTTAACTTGTTATGGTATGTCAACATTTGAAGGGCCTTTATTGTCTTTGAAAAACGTAAACGTTATTTCTCACTTTACTGACTGGACAATTGCTCACGTTCACGTTGGTGGTTTGGGATGGAATGGTATGTTAACATTTGGTTTATTGTATTGGTTGTTTCCGAGAATCTATAAAACAAATTTGTATTCTACAAAAATGGCTAACCAACATTTCTGGATTGCAACTTTAGGAATTATTCTTTACGCAATTCCAATGTATATCGCTGGTTTCATGCAAGGATTAATGTGGCAAGATTTCAATCCAGATGGAACGTTAACAAACCCAGATTTCTTAAAAACGGTTAATGAATTAAAACCTTTCTATTACTTACGTTCTTTGGGTGGTTTATTGTACTTAGTTGGAGCAATTATGATGTTCTATAACTTAGTTAAAACTGCAAAATCAGGTGTTTTATTAGCTAACGAAGATGCTGAAGCAGCAGTAACAAAAAACTTACATGTTGCACAAAAAGGTGAATACTGGCACAAAGTAATTGAGCGTAAACCAATTCAATTCATGATTTTAAGTTTAGTGGTTGTTGCTATTGGTGGTATCGCTGAGATTATTCCTACCCTTATTGTTAAAGAAAATGTACCAACAATTTCAACGGTAAAACCATATAGTCCACTTGAATTAGAAGGACGTGATTTATATATCAGAGAAGGTTGTTACAATTGTCACTCTCAATTAATTAGACCATTGCGTTTTGAAACCGTTCGTTACGGTGAATATTCAAAATCAGGAGAATTCGTTTACGATCACCCATTCCAATGGGGTTCAAAAAGAACAGGTCCAGATTTAGCACGTGAAGGTGGATTAAGAAGTAATATTTGGCATTACCAACACATGTATCGACCAAAAGTTGTTTCGCCAGGTTCAATTATGCCAGCTTACACATGGATGCACGACGATGATTTGGATGTTTCATTACTAGAAAGAAAAATCAGAGCAATGCAAACATTAGGTGTTCCTTATCCAAAAGGATACGACAAAATAGCAATGAAAGACTTGAAAAAACAAGCGCATGAAATAGCAACTGATATCGTTGAAAACACTCCTAAATCAGCATTAAAAGGAGTTAATAAAGAAGCTAAAATCAAAGAGATTGAGAAGAAAGAAATCATCGCAATGATTGCTTACTTACAGCGAATGGGAACAGATATTAAAGTTAAAGTACCTAATAAATAAAGCCATGTTAAGATTTATAAAATATAACCTTGAAAGTATTGGGAGTGTAGAATGGTACCCGCTATTTTCATTACTCATTTTCGTGGTATTCTTTATTATAGTTGTGCTTAGAGTTACAAAAATGTCAAAAGCACACGTAATTGAATTAAGCGATTTACCATTAAACGACAAAATCGATACTAACATTAAAGACTTGTAGGATGAAGAACTTTGCAAAAAATTGGATATATATTTTGATTGTTGCAGCATTAGGCAATACATCAAATGCAGTTGCACAGGAAGGGGAGCAACTTTTTAAATCACGTTGTAATACATGTCACCAAATCGACAAAAATTTAACTGGACCGAAATTAAAAGGAGTTAAACAAAAATGGGCAGACGCTGGAGAAGGTGAAAACTTATATGCTTGGATTAGTAATTCTACTGCATTGATCGCTTCAGGAAAAAGTCAATTAGCAAAAGATATTGCTGGCTATAGTCCAACTGCAATGCCTGCACAAGATGTTTCTAAAGAAGAAGTTGATGCAATATTTGAGTATATTGAAACGTATGCTCCACCAGTAGCTACAAGTGCAGTGTCAGATACAACAGCTGTTTCTGCAACCGTTGTAAAAGTTGATTACAAATACAATTTAACAGTTTTCAATTGGTTGTTATTCTTAACAGTGATTTTAGTTGTTGTGATTATTGTTCTTTCTGGTTCTATAATCGTATTTGTAAAATCTGACTATTTCAAACAAAAAGTGGCAGAGAAATCCAATACAACAATGATTGCGATTATTCTTACTGTTGGCGCTTTATTTTCTTCATTTAATGCTTCGGCTTTAACATTTATAAGAGCTGGTGAAGGAGAAAAAGACGGTCCTTGGTTGTTGGTTGAAAACATGGATTTATATGGTTTATTGACAATCAATATTATTTTACTGTTTGTTGTAATTTACTTGAGAAGTTTATTCAATCAAATGGTTGCAATGACGAAAAAAGAAGCTGAATTAACTGCAGAACAACCGGTTGTAGCGGAAACATTCACTAAAATCAATGCTATTCTAACAGATGCTGTTCCAATTGAAGAAGAACATAAAATCTTGTTGGATCATGAGTACGATGGTATCCAAGAATTAGATAACAATTTACCACCATGGTGGGTTTGGGGATTCGTTGCATGTATCATTTTCGCTTTCGTTTACTTAATTAATTATCACGTACTTGGCACTTCTGATTTACAAATTAAAGCTTATGAAAAAGAAATGAAACAAGCTCAAAAAGACATTGATGCTTACCTTTCTAAAATGGCAATGAACGTTGATGAAACTAATGCAACTTTGATGACAGAAAAATCAGATTTAGCAGCTGGTAAAACAATCTTCGACAATAACTGTACGATTTGTCACAAAGCAAAAGGTGAAGGTGACGTTGGTCCAAACTTGACAGATAAAAATTGGGTTTATGGATTTGACGTGAAGGATATTTTCTATAGTGTGAAAAAAGGTAGACCAGCAGGTATGCCAGAACATGCATCAAAATTGAACCCAATTCAAATACAACAAGTTGCTTCTTATGTACTTTCATTGCCAAGCGTAAAAGGAAAAGAACCACAGGGAGATATTATTGAAAAATAAATAATTAGCTTAAAAGTGTGCCTCCTTTTGAGGTACGAGCGGGTGATTGGTGAGGATTAAATTTATTGTAAAATGAGTGTGCAAGACGAAGAATTCAGAGACCACATAGCGACGGTTGATGAGAAAGGGAAACGCGTATGGATTTTTCCAAAAAAACCAAAAGGTTCCTATTACAATAAACGTAAAATTGTAAGTTACTTTTTGATGGCGCTTCTCTTTGGAGCGCCACATATTAAGATTGCTGGTGAGCCGATGCTTCTTTTCAATATCATTGAAAGAAAATTCGTCATCTTGGGCAAAGTATTCTGGCCGCAGGACATGTATTTGTTCGCGTTAATGATTATCGTTGGTGTGGTTTTCGTTATTCTGTTCACCATCATTTTCGGACGATTATTCTGCGGCTGGGTTTGCCCTCAAACAATCTTCATGGAAATGCTCTTCCGTAGAATCGAATACTGGATTGATGGAGATTGGACAGAACAAAAAAGATTAACCAATGCACCTTGGACTAAGGAAAAAATCTTTAAGCGTGTTTCTAAACATTTGATTTTTTGGGTTATTTCTTTCCTTATTGCTAACACATTCTTAGCATATATCATTGGATCTGAAGAATTATTCAAAATTCAAATTTCTAATCCCTCAGAACACATTGGTGGTTTAATTGCAATTGTCATTTTTACAAGCGTATTTTATGGGGTTTTTGCTTTCTTGAGAGAACAAGTTTGCACAACAATTTGTCCTTACGGTCGACTTCAAGGAGTTTTACTCGATAAAAATTCAATGGTTGTTGCTTATGACTCTGTACGTGGTGAAGGTAGAGCAAAATTCAGAAAAGGAGAAGATAGAAAAGAAGCTTCTAAAGGGGATTGCATCGATTGTCATCAGTGTGTACACGTTTGCCCTACTGGAATAGATATTCGCAACGGAACACAATTGGAATGTGTTAACTGTACGGCTTGTATTGATTCTTGCGACCATATTATGGAATCTGTTGGTTTGGAAAAAGGCTTGATTCGCTTTGTTTCAGAAAATGGCATCAAAGATAGAACACCATTTATATGGACTCGAAGGGTGATTTCATACACTGTACTACTTGCAGGATTAATCATCGCCTTGAGCGTTCTTTTGTTTACTCGTAAAGATTTTGAAACGGATATCATTCGCCAAAGAGGTACAACCTACCAAGTTATGGACGATGGAACGATAAGTAACATTTATGAGGTCAACTTACTGAATAAGACAAGAAACGATATCAAAATCAAGTTTAAATCAAACGATCCATCTGTTTCAGTTGAGCAAGTAGCTAAAAAAATACTTTTGAAAGGTGGAAAACAAGTGCGCGAACGCATCTTAGTGAAAGTAAAAAATGGTAAACTAGACAACGGGTTGAAAAAAATAGAAATTGAAGTATATGGAAATGGTGAATTAATTGAAACCATTGATACAAAATTTATTGGTCCACTTTTATAATTGAAAATATGAGATTTAGAAACGGAATTATTGCAGGAATGGTGCTTTTTATGGTATTCATCCTCTCGCTTGTGGTAGTATTAAGCTCAAAAGGATCTGAACTAACCACTGAAGATTATTACCTGAAAGACAAAAATTTTCAACAAATCATCAATGCACGTCAATTGGCGATGGATATTCAAAACCCAGCAATTGTGAAAATTGAAAATAAATTGCTTTCAATAGCTTTTAAAGAAAATAGACTTGCTGAAAATGTAAAAATTAGCTTTTCACGTCCAAATGATAAAGCATTGGATCGCGAAGTGAAAATTGGTTCTGTTCCTTCAACTGTTCCCGTTAAATTCTTAAAAAACGGAAACTATGATATGGTAATTACTTACGAAATTGAAGGAAAAAAATACGAACAGGTTGAAGAACTAATCGTTGAATGATAAGTGTTTTATTGACAGGATTAATCATTGGGTTAACCTCAAATCTCCATTGTATTGGGATGTGTGGACCACTAACATTGATAATTCCTGTCAATAGAAAAAACAAATTCACCATTTTCCTTGGAGTTTTAATCTATAACATTGGTCGAATTTTAACCTATTCTATTTTAGGTTTGATTGTTGGACTTATCGGCTTAAGTATAAATCTTTTCGTTTCCATTCAAATCATCAGTATTGTATTAGGAATGCTGATGCTCCTTTTTGCTTGGAGTCCTTACTTCAAAGAATTACTTTTTATCGAGCAGTTTTCTAATAAAATAGGACTTTTTGTCTCTCGAAATTTTTCAAAACTCAATCAAAACAAAACTAGCTTCAGCCCTTTTTTCTTTGGAATGTTGAATGGTTTACTTCCTTGTGGAATGGTTTATCTAGGTTTGATGAATGCCTTGAGTACAGGAGATTTATACGTTTCGGTTCTCTCAATGACTTTCTTTGGATTAGGAACAATTCCAGTGATGCTAATTTTTGCTTACTTTATGCAAAGTATCAATGCGAAATACAAATCTAACCTGAACAAGCTCCTACCCTATTTTATAACGATTGCTGCCTTACTAACTATAGCACGTGGCTTGAATTTAGGAATTCCTTTTATCAGTCCAAAAGTAAAAATGGAAAATTCACACGTTCAACCAAGTATGGAATGTTGCGATGTGAATCAAAATAAAAAATGACCTTAATCTTTAAAAAATCATTTGTTGATTTTAACCTTTTTCTAAAAATTTAAAATCAATTTCACACACAAATTTCTTCCCATACTAAAAATACCACGCTGACCATTAGGTGTTTGTTGATAATTTTCAAAGTATTTTAAGCGACTCAAATGCGACTGAAAAGCAGTGTCAAAGATGTTATTTGCTTGAAATTGGATTTGTCCTGTCTTCGATTTTAAATACTTCCATTCAATAGACAAATGAAAATTGAACAAAGAATAAGCCGCTGTTGCTGTTTCTGAATTATTTTCGGCTAAGTAACGATTTTGGCGTGCGTTAAATTCATATTCAAAAGCAGGACGAATGGATTGAACAACTGATTTTTTTAGCTCAAATGAATAGGCAGCATTCATAAGTAAACGTGCTGGTGGAATTAGTGACAGATATTCGCCTTGAATTCCTTGGTTGCGGTATTTTTCTTCGCGATTAAATCCGTAAACACAACTAAAACTTCCATTTATTGTCAGCGCTTTTAATTTTTCAGGGTGAAAAGCTACCCACGTTTCAAATCCATAAAGTTGTGCTTTTGCTTGTTTGTATTGGTAGGTTCTATTTCCTTGCGCATCGACTAAAGGTTGGTTATTTGAATCAGCAACTAAGGCTAAATAAATGAAATTCTGTATGTTATTGTTAAATAAACTCATCTCCCCAGTCACATTTCTTGAGGTAAACAAAAGCGCCAAATCTTGTTGTAAAGAAAACTCTGAATCAAAATTTCGATTACCCAAATAAATTAAACGTGCGCCGGGATCCAAACCATTGGAAGCAATTTCGGTAATGTTTGGTGCACGAAAACCTCTACCAATGTTTGCTTTCAAACTCCATTTTTGATTGATGAAATAGGAAACTCCCAAACTTGCAGACAATCCTTGAAAAAGTGTTGAATAACCAGGAAATTGAAGGTTGGCGCCACTTGTGTCAGCTCCAAAAACTTGTGAATCAAAACCTGTAAGCGAATCCGTTTGAATGTAAAAATCGGAGAATTGGATGCTTCGAATATCATTTCTGATTCCGCCACAAATCGAAAATTTATTCTTTTTCCATTTGGAATATGCAAAAATTCCACCATCAAAAAGTTGATAGTTTGGTATTGTAAAACTAGTTGCAGCTTGATTTTCATTGAATTGATAAACACCATTCATTCCGAGAAAAGTTTCCACATTTTTGACAACTGGAAAACTATATTTTAAATGATAATTTGCTGTGTTCAATCGCAAAGAAAGCCCTGCCAAATCAGGCGTTTCAGGTTGATTAAATTCCTTTCTTCGATTTTGTTGAAAGCCCAAAGAAAAATCCAAACTTCCTTTTTTCAGTTTAAAATCGCCAAGTGAATACATTCTGAAATGCTGAATATGTTGGTGAATCGGAGCAATTTTAAACGAATTCAAATCTGCATCTGAAACAATTGGTCGTAACTCTAAAATATCATCAGCGCCATTAAAAATTTGTCGTGTAAACTGACGTGTCAACGAATCTCTACTTCCATCAGGAATCCCTTGTCGGTTATCGTAAAAACTTACATTTAAACTAAAAATTGATTTTTCTGTTGTGTAACCAAGAATCGAAGAAATATTTTTCTCATCGAAATTGGTATTGTACACTTTTCCATCGATTACATTTTGATAATTACTTGCCAATCGCCAAGAGCTTCGTATCGCAAATGACCAATTATTCTTCACGATACTCCACCTCAAGCCATTACCAATCAATAAATTATTACTTTGAAATTCTGAAACATAGCGTCCTTCTACCCCATTTCTTAACTTGGGTTTGTATGGAAAAAGACTCACCACACCAGCCAAAGCATCTGTCCCATACATCAAGCTTGCAGGTCCTTTAATCACTTCTGCATTTTGAATTTCGTAAGCATCGACTTCAATTCCGTGCTCGTCTCCCCATTGCTGTCCTTCTTGTCGAATACCATCGTACAAGGTTAAAACGCGGTTGTAACCTAAGCCTCTAATGAAAGGTTTAGAAACATTTGGGCCAGATTTTACACTCGTTAATCCAGGTGTATTTTTCGCTAAGACATCAATGATATTACTTTCAGAAGTGCGGTCAATTGTTTTTTCGTTTACAATATAAATCGCCACCGGATTTTCTTTATCCAATAATTTCTTTGAAATTACTTTAACAGTTATAGTTGGTAAATTAACGGTATAAACCTCCAATTCAATTTCATTCAAATCAATTGAAGGCTTATCCACCAAAACTGGAATTTCCTTTAAGACAAATCCTGAACCACTAATCCGCAAGGTGTAAGCGCCATAAGGAATTGCAGCTAGGGTAAAAGTACCATCAGATTTTGAAGTGGTGAAAAACTTTGACTCTTTCAAACCAACAGATGCAAATTCAATTGGTTTTTTATCTCTTGTAAGTAGTTTACCACTTATTTCTGCCTGTTGTGCCTTCAAATTGAACGCTGTACAAATATATAGCAACAAAGCTAAGTAACTTATTTTCATAGTGGTTTGGTGATTTTCGTGTACAAATATATAAAAGTTAGATTAATCTAACTAATTTGCATTGCAAAAAGTTAGGTTAATCTAACAAAATATTAAGTTACTACCTCATTGTAACTTTTCGAGTCTCAGTTAGTCTTATCAAAAACTACAATTATGAGAAAAATTGGACTTAAATTCCTTTTGTTTTTTCCACTTACCGCTTCTGGACAGTCCATTTCGTACTTAGAAAATACGGTTTTGTATTCCAATCCAGCAGCGCGAATTCAAGAAAAATTCCTTTCAACTACGACCTTAAATATCGATTACAACTTTGTCAATGGTAAAATTTCAAACCCTCGCTTACAAATATTCAATTACAATAAACTTGCTGTAAAAAACTTTCAATTTGGAATTGGAACAAATTCATACATTGGAAAATACTTTAGATCTGAGAATCATAAATTGGACGCAAATTATACTTTTCACCTTACTAAAAAGATAAATTTGTCAGTTGGATTTGGAGCAAACATTAACAAATATGGCCTTTATAATTCAAGTAATCAAGATTCCATTTCAACTATTTCAAACAGATTTGTTGGGTTAAATGCTGGACTTGTGTTGGAAGGTAAAAAATGGAGAGCAGGTTTTTCAGTTTATAATATGAATGAACCGAACATCAGAATTTTTAATGATACAATGATGTTAAACTATTCACTTGGATTTTTTGCCGAATATCGTTTCCGAATTAATGAAAACTGGCGAATTACACCACTGATTAATTTTGGAGCAAATAATCAATTGAGAACTGTTCTTGGGGTTTCAGCTTACTACAAAAAACTCCAATTTGGAACTTCATTAATTGGTAATGGATTCTCTTTCTTTGCAGGCTATACCTTCAATGAAAAATTTATGGTAAGCGTAATAAGCAATTTCAACAGACCTGTTCTCAACAATGGAAAACTATATCGAAATACGATGCTTAACTTTACCTTCCAAGTTCCAAATACTAAAAAAGAAAAGGGTGAAAAATTATAATACAAACTTCTTGAAAATCAATTAAAAATCGCTAAATCACCTTAAGTGGCATTCTTTCCTTAGCTTTGCAGAAAATTTTCCATGACATTTCGCGATTTAAACTTAAAAAAACAACTTTGGAACGCCTTAGATGATTTAGGCTATGAAACGCCTACAACCATTCAAGCAGCAAGTTTCAACGTGATGATGTCTGGTCAAGATACGATTGGAATTGCCCAAACGGGAACTGGAAAAACACTCGCTTACCTCCTACCCTGTTTGAATATGTGGAAATTTTCGAAAGAACCTCATCCGCAGATTTTGATTATTGTTCCAACACGTGAATTGGTTACACAAATCGTTTCTGAAATTGAAAAATTGACGACTTATATGAATGTTGCTGTTGGTGGCGTTTATGGTGGAACAAATATGAACACACAAATCGCAATGGTCTTACAAGGTTTAGATATTGTTGTTGGAACTCCTGGAAGAATTCTTGATTTAGCAACAAATGGTTCATTGCAACTTAAAAAAGTAAGCAAATTAGTTGTCGATGAAGTAGATGAAACCTTGAGTTTAGGTTTTCGTCATCAGCTAATGCGCATCTTTGATTTTTTACCTACAAAGCGTCAAAACATGGTTTTTTCTGCTACTCTATCAGAAGAAGTTAGTATATTTTTGGATGCACATTTTACTGCTCCTGTTCGTGTTGAAGCAGCTCGTTCGGGCACACCTTTAACACAAATAGATCAAATCGGCTTCCGCGTTCCGAATTTCAAATCCAAAGTTCAGTTGTTAAGTCACTTACTTAAAAATACAAGCGAAACCTCAAAAATTTTGGTCTTCGTTTCATCGCGTACCTTAGCTGATTTACTTTTTGAGGAAATTGAAAGCGTTTTTGGCGAAAAAGTAGGTGTAATTCACTCCAACAAAGCTCAAAATTTCCGTTTCAATACGGTTGCTAATTTTCAAGCTGGTGTAATTTCAATATTAATCGCAACTGATTTGATTGCTCGAGGAATTGATGTTTCTGATGTGAGTCATGTTATCAATTTCGATATTCCTGAAATTCCTGAAAATTACATTCACCGCATTGGTCGAACTGGTCGTGCAGACAAAAATGGTAATGCAATAACATTTGTTACGGAAAATGAAAGCGCAACCTTAGGAGCTATTGAAGAGTTAATGCAACAACAACTTCCTTTTCTTGCTATTCCCGAAACGGTTGAACTTTCTAGCGAATTATTGGAATTTGAAAAGCCAAAAGTCGTTATGCCAGGAAAACTTGTAAAGCTAAAGCGACCTGATGAAGTTGGTCCTGCATTTCACGAGAAAAAAGCCAAAAACAAAAAAGTAAATGTCCGCTACGACCACAAAAAAGCAATGATGGATAAATACGGAAAACCAAAGAGAAAAAGGAGTTAGGCTTTTTAAAAAAATTACAAAAGACTCCAAAGTTACCCAAGTTACATTTTACAATCTGGTATTAGCTACCTTTGCACTATGGGAAAATTTAAAGATATCGTAGCCTCAGAGACACCAACATTGGTTGATTTTTACGCAACTTGGTGCGGTCCTTGTAAAACTATGCATCCTGTTTTAGACAGTTTAAAGAAAGACATGGGAGAAAAGATTAGAATTCTCAAAATCGATGTGGACAAAAATCCTGCAATTGCGGATATTTATAAAATTCGAGGCGTTCCTACTTTTATGTTGTTCAAAAAAGGGGAAGTGCTATGGAGAGAAAGTGGTGCTTTTCCCTTACAAACATTAAAAAGTAAAATCACAAACGTAATTTAAACCAATTCTTTTTTCGCCTTTGCTGTTCCAATAGTTGCTGTGATGTAATCCATCGCTAATTTTGGACTGCGTGCAGGAGAATGCGAACGTCCGTAGAAAATAATCTGTAAGTGTAATTTATTCCATTTTTCTATTGGAAATAAGGCTTTAGCGTCTTTCTCCGTTTCCACTACATTTTTCCCAGATGTTAATCCCCAACGAATCATTAAACGGTGAATGTGGGTGTCAACGGGAAACGCTGGAAAACCAAAAGATTGCGACATCACAACAGAAGCAGTTTTGTGACCAACTCCTGGTAATTCTTCCAATTGCTCAAAGCTTTGTGGTACTTCACCCATGTATTTGTCAATCAAAATTTGAGACAATTCCCATATAGCTTTTGCTTTTTTTGGTGACAAGCCACAAGGACGAATAATTGCTTGAATTTCAGAAACTTCCAATTTTACCATGTCAAAAGGATTATTTGCTCTTTTGAACAAAATCGGAGTGATTTTATTGACGCGCTCGTCTGTGCATTGCGCCGAAAGCAATACAGCAATGGTCAAGGTATATGGGTCAGAATGATCTAAAGGAATTGGCGTTTCAGGATACAACTTTTCCAACTCTTCTATTACGTAAATTGCTTTTTGTTTTTTTGTCATATTAAAAAATTCCGATTGTTATTAAATGAAACCATCGATCTTCCGTGAGAAGATACAAGCTAACTAAAACCCCAGAAACATATCTCGTCAAATAATGTCCGATTACGAAAAAAGCATCGTCTTTTTTATAGAAAAACATAAAAATCGGGAAAAGTAAAAACGGACTCAAAACAAATTGCGCCCAATAAACGGTGAAATGAATCGGAATTTCAAAATATCCATTTCCTGAGTAAATCTTTGCTCTAATTGGATTTTGAAAAATCTGACTCGATTCCAACACAAAGAAAGGATTGTAATTAAAATCTTTATTGAAATACTCGTTTGTCCACAGATTTTTTCCAGATTTTGTTTTAATCAAACTTATTTCATTACCGCCAACGCTGTGATAGATATCATCAGAATACTCCGTTACAACCTCTGGTATTGCTTGTGTGGGCAAGAAAAAATCAATAAGCATAACAACTAAAATAATCCCACTCAGAATCGCAACCGACTTAAACGCAATCCACGACCAGCCTTTACGCAAGGAACGATAAAAATCTAGCAATTCCTCTTCGTCGCGCATTTTCTTTTCACGCGCATACTTCCATGCCTTTTCACGATAGGCTTTCTGTTCTTCTTCAGCCCTTTCCTTTTGCTGTTCCTCAAAACTTTTAGCTGGAATCTTATCTTTAGATAGCAAATAAATATAAGCCTCATTTATTTCAATGAATCGTTTATTCGCATCAGGACTTGGATTCCTATCGGGATGGTATTTTTTCGCTAATTCCTTGTAGCGTTTTTTAATCAGTTGTTCACTTGCACCAAAAGGTAAACCAAGAATATCATAAAATCGGTTTCCAATCATTGGCTAGAATTTTTGAAAGCGTTTCTTTGCGATTAATTTTTCCACTAGTTGTTCTTTCAAATGTAGGTAAAATTGTGAGCATTTTTGGAATTTCATAGCGCGTTAGAATGGATTCAAATGTTCTCTTCGAGTAATCCATTGCTTCTGTAGACTCTAAAACCAACACTAATTTATTTCCTAACAAGTCATCTGGCAAGGAACTCACAAAAAATGGCACAGAAATTACTTCTGCCAACTTTGCTTCAATCGACTCAGGATTTAACTTCACACCGCCACTATTGATGATAAAATCAGCCCTTCCAATCCACTCAAAATGTGATGCATCTTTCAAATGAACAAGATCTGTGGTCAACAATGGCTCTGATAAAAGCGCTGGATAATGAACAACTAAATTCTCATTTTGCTGCGAGAAAGTAACCCCATCCAAAGCCTGGTAAAACGGACTTTCTTCAAAACCGATTTTTTTCAAAGCAACATGTGATACCGTTTCAGTCATTCCATACGTTTGATATACGGTTTTCTTTACTGCTTTGAGTTGTTGCTTCAATTTATCCGAAACGGGCGCACCACCAACAATTATGGTTTTAACCAAGTCTAATTTCTCAGGCGTTTCCGTTAAAATTGTTTCAAGCTGCAAGGGAACAATTGCCAAAAAATCTATTGGTTCAGAAATCGTTTTCAAAGGATTTGAACTTGGACTTTCAACTTGAAGAAAATAAGCACAAACAAGCGCACGCACCAACATCATTTTTCCAGCAATTGTATCTAAAGAAAGACACAAAAGCGCTTTAGTTTCCGTATTGAATTGAAAAAAATGATTTGTTTTTTGGGCAGAAAGTACCATTTGAGCTTTAGTAAGCTCTATCAACTTAGGTTTTCCTGTCGAACCAGAGGATAAAACTACAAAAGAAGCTTCTTCCCTACTCCATTCTGCTAAAAAGTCGCTTACAAATTGAAGGAGATTTTCATCTGACGAACTGAATTTTTCAAGGCTGAACATAAGCTTAAAACTCGATGTCCAGATTAAATAAATTCTTCAACTTATGAAGATTTGTGTTCTTCCTTGCCATCGCTGCAAATTTATCCTTACCTGTGAGGTATTTTACCTCTTTCATCGGATCATCAGTCAATTTCAATTCTACTTTGATTGAAAAATTCTTTAAATTCTGTCTCAAATAAGAAACAAAATCATTCAATAATGGGTTGATATAATCGATTTGAACGGTATTATCCACCTCGATTGCAAAGGTTTCGTCATTGATAAAAACAGGCTCTCTTTTAATAAGTGCGTTATAGAATGTTTCCATGCTACTTTCTTTCATCTGAAAAGCAAAACGCTTCCAAAACATTTTTAATTGATCCTGCGTAAAGCTTTCTCGAAGCGTACTTTCCTTGCTAATCGATGGTTCATTCTTGTTTTGATCTTCTAAAATTTTCTTAATTGAAATATGAGAAGCATCTACAGAACCTGCAGGAGCAGTCAAAACGACAGGTTTAACCTCCTGAGGAACAATTGAAATGGGAATCGGCGCAACAGTTTTGGCTGGCGTTGCTTTCTTTCTTAAAGTTTGATTGGGAAAAGGAAGGATTTCAACGGGTTCAGTTAGCCATTTTTTTTTTCTTGCTCTTGTTTTAAAGAACAAAGCTGCAATAAGGCAACTTCAATTAAAAGTCGTTGATTTTTAGATCCTTTGTAGTCCACATCCGTTTTGCTGACAACACTCAATGCACGCATGATTCGCGAAGCATCAATTTGTTTTGCTTGCTCCATAAATCGTTGTTGCGTCACTTCAGGAACTTCCAAAAGCGCAGCAGTTCGAGCATCTTTACAAACCAAGAGATTTCTGTAATGTTCAGCTAAACCAGTAATAAAATTATGACCGTCGAAGCCTTTTTCGTAAACGTCATTCAAAATCAATAAAGCGGATGGAATATCTTCTTTTTCTGCTGCTTCAACAACTTTGAAATAATATTCGTAATCGAGAATATTAAGGTTTTCAAGTACATTTTTGTAAGTAATTGTATTTCCTGCGAAAGTCACAATTTGGTCAAAAATGGAAAGCGCATCACGCAAAGCACCATCTGCTTTCATTGCCACTAGATGTAATGCCTCCGGATCTGCCGAAATACCTTCTTTGGTTGCAATCTGTGCTAAATGGTCTGAAATATCTTTTACACGAATTCTACTGAAGTCAAAAATCTGACAACGCGAAAGAATCGTTGGAATAATCTTGTGTTTTTCAGTTGTCGCTAAAATAAAAATAGCATGTTTAGGTGGTTCCTCTAAAGTCTTCAAAAAAGCATTAAACGCCTGTGGTGATAACATGTGAACCTCATCGATGATATACACTTTGTGCGTTCCTAACTGCGGAGAAACACGCACTTGGTCAATTAAATTTCGAATATCATCCACAGAGTTATTTGATGCGGCATCTAATTCATAAACGTTGAGTGAAGAACCAGTATTGAAAGAAATACATGAATCGCATTGGTCGCAAGCCTCTATGTTTTCAGTGCGATTGAAACAATTGATTGTTTTGGCTAAAATACGCGCAGTGGTAGTTTTTCCAACTCCACGTGAACCACAAAACAAAAATGCTTGAGCCAAATGGTCGATTTTAATGGCATTTTTCAATGTACCCGTAATTGACTTTTGACCAACAACTGTATCAAAGGTTTGGGGACGGTATTTTCTAGCTGAAACAATGTAATCACTCATTACTACAAAGTTAATTTATTTCATCAAAGTTGTATTTTTTATCAACTTAAAAGATACAAACAATTTCATTTTTTTTTTGAAGTAAACTATCTAGGAAAAATCTCTACTAACGTTCCGTTTACAGGACCGTAAAGTTCAATGTTTTTTGGCATTTGAAAACGATTTCTTTCTGAAAGTGACGCTACTTCCGCTTCGTTTTCGTATTTTACCGTTCTTAATTCAATTTTCTCTTTGGAAACAAAAATCCAATTGAATTGATTGATTGCTTCTGCATCACGTGTCCACGATTTTTTGTCATCCGCTGGACGCAATGGTGCTCCCCAAGTTCCTTCTCCTGCGTAAACGATTCCTTTCGCATCGTCGCGTTTGAAACCTTCGTCGGCATCAGCATCTTTACTGCTAACGATTGGCCAAGTAACTTTCCATGTATGCGAATCGTTTTCCAAGCACAAACGCACATTTTTGTGTTTTTCAAATAGAGGAACGAAGTTTTTGTATTGCGTCTGCATTTCTTTTTTACTTGCTACATGCGCACGAACTGGACGGTGATACTGCATAATTTGCCAATGAAAAGAAGCATGTTCGGCTAAAGTATTGCGCAAGAATATTTTCTGTGGTCCCACTTTTTGGATTTCAGAATTTAAGGAAACTAAATTCAATAAATTACCACAGAAAGTTGTGTTGTAAAACACTTTTTTGTGAGGAACATCAAATAAACAAACTAATACTTTATTGGAGTGTTCATGGTTTCCTCTTGTAACAACCATTGGGGTAATTCTTCCATCTGTATCTATTGAATTTTCCCAATCCAAAAACCATTCTTTCCACTGTTTTTCAATATCAATTCCTGTAAAATCACCATTGAATAAAACAGCATGCGCTTTCAACTTGGCAACTAATTTATCCGCTTTTTGACGAGTAACCCGATTGTCGCGAGAATCACCACCTGCAATAAATGAAAGTCGATCATTTGGATTATCGGAAACAGTAGAGAAATAATAAGTTTGACCAAAGCCTTCTGTATCTTTTATCGTAAAATAATACCTTGTGTTTGGTTTTAAATTCGATAATCGAACTATTGAATTCTTCATCCCGCGCAAATTATTTTTGGATGTCAATTGATAAGAAGTTCGATAACGATTCACACTTGGTTCAACTGTATCGATGTATAAACCTAAAAATTCACCGCGATTTTGATCCCAAACAATAGAAGCTTCACGTGCTGCATCATTTCTAAAAACCACTCGAACGAAACGAGATTTTGCATTTAAATTTTGTAGTAAAAAGGTTGAAAAAAGAACAATAATTAGATACTTCATAGTTGATTTTTAATGTTGGACTTGAAATTTGTAAACAGAAACCGCATTTTTACTTACGATTTTAAAGAAGTAATTTCCATTGTCCAAACGCTTACAATCATAAGTTTGAGATTTTAAGACACCTTTTTCAATGATTTTCCCACTTATGGTGTTCAAATAGTATTCTGAATTCAAAGTAGTTTCAGGTAAAGTGACTAAATTGTCCGTTGGATTGGGATAAAGCAACTGCTCATTTTCAGTATATACTTCATAAAGATTTGAACTTTGTGAATTAATATTCCATTTATTAACATAGATTTTCAAGGAACCTGAACGAACATCTCCCCAAATAGCATAAGCAGTATCGTTGTGAAGAGAAACATTCATAAAATCATTCCCTTTATCTTCTAAAACAACATTGTGATCAACTTGTTGGGAAGAGATTCTATAATCAGGTTCAAAGTTTGACATTCCATTCTTTCTCACCGCACAATAAATTTCTGTTGGAACACTATATGTCGAACCAGAAGCATTTCTTCTATCCCTCCAACAAACAACTAAATCGCCATCGTTGTCAAAATCTGCCCAAACCAAATCTTGTAATTTCCCATTGGCAATTGAGTCTTGATTGATGCGTTTAATTGACGACCAGCTTGTTCCTGCATTTGTAGTTTCCATCATTTTAATGTCAGCATCACCATCAGCATCCGAAAGGAAGAAAAAGGCTAAATGATTGGCATCATTGGGATTAGATTTGAGTAAATACCCCGTTTTCAATAAAGAATTTGTTGTGTTATTAGCTAACAAAGGACTTGCACTTTGATAAGCAACCTGATGATTCACATCCACACATGCCGTAGTTGAACTTGCCAAAATCAAACGAGCGAACGGACTTTGAGAAGGAACATAACTCGGATAAATTGCATAAAATTTTCCATTACTTGTTACTGTTGGTGAAGGCATAGGTTGTGCGACTGAGGGACCTGATAAAAAACCTAAAGTATCTAAAAAACCAGGCGGAGCAAACGAAGCACCATTATCGGTACTCACTGTTACGTACGGATTATAAGGTGGAGTTACAAGTGTTGGCTGATTCGCATTCATATTGGAAATATAAATCGTTCCATCTAAAGCACCACCCGAACAATCAATTGCCATCCACGGACGATCGATACATAACTTATTTGGACAATCTAAAAGCGATAATACTTCCACTGCATTTCCCCAAGTTATTCCACCATCGGTTGATTTTCGAACTACTACTTTACCTTCCGAGTGATTTTCATTGTCATAATCTATGTAAGACATGAATACATTTCCATTTCGATCAAATTTCACTGAAACATCAGCAGAAGAGTAAGTTGAAACAACGTGAGGTTGCCAAGTTGGAGTTGTCCAAGTAATTCCGCCATTCGTTGAAACGGATGATTTTATAACAACCTTATTTCCTATTTGAAATCCCATCCATGCCGCCACCAGATGCTGTTGATTTTGAGGGTCAACCGCTAAATAAGGTTCTCCTTCAAAGGCTGTACCTTGCGAAACAAGTGTATTTTGCCCTGCTAGTTGAAAGGAAAAAATGGCGAATAAAAAAAAGAAAAGTGATTTCAAAATTCTTAGTTTGAAGTTGGGTTTGTAAAAATACGCATTCATAGGTTAAAAACACTTTCCACATTAGGACAAAAAAAAAGTCCAGAATTACTTCCAGACTTTCTTTTTAAAAATCGTGTGTTATTATTCACTAACAACTTCAAATTTGAATGCTTGTTTAACACCTTTGTAAAGATTAGCTTCAGCCTCAAAAGTTCCAATTTCTTTAATCGGCTCGTCTTTAATTTTTAAAGATTTACGATCGATTTCAAAACCAGCTTTACGAATAGCTTCAGCTAATTGAACAGTGCTAACAGAACCAAAGATTTTACCATTTTCACCAGCCTTTGTAGCGATAGTGATAGTAAGACCTTCAATTTTAGTTGCTAATTCTTGAGCTTCAGCAAGGTTTTTAGCTTCTTTATGTGATTTTTGACGCATAATTTCAGCGTGTGCTTTTTTCGCACTTGGTGTCGCCAATACAGCATAACCTTGAGGAATCAAGAAGTTACGTCCATAACCAGGCTTCACATTAACAAGCTCGTTTGCATAACCAAGCTTATCTACATTTTTCTTTAGGATAATTTCCATGATATTTTTAGTCTTTTAAGTTCAACAATAGGCTTATTTCAACATATCACCAACATAAGGCAAAATCGCAAGGTGACGAGCACGTTTGATCGCTTTGTTGACTCTTTTTTGGTATTTAGCTGAAGTACCAGTGATACGACGAGGAAGAATTTTTCCTTGTTCGTTGATCAATTTCAATAAGAAATTAGGATCCTTGTAATCGATGAACTTAATTCCGCTCTTTTTGAAACGGCAATATTTATCCTTCTTAATATCAATATTAATTGGGGTTAGGTAACGAATATCGTTTGACATCTTTAATGTTTTTTTTGGGTTAATATTAAGCTACAGTTGCGGATTTACCAGCTTTTAAACGTCTTTTCTCAGCATAAGCTACGTGATCAACATCCATTTTCATTGTAAGAAAACGCAATACTCTTTCGTCGCGTTTCATCATCAATTCATATTTTGCAATCACATCGCCTTCACCTTCAAATTCTATTAAAAAATAGAATCCGGTAGACTTTTTCTGGATTGGATACGCCAACTTGCGTAATCCCCAGTTCTCAGAGTGTTTGATTTTTGCACCAAATGCAGCAATCTCACTTTCGAACTTCTGTACTGCTTCCTTTGCCTGATCATCAGACAAAACGGGAGTTAAAATGAAAACAGTTTCGTAAGAATTCATAGTGTTTATAAATTAAATTATTAAATAAGGGTGCAAAAGTAATGATTTATTTCTAGCTTGCAATAGCTTAAGTCAAAATCTATTTTCACAATTAATTTTATCTTTGTCTAAATTCTTACAAAATTGATTGTATGACAAACAAAATTGAATTTATTCTCAATATTTCTGAAATCGGAGCTGGAACGAGAGGGGCTTCTTTAGGTCCTCAAGCCATTATAACAGCTGCAAGAAAAAAGCAAAGTGATTTTTTTAATCGAAACAAACCTTATATCGTACCTATTTTTAACGAGCTTTTAGATTTTCCAACTCCTTTTCCTTTTGCAAAGCGAATTGACGGAATGGTTGACGTTTATCAAAATATTCAAACAGAAATCGCTACTCTTTTGGGTAAAAATAAATTTCCTTTCGTTATTGCAGCGGACCACTGTTCAGCTGGTGCGACAATTGCAGGAATAAAAGCAGCTCATCCCGACAAGCGATTGGGTGTAATTTGGGTTGACGCCCATGCTGATTTACACACGCCTTATACCACTCCTTCAGGAAACTTACACGGAATGCCTTTGGCAACAGCTTTGGGTATTGACAACTTAGAATGTAAAAGAAATGAAGTTGATTTAGAAACAGTAAGCATGTGGAATAAATTAAAATCAAATTCCATTCAAGCAGAAGATTTAGTATTTATTGCCGTTCGTGATACAGAAAAAGAAGAAAACTATTTAATTAACAAACTTGGGATAAAAAACTTTACTGTTGATGAAGTTCGTTCTATCGGAATTTCAACTGTAGTAAATCAAATAAAAGACAAGCTTTCAAATTGCGACCTTATATATGTATCATTTGATGTGGATTCTATGGATCCAGATTTAACTTCTCACGGAACAGGAACGCCAGTACCAAATGGTCTTGCTCCAGCCGAAGCAACAGAAATACTAAAAGGATGTCTTTCTTTTCCACAAACAATTGCATTTGAATTAGTGGAGGTTAATCCTTGTTTAGATGAAAAACAAAATAAAATGGCTGAAGTAGCATTTGAAATTATTGAAGATATAATGGGGGTAATCGAGCAAAAGTGATGGAAGAGAAAATTAAAAAATTATTAATTGATAATGCAGTCGAGTTATTCGGCACAACTTTAACAGATAATCAAGTTCAATTTCAACAAACGCGAAAAGACGTTGAAGGTGATTTAACTTTGGTTGTTTTTCCGTTCGTGAAATTATTGAAATGCTCTCCAATTGAAGCAGGAACAAAAATTGGAACGTTTATAGAAGCAAAATTTCCTGAAATTGAAAAATTCATAGTTGTCAATGGTTTTTTAAATCTTGTTTTCTCTAATAAATTTTGGCTTGATTGTTTGGAGGAAATCAAATCAACTGAAAACTTTGGTTTTACACCAGTAAATTCTAAACCAACGATGATGGTGGAATATTCTTCACCAAATACGAATAAACCTCTTCACTTAGGGCACTTACGTAATATTTTCCTAGGCTATTCTGTTTCTGAAATATTGAAAGCGAATGGTCACGAGGTGATAAAAACACAAGTCATCAACGATCGCGGAATTCACATTTGTAAAAGCATGCTAGCTTGGGAATTATTTTCCCCATTCAATGAAAAAGGCGAAAGAGAAACTCCTCAAAATACTGGTTTAAAAGGCGACAAACTTGTTGGGAAATATTACGTTGAATTTGACAAACATTTCAATCGACAAGCAAAAACTTTAATTGAACAATGGTCTACTGGTAATTTTGATTCTTTCAGTGAAGAAACTAAAAACGCTTATTTAAATTTCGAGAAAGCGAAAGAAGGAAAAGACGAAAAAGCAATCCAAGCAATTGATGATAAAATCAAAGACTTAGCAAAAAACCAAACTGCTCTATTGCGAGATGCAAAAGAAATGTTGGTGAAATGGGAAGCTAGAGATCCACAAGTTTACTTACTATGGACAACTATGAACGGTTGGGTTTATGAAGGCTTCGAATCCACTTACAAAATGATGGGGGTTGATTTTGATAAACTATATTACGAATCTGAAACTTACTTATTAGGAAAAGATAAAATCATCAAAGGTTTAACAGAAGGTGTATTTTATAAAAAAGAAGATGGTTCAGTTTGGATTGACTTAACAGATGAAGGTTTAGATGAAAAATTAGTACTTCGTTCAGATGGAACTGCTGTTTACATGACACAAGATATTGGTACAGCAATAGATCGTTTTAATGACTTCCCACGGTTGAATGGAATGGTTTATACCGTTGGAAACGAGCAAGATTATCACTTTAAAGTTTTGTTCTTGATTTTAAAGAAATTAGGATATAGCTGGGCTGAAAACTGTTTCCACTTGTCTTATGGAATGGTAGATTTACCTACGGGAAAAATGAAATCACGTGAAGGAACAGTTGTAGATGCTGATGATTTAATGGAGGATGTGATAGAAAAAGCGACTGAAATGACGAAAGAAAGAGGTCACTTGGAAGGAATGAATGAAAATGAACGAGCGCATTTGTATTATCAAATTGGAATGGGCGGTTTAAAATATTACTTACTTAAAGTTGATCCAAAGAAAAGAATGTTGTTTAATCCTGAGGAGTCAATTGACTTAAACGGCAACACAGGACCTTTTATTCAATATACGTATGCACGAATTTGTTCATTGATTTCAAAAGCTGGAGAATTGGATGTATCTTTTCAAAACGTTGATTTAACTCAGGAAGAAATTGAAATAATTAAACAATTAAATTTATTTCCAAGTATAATAAATGAGGCTGCATCAACCTTCTCACCAGCTTTGATTGCCAATTATTTATATGATTTGGTTAAAACATATAATTCGTTTTATCAAAGTGTTAAAATAAACATAGAACCTGACCATTTCCTTAAAATGAATCGTTTAAAAATAAGCTTAGAGGTATCAAAAATTATAAAAAATAGTTTAAAATTACTTGGAATAGAAGCTCCCAACAAAATGTAAAGAATAAATCACTAATTTTGAACCGAAAAATCCTAATTATGAAAAATACTCTACTAATCTTATCAGCAATTATCGTATTAGCTTCATGTGGTAAATATGAAAAACCATTTATATCCTTTAAATCTCCAGAAAAGAGATTGACGGACAAAACGTGGAAAGTTGATAAAATCGTTAAAGAAAACGGAGAGGAATCTACTCCAAACCAGTCATTTAATTTTAAAATTGAAGGGAACGATTCAATTGTTACAAGAACAGTTGAAAATTTAACTTATACTGGAACATGGAATTGGCTACCAGCATTGAAAGGTAAAGTTGATAAACAAAGAATTGTAATCAACATGTTAACACCTTTAAATCCAGTCAGTACAAGAATAGTTTATGATGTTAAGGTTTTAACTTCAAAAAATCTGGAATTAATAGACAGAAATTCTCATTTAAGTGCAGGAGAAAGTTACTTTTTAACTGCGAAATAAATCAGTTCTTAAAGATAACTTCATCTGTTATTCCACGAACCATTTTATACAATTCATCTTTGAAAGTTTGGGCATCGTAGGTGCCCTTTTCT
Organism: Crocinitomicaceae bacterium; assembly: GCA_044350515.1. Lineage (GTDB taxonomy): Bacteria > Bacteroidota > Bacteroidia > Flavobacteriales_D > Crocinitomicaceae > UBA952. Next base: position 16,430 of record JBILHL010000016.1, on the reverse strand, counting down.
ATTTGTCGTAATTTCGATTCCCATTGACCTGTTAATTCTGGACTTTTCAGTAATTCATTAGATATAACATCAATCAATTGGATTCCTGTTTCTGTTGCAATGATATTCTTTTTCTTTCGTTCAATATATTTTCTTTTGAAAAGAGTTTCAATGATATTAGCACGAGTTGATGGTCTTCCAATGCCATTCTCTTTCATAATGTCGCGCATCTCTTCGTTTTCTACCATTTTTCCAGCAGTTTCCATAGCTCGCAATAAAGTTGCCTCTGTGTATGGCTTCGGAGGACTAGTTTTTCCTTTGTGAATAATTGGTAAATGTGGGCCAGATTCTCCCTCAGTAAAAATGGGAAGTATTTTTTCTTCTGCTTCCTTTGTTTTAGATTCTTTTGAATCAGAACTTGCTCCTGATTTTAAATCTTCATAAACAATTCGCCAACCTTGTTCAATTATTTGTTTTCCTGTAGCTTTAAAAACTAATTTATCCACTTTACCTAAAACGGTTGTATTCGAAACTTTACATTCAGGATAAAAAACAGCAATAAATCTTCGTGTGATTAAATCATAAATTCGATTTTCATCGGGTGTTATTCCAGAAGGATGAACCCCTGTTGGAATAATAGCGTGGTGATCCGTAATTTTTTTGTCGTCAAAAATAGTTTTGGATTTTGGAATTGGATTTTGAAGAACAGCAGCTGTAAATCTAGAATAGTCTCGTAAGTTGCCCAGAATCCCAGGTACTTTAGGATGTAAATCTTCCGAAAGATAAGTAGTGTCAACACGCGGATAAGTTACCAACTTTTTCTCGTACAAGCTTTGAATGTGTTTTAAAGTATCTTCAGCACTAAACGAATAACGTTTGTTTCCATCAACTTGTAAAGATGTTAAGTCATACAACCTTGGATTGCCTTCTTTTCCTTCTTTTTGTTCAAATGAAGTAATTTCAAAAGGTTTATCTTTCAAGTATTCTAATCCTTTCTCCGCTTTATCTTGTGATTTCAAACGTTCGATTTGACACAAAAATTCCGTTTCTCTATAAATCGTTTTTAACTCCCAATACTCATCGCTCTTAAAAGCATTGATTTCTTTTTGGCGCTGTACAATCATTGCTAAAGTTGGAGTTTGAACTCTTCCTACTGACAAAGTCATTTTGTTCTGACCAAACTTTCTTGTATACAAACGTGTTCCATTAATTCCTAATACCCAATCGCCAACAGCCCTTGAATTTCCTGCTGCAAATAAATTATCAAATTCTTTTGAATCTTTTAATTTATTAAACCCTTCACGAATTGCTTCTTCTGTTAAAGATGAAATCCACAAACGTTTAATTGGAACTTTACATTTTGCTTTCAATAAAACCCAACGCTGTATCAATTCTCCCTCCTGTCCAGCATCCCCACAATTTATAACCTCTTCAGCTTCTGCAACTAATTTCTTAATTACTTCAAACTGCTTTTTTACTCCTTGATCATCTTTAATTTTAATTCCAAACTGCTGAGGAATGATTGGTAAATCCTCTAATTTCCAATATTTCCAATTGGGATTGTAATCTTCAGGGTCTTTTAATGAACATAAGTGACCAAAAGTCCAAGAAACGCAGTAACCGTTACCTTCAAAATAACCATCTCGCTTTGTTCTAGCTTCTAATATTTCGGCTAAATCTTTGGCTACACTTGGTTTTTCGGCAATACAGAGTTTCATAATTCATTAAAATTCAAGGATTCAAATTTAGTTCATTTTACTCCTTGAATTATGGTTATCTCTTTGTATTTATCAACGAATTGTTAATGAAATTCTATTTATTTCTTAAACGCTTTTATTCCTTTTTCAAGGAATTTTTTATAGGTCGGTATATCAGGTGTATATCCAATTCCTTCTGTTAAATCGTTTCCTTCAGCGTCAATCATAACGTATAGTGGTTGCTGAAAACTTTTGTATTGAACAATTTGTAATTCAGCCCATTTATTTCCAATGGTTTTAATTTTACCTCCAATTGCATCAGAATAGCGTACTTCACTAGCTGGAAGAGGAGTTTTATCATCACAATACAAGGACGCAATTACGACTTTGGTTTGAAGAATCGGTCTAATTTCGCTGCTTGTCCAAACAGTTGATTCCATTTTTCGACAATTTTGACAAGCGTGTCCTGTAAAATCTAGTAAAATAGGAAGGTTTTTAGCTTTCGCATACTCTTTCGCTATCTTTAAATCGTGGAAAACTAAAATTGAACCATCACCAACCGGGTGCATTTCAGAAATGTATTTTTCCGAAATCGAATCCTTAACAATTCCTGTTTCCAAACCTCCATTTACATATCTGAAATTATCTTCAGAATGCGTTCTTGGTGGTGCTATTCCATCAATTATTTTTAGAGGTGCACCAAACATTCCTGGGAATAAATAAACCGCAAACGTCAGTGCAAACAAAGCAAACATAAAACGTGGTACGCTTAACTTTTCTACTGGAGAATCATGAGAAAATCTAATTTTTCCTAATAAGTAAATACCCATTATTAAGAATAATACAAACCAAATTGCAACAAACCATTCACGAGAAAGTAAATCCCAGTGATATGCTAAATCTACGGAAGATAAAAATTTCAATGCAAGTGCTAGTTCTAACAATCCCAATACAACTTTTACTGAGTTTAACCAACCACCAGATTGAGGTAACGAATTTAACCAACCTGGGAAAATTGCAAATAAAGTAAAGGGAATTGCCAAAGCCAAAGAAAAGCCTGTCATTCCAATTGCTGGAGTAATTACTGAACCAGAAGTTGCTGCTTCAACCAATAAACTACCGATAATCGGACCTGTACAAGAAAATGAAACCAATCCAAGTGTGAAAGCCATAAAGAAAATTCCGATAAGCCCACCACGATCAGCTTGCTTGTCCATTTTATTTACCCAAGATGAAGGTAATTGAATTTCAAATGCACCTAAAAATGAAAAAGCAAATAGCACGAAAATGCTAAAGAAAATAAGATTCATCCAAACATTTGTTGACAAATCATTCAAACCTAAAGGCCCTGTTACAGCTGTGAAAACTAATCCAAAAGTAACATAAATTAAAATGATTGAAAGTCCATAAACCAATGCTTTAAAAATACCTTCGCTACGCGTTTTTGACTGTTTGGTAAAAAACGTCACTGTCATAGGGATCATTGGAAACATACATGGTGTAAATAAAGCTATCAAACCTGCTAAAAATCCAGCAATAAAAATCACTAAGTTGGAATCTTTCTTTGGAGTCTTTTTTTCTGGTTTTATTTTTTCTTTCGCAATCGTTTTGTTTGGATTTGGCGCAGAATTTTCAGCAGTAGCTGAAGCCTCTTCGGGTTCTTCGGTTTGAGCTGTTAAAACTGGCTTAAATCCACTTGCATCGATTACTGCTTCTTGTTCTGGAGGAAAGATACAACCTGCCTCGTCACAAATCTGAAAGGAATAAGCCAATGGAATTTTAAAAGGCTTATCTGTTAAAACTTCAATCTCTTGTTTAAAAACACCTGTTCCTTCAAAAAACAATTGTGTTCCTAAATCATCTTTTAAAACTTTAGCTTTTTTTCCATCTTTTAACTTTCCAATTACTTTAAAATCTTTATTTGACTTTAAATTAAAAGTTGTAGGAACGCCTGTAAAATCAGCCTTTTCAGGGTCATGATTAACAGAAAATATGTGCCAACCATCCAATAATTTTGACGTACCTACAATTGTTGCATGCGAGTCGTCAATTTTTTCGAGTTTAAAAGACCATTTTACTTTTTCTTGCCATCCGACAGGCTGAGCAATTGAAAGAAAAGTTACAATTAGGAAAGAGAGCGATAGAATAAGAGTTTTCATTCAAATTTAGGGTTTTACTTTAACAGAAAAAGGAACGTCTATTGGAGGGTAACATTTTGTGTCGTCACAAATCATATAAGTAACTTTACCTGATACAACAGATTCCTTTTTAATTTTTATTGGAACTTTAGCGATATAAATAATGTCTATAATTAATAAATCTTCATTAAAATTTGGGTCAAAAACTCTTTTAGGAATACTTATTTCTTGTGCTTTTCCTGAAACTTTATACCCTTTCTTTTTTTCTAAAGAAATAGAAGTTGGAACAGGCCCAGAACCCATTTTATTGTTAATAGAATAAGTGTGCCAAGTTGAATCGATGTGACCATAAGCAACAATTGCTCGATTGATATCATCATACTCGAACGTCCATTTGACATGATTTTGACCGAAATAATTAAAAGAAATTAAAAATAGTAATGTAGTAGTTAGTGCACGCATACATTTATATTTTGATTTCTAACAAACGACTGATTGGAATCCAAACTCCTCCTTTTAAACAAATAAATTTTGTACCTGCTGCCCAAATAGTAGTTTCTACTTTCTTGATGCTTGTGTCATCTTGAAAATATATAGAAACCTTCGTTCTGTGCGCATTACCCAATATTGTAGCTTTTTCTATTTGTTCGAGAAGCTGTGGGTGCTGATTAACTGTTGACTTGTCGTGAAAAGTTAATGATGGAATTGCTTCCTTTTCGATGAGTGTTGCTTCCATTACAAATTAGATTTAGAGTTAATAATAATCGAATGTAGCAAAAGAATGCTTTAGTTGTTCTTTTTGAAAAATAATTTTTAGGAACTTTAACAAGCTTTTTTCTACCAGTCCATTCGTGCTTTAGCGGCAACTTGTTGATTAGCAAACTGTTTTTCTTCAAACAAGAATTTTCCTGTAACTGCTATCATTGCTGCATTGTCTGTACAATACTCAAATTTTGGAATATACGTTTTCCAACCTTTCAAATTCTTTTCCTCTAAAGCAGCTCTAAGCCCTGAATTAGCCGAAACACCTCCCGCAATCGCAACATGGAAAATTCCTGTTTCTTTAACTGCTTTTTCAATTTTTTCCATTAAAATTAAAATGATAGTATGCTGAATTGATGCACATAAATCTAGTTTGTTTTCCGCTATAAAATTGGGATTTAACTTAACAGCATCTCTAATTGTGTATAAAATAGATGTTTTCAACCCACTAAAACTAAAATCTAATCCTTCGATACGTGGTTTAGAAAATTTAAAAGCAAATGGATTACCTTTTTTGGAGAATTTATCAATTAATGGTCCGCCGGGATAGGGCAGTCCTAACATTTTTGCAGCTTTATCGAACGCCTCACCAGCAGCATCATCTATTGTCTTACCAATTACTGTCATTTTTGATGCACTTTCCACTTTCACAATTTGTGTATGTCCCCCTGAAACAGTCAGGCATAAAAAGGGAAAACTTGGTTTTTCTTTGTTTTCATCATCGATAAAATGTGCTAAAATATGTGCTTTCATGTGATGAACAGCAATCAATGGAATGGCTCTAGCTAAAGCAAAAGATTTTGCAAAGGAGGAACCTACAACCAAGGAACCTAACAAACCAGGTCCCTGCGTAAAAGCAACAGCATCAATTTCTGATAGAGCAATTCCTGCCTTTTTAATCGCAGCTTCAATCACTGGCACAATATTTTCCTGATGAGAACGAGAAGCAAGTTCAGGCACAACTCCGCCATATTGCTCATGAATTGATTGATTCGCAGTCACATTTGAAAGTATTTCAAAATCTTTTAAAATTGCGGCAGATGTATCGTCGCAGGAAGATTCAATACCAAGTATAATTGTGTGTGCAGCCAAAAGATTTTTAAATTTGCAATTGAAAGAATGGCGAAATTACTAAAAATTGTAGGAAAGATACTCGGAATAAGCTTTGAATGGCTTTTAGTTCTTATAATTTCCCTGGCATTTTTGATTCGCTCATCCCCTTTTCAAACTTATTTAGCACAGCAAGCAACTACCTATTTATCAGCAGAGTTAAATGCAAAAATAACCATCGAAAAGTTAGAAATTATTTTCCTCGATAAAATTGCATTGAAAGGCGTTAAAGCTTTAGATCAAAAAGGTGAAACATTAATTTCAACGGAGGAAATTCTCGTAACTTTCGACCAATTAAATTTTGCTAAAAACAGTTATGTTGTCTCACAAGTACTTCTTGCAGACGGTTCTGCCTGGGTTTACAAATCAAAAAAAGAAGGCGAATTTAATTTTCAATTTTTAATTGACTATTTTTCGAGTGATGCTCCACCGTCCGAAAGCAAACCAGTAATTCTGACCGTAAAATCCATCAAACTTGAAAATTTCGATATACGCTACGATGATTTACAGAAAGAAATTCTTCCTTTTGGATTGGATTACGACCATATAAGACTGTCAAAATTAAATCTTGAAGTAGCAAATCTTAAAATTAAAGATGATGTAATCGACTTCGCAATCAAGGATTTACGCTTCAAAGAAAGGTGTGGTTTTGAATCTAAAAAATTTCAAGCGGATGTCAACCTTAGTTCGAAAGGAATTAAATTGAAAAAATTTAAACTTAAAACCCAAGAGTCAAATTTATTTTTCGCTAAACTAAATCTTCTTTTCAACGATTGGTCAGCATTTGATGCATTTGAAGATAAAGTGAAGTTTGACATTGATATTCAACCGAGTGTTTTATCGCTCAAGGATGTTTCTTACTTCGCAAGTGCAATGGAAGGAATGACGGATAAGATTCGTTTGACTGCAAAAGTTGTTAATCCAATCAAAAACTTAATAATCAAAGAATTAGATTTAAGAATTGGGAATCAGACCCTTGTTCAAGGAACTATAAATCTTCCCGATTTTCGAAATGGAAACAGTGCAAATTTCTCATCGTTTTTACATAAATCTTACATTTCACTTGCCGATTTAGAACAATTTAAATTACCAAAAGGAACTGCACCATTAAAATTTGAATCGCCAATTTCCAAATTTGAATTTATTGATTTAACACGTTTTTCATTTACGGGTTCAATCGAAAAATTCAATGTGAATTTTGAAAGCGCCAAAACAGGTTTGGGGGAAGTGAACTTACTTCAAGCCTTGATGTTTGAAAATAAAAACGACGTTCTAAGCTTCAAACCAAAAAACGCAGATTCAATGGCTGTGAATGTAGCAGGTTTTAATTTGGGTGCGTTTTTAGACAATAAGCAAATGGGACTTGTTAACGGAAAACTGAAGTTGAATGGAGGCATTAATGAAAAAGGTGACTTTGCAATGCATGATTTATTTGCAAAATTCAGTCGCTTTGATTTTAATAATTATTCCTATTCATCTATTTTAGTACAAGAAGGCGAATTGATGGACAATAATTTATTTGCTGACTTAAAAATTAAAGACCCCAATATTGATTTAGAATACACAGGAAATATTTCATTAGGCGCTAAACAAAAATATCAATTTGACTTGAACTTGGATTTTGCTAATCTGTGGGAATTGAATTTTTCGACAGAAGACAGTTCAAGAATCTCGACACAAATTTCCGGAAATTTAGAAGGTGAATCCCTTGAAAATATCTCTGGAAATATTCAAGCCAACTTTCTGCAATTTCAGCAAAGCGGTGACGAACTAAATGTTCCTGTTATTAAATTGGATTTAACACGCCAAAAGAATTACGATGTTTTTAATCTAAACAGCTCCATTCTAGCACTTAATTTATCGGGTAATATCAATTATGAAACTGTTTTAAACGATTTTCTTGAAGATCTTTCATTGGTTTTTCCATCGGTTGGTGTGACGAAAAAACTGGATAGCAAACGCAAGTTAAGTGATTTCAATTTCAACTTAAAAACAGGTAATTTAACAGAATTTCTAACCATTTTCGTTCCTGATTTAGAAATTGAAAAAGGAACTGTTTTATCTGGAAACTATCATTCCGTTAATCAAATATTAAACCTAGATTTAACTTCAGGTTTTGCAAAATTTCAAGATTTAACCTTTGATGATATTGTTGTAAAGCAAAGTATTACGCAAACTGGAATAAATGGTGATTACAATATTTCAACTTTAAAATACGGTGATTCTTTGAGTTTTGATAAAATTCGATTTGAAACAACAGGAAAAAACGGCGATTTAGATTCTAAACTTTCATGGAATCCGAATGCTGCCGATTACTCGTCGATTGAATGGAAAACAGTAATTCTCGAAAACAATCAGTTGAACTTTAATTTAAGTCCTTCCTTTTTCTCTTTAAATGGTTTGCGTTGGGAAATTGCCAATTCATCAGACATCGTTTTGACGGAAAAGGATTTAATGGTTACGAACTTTAAATTAGTTCGAGATCAACAGCTAATAAAAATAAACGGTTGCCTCTCTAATAATGACTTAGATGTGCTGAAATTAGACATTCAACGATTTGATTTAGCTGAAATTAGTAAAGTTTTGGGTCTAGATGTCAATGTGGAAGGAAAATTTTCAGGTTGGGCAAAAATCTCTAATCCCTACACAAACTTGATTTATCAAGGAGATGCAAACATTTTTGACCTAAAACTAGACGGTCAGGAAGTTGGTGATGTCAATGTGCTTTCTGATTGGAATGCCTTACGCGAGCGAATCATTTTATCTGGAGACTTGAATTATAGAGGAGCTAAAACTTTTGATTTCGGCGGAATGTACTCAATCAATACTGAAAACCTTGATTTGTTTTTGAATTTTGACGATACTGACATAAAATTTGCAAATGCATTTATGGATCCTTCTGTTGTAAAAGATATTGACGGAAAACTAAAAGGTAAAATTTTTATCAAAGGAAAACCAGATGCACCCAAGTTAAAAGGTAAATTAAAATTAATCGATGGTGCCGCTCAGGTCGAATTGTTAGGTGTTTATTATCGAATTAGTGGAGATATAAATGTGGAGGAAGATGCGTTTTTAATAAACAACATTCCAATTAAAGATAAGGAAGGAAATACAGCTTCTATTGTTGGAACCATCATCCACGATAATTTTACTGACTTCAATTTAGACTTACAGTTTAACTTTGAGGACGATTTCTCGAAAAAAATTCTTCCTAATGGAAAAGCTGTTCCGCTCGAAAAATTTATGATTCTAAATACCAAATACAAGGAAGGTGATTTATATTTCGGAAAAGCTTACGGACGAGGAACGGCCAATATTTCAGGTTCTGCTAGTAATTTAGATGTAACTGTTGATGTACAGACGAAAAAAGGAACGCTTATAAATTTCCCAATGTATGGTGTTTCTGAAATTGATGAAACAGCAGACTTTGTACAATTCGTTCAAAAAGGGAATTTGACAAAACAATTGGAAGATGAAATTGATTTCACCGGAATTAACTTAGATATGAAATTCAGAGTTACTCCAGATGCTGAAATGAAAATCATTTTTAATGAACAATTGAATGACGAAATTTTAGCCAAAGGTTCTGGAATTATTGATATGCGTCTGGATCAATTTAATCACGTTACCTTAAATGGCGATTATGTAATCGGTGCAGGTAGTGTTTATAATTTTGCGCTTGGAGCAATCAAACAACCTTTTAACATTGTTCAAGGTTCTAAAATCACTTGGACGGGCGACCCTGTAAATGCAGCTTTGGATATTAAAACCAATATCGCCTTAAAACGTGTTTCTATTTTGGAATTAAGCCCTGAGCAATTAGACAAAACCCTTTCAAGTCAAGATGTGGATTGTTACTTAAATCTATCTGAAACCTTGCTCAAACCTGTTGTTGCTTTTGATATCGATGCTCCTTCTGCACCTGAAACGGGTAAAGCGCTCATTGCTCGTGTAAAAAACGACCCTGATGAATTAAATCGTCAGTTTTTCTCGCTTCTATTGGTTCGTAAATTTCAACCATTGAAAGGTTCACTTTCAGCGGGAAGTTCAGCTGCTTTGGACTTACTTGAATCACAAATAAATTCAGCACTTGGCTCACTTTCTGATAAATATAAATTAAATGTCGATTACGGTGCTGACGAAACATTGGGCGAAACTTCCCTTGGTGTCGGTGTGAAAACAGGTTTTCTAAATGATCGCCTCATCTTATCAGGAAGTTTTGGTGTTGAAAGTGTTAGTGCAACTTCATCAGAAACCAAAGGAACAAGTTCACTAATTGGTGATGTGAATGTTGAATATTTAGTGAATGAAAAAGGAACTTTCAGAGCAAATGTTTTCAATAAATCAAATACTAACTCCGTAAACGAAAAAGCTGGACCATTTACGCAAGGTGCAGGTATCTCTTACCGTGAAGATTTTAATGCATGGAAGGATTTTGAATTACTTCAATATACCTTAGATTTATTCCGAAAAGAGAAAAGATATCCAATTAAAAAGAAAAAACAACAATCACCTGTTCCTCCTTTGGAACCAAAAAATGAGACAACTATCAAAGAAGAAAAAGAATAAGCTATGAAGAAAGTACTAATCGCAAACAGAGGTGAAATTGCAAGAAGAGTAATCAGAACCTTGAAGAAAATGAATATCCAAAGCGTTGCTATTTATTCCGATGCAGATAAAAATGCACCCCATGTTCTAGAAGCGGACGAAGCAGTTTACGTTGGAAAAAGTCCTTCAGCTGAGTCGTATTTACAACAAGATTTGATTCTTCAATATTGCAAAGATTTAGGTGTTGACGGTATTCACCCGGGTTATGGTTTCTTGTCTGAAAATGCTGGTTTTGCAAAAAAAGTAAAAGCTGCTGGAATGAAGTTAATTGGTCCTTCTCCAGAATCGATGGAAGTAATGGGCGATAAATTAAGCGCTAAACAAGCGGTAAAAAAGTTCAATGTTCCGTTGGTTCCTGGTGTTGATGAAGCGATTTCAGATGTTACTGCCGCAAAATTAATTGCTGAAGAAGTTGGTTATCCAATTCTTATCAAAGCCTCTGCTGGTGGTGGTGGAAAAGGAATGCGCCTTGTTCAGAATTCAGAAGAATTTGAAGAACAAATGACTATGGCGCAAAATGAAGCACGTTCGTCTTTTGGTGACGATGCTGTTTTTATTGAAAAATTCGTTGACAAACCGCGACATATTGAAATTCAAGTTTTTGCCGACCAACACGGAAATGTTGTTTACTTATTTGAACGAGAATGTTCGATTCAACGTCGTCATCAAAAAGTAGTAGAAGAAGCGCCAAGTGCGATTTTAACTCCTGAATTACGTAAAGAAATGGGGGAAGCAGCAGTTGCTGTTTGTAAAGCTTGTAACTATGAAGGTGCGGGAACTGTTGAGTTTTTATTAGATGGAAAATTGAATTTCTATTTCTTGGAAATGAATACGCGTTTACAAGTTGAACATCCTGTTACTGAAGAAATTACTGGTTTAGATTTAGTTGAATGGCAAATACTTGTTGCTCGAGGTGAACGTTTACCAAAATTGCAAGATGAATTAAAAATCAATGGTCATGCGGTTGAAATTCGTGTATATGCTGAGGATACTTTGAATGGATTTACGCCAGATATTGGAACCTTAAATCGCTACCGAATTCCAAGTGGAAACCATGTGCGTGTCGATGATGCTTTTTTAGAAGGTATGGACATTCCCATTTATTACGATCCAATGATTGCGAAATTGGTTGTTTGGGGTGAAAACAGAGCGCAAGCTATTGAAAGAGCGATTGATGCAATTGACAATTATCAAATTTCTGGAGTTAAAACGACTTTAGATTTTGGTAAATACGTTTTGAAACATCCAGCTTTTAGAAGTGGCGATTTTGACACCAATTTTGTGAAACATTATTTCCAAGACCCAACAATTATGCATGAAGCAATGATGGAGGAAGAAGACGCTTTATTGCACGCTGTGGATGATATTTGGTCGGATATTAAAAAATTGAAAGAAACAGAATTTGCTTCTCGAGAAATTCAATCTTCTTGGAAAAACAGAATTGAATAATCGAATTTTAAAACAAACTTCTTAATGAAATCACACCACTTTCCACGCAAGGAATCGAATTGTTTTAGCAGTCAGCAATTACTGTTTACTGAAAACCAAGAGGAATTACTAGATTTCATTGGACTTCCGTTTTCTGAAAAAAATTTAAAAGCACAAATAGCCATTAAATCTACCTTTTTCACAGCAGAAAAAAGAAATTTGTTGGTTTCAGTTCTCTCAAAAAAATACAGTTCTGTTGCAAATGTGTCTACTACTTTAAAAAATATTGCTTCACTTGAAAATGAAAACTGTTTCACAATCACAACTGGACATCAACTCAGCTTGTTTACAGGACCTTTATATTTCGTTTACAAGATTTTACACGTTATAAAACAATGTGAACTTTTAAACGAAAAATTTCCTGAAAACACCTTCGTTCCGGTTTATTGGATGGCAAGTGAAGATCATGATTTTGAAGAAGTAAAATCCTTTTTTTTGTTTGGAAAAACTATTTCATGGGAAAGCGAACAAGCTGGTGCAGTTGGAAGAATGAACCTGTTTGGATTAAGTACTGTTGTCGATCAAATCAAGCAGTTTTTTGCCAATCATCCTGAAAGTGAAATCCATCAATTGATAGATAAATTAAACGGTAACACTTATGGAGAAGCATTTTTTCAGTTTGTTCACGAGTTATTTGGTTCTTTTGGCTTGGTGATTTTAGATGGTGATGAAGAAGCCTTTAAAACAGCATTTAAACCGATATTAAAACAAGAATTAACAAACCAATTTTCATATCAAGAAGTTGTTAGAACGAACGAAAAGCTAGCATCTAAAAATATTAAAATTCAAGTTCATCCGCGAGAAATAAATCTGTTTTTATTAGGTGACAATAGACGAGAGCGCATAATAGCAAATGAGACTGATTTCCAAATTGGTGAAGATAATTTTACAGCTACTGAAATTTTAGATTTACTCGAAAAAAATCCAGCATCTTTCTCACCCAATGTTGTTTTGCGTCCGCTTTATCAGGAATTTATTTTACCAAACATTTGTTACGTTGGTGGAGTTGGCGAACTCAGCTATTGGATTCAACTAAAATCAACGTTCGAAAAAGCAGCTATCCCCTACCCGCTGCTGCAAGCACGTTCTTCTGCCATTTGGTTAGAAAAATCTATTCTTGAAAAACTCAACCTATTGAACTTTGAAATAGCTGATATCTTCAAATCAAGTGCAGAATTAAAAAAAGAATTTTTACTGAATAATGAAGAAGAAACGATTGATTTTACTTTACAAAACTTTCAATTCAATCAATTTAAAAGTGATTTAATTCACAAAACAGAACTGATTGACCCTTCAATCAAATCATGGATGGAAGCAGAATTCACACGAATGGAAAAACAAGTGGACACCTTAAAAAACCGACTTGAAAAATCCGTAAAGTCCAAACATGAAAAGGCCTTGAAATCAATTGAACAAGTGAAAGAAAAATTGTTTCCGGGTAATGGAATGCAGGAACGTATTTTTAACTTCTTTCAATTTTGTTCAGACGGTAACTACAAAAAACGATTAGAAAACCTATACGAAGAGTTACAACCTTTTCAATCGGAAATACTGCTGCTGTTAGAAGAATAATTAAAAAAATCGCTTATGTATTATTATTCCTTAAGCCTCTTTATCTTACTTTTTTTTACTAATTGTACACTTTCAACCACTGAAAATCAATCCGTTGAAGTGAAAGCAAGTAATGCTCGAAAAATTGAAACGAAAGTAAGTTGTGAAATCACTGATAATAAACTACTTGCAAGTTATAAAGGTCCAGAGTTTTTAAACGGTCGTGATACAGCACATTTACTTTCTAATCTTGTGGCAGATAAATTGGGACAGTATTTAAAAAATGAATTTAAAAAAGGAAACTTTCTAAAAATTGACTTTGAAAACACGAAAATTGAAACAAAAGGTAACCCACAATTCAGCTATCCTTCGGAAGAAATTGTGCACTACACCATCGAAATGCCCTTACTGAAAGTTAAGACAAAATGCGCTGGGTTTACAGGAGTGGAACACAGAGGAACATGGGCAAGGAACGACATTGAATCTGGTTTTTCAGAATGGATTCAAAAGCTAAAAGCGCAAATCGCTGTGGGGAACATCGACTCAAAACTATTCAAAACACCTGAAGGATTTAAAGAATACTGGATACAATTTAAGCACAAAAGTTATCAGGGAGATTGTAAGTAGAATTAGATTTGTCGCTTGGATTTTAAGTTTAAAACACTATTTACTCGCAAATCCTTCCTTTGTGTTGGTCATTGTGGAAATGTGCATCTAATTCTTTAAACTCCAAAAGTAATTCTGGAGAAGGTTGTTTTGCTTGTAACTTCGATAAATCGGGTTGTCCTGCATCGACCCAAGCAGTGTACCAAATCGAACCGACTGCAATAATTGCTGCCCTTAATCTACGTTCAACCATCCCATTCATGCGCTTGTGGTATGCGTCACAAAACTCTTTAGAATAAGTTGAAATTGTTACATTTCCGCGTTGTTCGAACGTAAACTTTTTATCACTTGGAAATTCTTTTGTCAACTCTTTTTCTATTCTTAAAACGGAATCCAAGGCATTGTGTGAACCTTCAACGGCTGTCCAAGCGAAATCTAAAACGTTTTTTACATATTTAACTTTGCCAACAAAATAATCGTAATCTTCCGCATTGATTTCAACCAAACGACTTTCCCATAAACCATGGATTCCACGTTGACCCGTCATTTGACCGTTATAGTTTTCTGTTGTATGCAAAGGAACATGTGCGTCGCCAATATAATGACCAATTTCAGCAGAATATTTTAGAATCAAATCCACATTTTTAGACTCAAAAGCACGCTGTAACTTATTTTTCATCACTTGAATATGCCAAGGAACGATTCCATAAGCTTGTAAAGTATCTTCCGTAAATTTCTCCACAGCATCTTTCCATTTGCGCGGCATTATTTCATACGGATTTTCACCCGGCTTGTAATAATGATCTAAGTCGATGTAATGACATTGCGCCTCTCCTTCAACTGCATAACGACGTTTATCGGGGTCAACAGCATGATCAGTTAGAAATTCAATATGTTCTTTGTAAAATCCAAAAATTTCTGGGGGCAAAGTAAAAACAGCTATTCGGTTGATGCGTTTGTGTCCAAAAAATCCCCATTGAACAGCTTGCGATTTCTTCGTTCCGCTACCAAGAAGGTAAATCAAAACAAAAGGAATCAAAACAACTAATTTTCTATAATTTGACCAGTTTGCCATCGCGTAATATTGGAATTGAAGAAGATTGATTAGGTGTCAAACAGTACTTAATATCTTCATTCAAATTTAAGTTTTTTAATCTTCTTCTGTGTGAACTAGACTTTAAATATCCAAAATAATTATCTTTTGCTGACAAATACAAGTATTTTGCTGCGATTGATGAATCTTCATCCGAGGTAAAATTTCCCGTTGAAATCAAATAATCTGAAATTGCACCGGCGCAAATGGTATCTTCCAAGTTAAATTTATCTTGCCAACCAGAGCATAAGCAAAGCACATTTTTATCTTGTTTTGCTAACCATTCACTCAACACTTGTAAATTCAAAAACGAACCAACAACCACAATTTCAGCGTCTTTTGCAACATCCAATGATTTAGTTCCATTCGTTGTTGTGAGGACTACTTCTTGTCCTCGGAATTCTTCCTTCATGTATGAAAAAGGTGAGTTTCCAAAATCAAAACCTTCCACAATTTGTCCTTTGCGTTCAGCACCTGCTAAGTAACCTTTTTGTTTATATTCCCATGCTTCCTCCACTGTTGGAACAGGAATGATTGATTTTATACCATTATCAAACGCTGCACAAATTGCCGATGTTGCTCTCAAAACATCAATAACCACAACAATTTCAAATTCATCTTTATAATAAGGATATTCCCCAGGTGTGAAACAAACTTCAACGTGTTTTCTCGAATCAGACATTTATTAATTTTTTGACAAAGTTAGAAGGATTTGCTTGAAAGTTGGTAATCTTCTAAATTCCCTTCATTTGAAGAATTACCCAAATCAACCCTTACCTTTATTTTCACACGCTTCATCACAAAGAAATACTTAATTTTGAGGACGAAAAGTAAACATGCAAATTCCCTCAAAATATCTTGAAAATGCAACGGAGCAAATTGCCTCTCTTCCTGGAATTGGCAAAAAAACCGCCTTGCGTTTGGCTTTGAATTTATTGAAACGTTCCGAAATTGAAATTGTAGATTTTACGAAATCGATACTTGAGCTTAAGAGTAATTTAAAGAATTGTAAAAGTTGCGGCAATATCTCTGACGAACCTATTTGTTCAATTTGTGAAAATCCTTCTCGTGACCATTCAATTGTCTGTGTGGTTGAAGATATTCGAGATGTAATGGCCATTGAGTCTACGGCAACTTTTAAGGGAATTTACCATGTTTTAGGTGGTTTGATTTCTCCCATGGATGGAATTGGACCTTCTGATTTGAACATTGAAAGTTTAGTTCAAAAAGCAGCTTCTAACAACCTAATTGAAGTAATTTTTGCGTTGAGTTCAACGATGGAAGGAGACACAACTAACTTCTATTTGTACAAGAAATTACAGTCCTACGAATTGTTAATTACCACTTTATCACGAGGGATTTCTGTTGGCTCCGAGTTACAATACGCCGATGAAATAA
>JBILHL010000085.1:0-3342 GCA_044350515.1 Crocinitomicaceae bacterium | reverse complement strand
GTTCGATGCAACACCGTCACCCATTTCAACTTGCCAACAAATGAATAAACTGATTTTTTTATTTTTCTTACTTATAATTGCGCAATTTCAAGCTCAAACAGAAAAAATTTATATTGCGACAGCCAAATCAAATAAAAACATTGAAAACTACCTAAAAGAAGTCGATTCATCCATTGTATTAATTGATTTTATGAAAGTTGACAAGAAAAAATGGAACGCGACTTTAAAAAAATGTAAAGGTTTAATTTTATGTGGAGGATACGATATTCACCCCAAAAATTATGGACTTGATTCATTGGAAAATTATTGCGTAACGGAACCTGCAAGAGATAAAATCGAGTTGTTATTATTAAACAATGCAATGAATGACTCGCTTCCAATCCTTGGCATTTGTCGTGGAATGCAGTTATTAAACGTATATTTTGGTGGCCAATTATGTGTTGATATTCCTACTTTTTGTGCCAATGATAGCGTAATTGTTACACATCGTGACCCGAAAGAAATGAACGATGTAATTCATCCGGTAGTTATTTACACGAATTCGGATTTATACAAAATCATTGCGCTGCCGCAAACAAAAGTAAATAGTTGGCACCATCAATCCGTTTCTGAATTAAGCAAAAAAATGCGCATTGGAGCAACAAGTCCTGATGGAAGTATTGAAGCTATCGAATGGAAAGATGGTTTAGAAAAACGTTGGATTCTTGGTGTTCAATGGCATCCTGAAAGATATTATGTTGAACAACCCGAAAATTTATTAATCATGAAAGAATTTGTAAAACAGGTGAAATGAATTGCGAACGAAGAATTGCGAACGAAGAATTGCGAACGAAGAATTGCGAATTGCGAACGGGAGAAGAATAACGCTTATTAATTGCGAACGAAGAATTGCGAACGGGAGCAGAATAACGCTTATAAATTGCGAACGAAGAATTGCGAACGGGAGAAGAATAACGCTTATTAATTGCGAACGAAGAATTGCGAATTGCGAACGGGAGAAGAATAACGCTTATTAATTGCGAACGAAGAATTGCGAACGGGAGCAGAATAAAGCTTATTAATTGCGAACGGATTAATTGCGAACGGATTAATTGCGAACGAAGAATTGCGAACGAGGAATGGCGAACGGATTAATTGCGAATTGCGAACGAAAAATTGATAATGATTAATGGCGCTTTATAAAAAACTTTCTCATTTCCTTTAATTCATTTCTCATAAAATCATTTTTCATTAACTCATTTCTCATTAACTCATTAACTTCATTTCTCATTAACTCATTTCTCATTCTCTCAAAAAAATGCATCTACCCCTAAAAGAAAACGTTTACCAACAAGTGCAACTTGAAATAGCAACACGCATTGCTAACTTGAAATTAATTTTAAATGAAATGTTTGATGCAGCAGCAGGAAATGATGCGAAAAGTTCGGCTGGAGATAAGCACGAAACCGGGATTGCAATGGCTCAATTAGAACAAGAAAAACTTACACATCAAATAAACGAGTTACTAAAGTTACAGGCAAGTTTACAAAAAATCAACCCGTTATTGGTACATACAAAAGTTGGTCTGGGAAGTTTGGTTGAAACAAATAATGGATGGTATTACTTTTCTGTGGGACTTGGTCCAATAAAAATCGATGGAATATCACTTTTTGCTTTAAATCCGCAAGCGCCAATTGGAGCGCTACTTTTGGGAAAAACAATCGGAGATAAAGTACAATTTAACGGTAAAACAACCGAAGTCTTAAGTATTCAATAAACTTATTTTAAAGAATTAAGTCATCAAAAAAATCATCAAATATCATATCGTATAATTCATTGATGTGCGTTTTAACTTGTTTTTTATTACTTAAATAATTCAACGTTTTAATCTCTGAATCGAAATGTTTTATAGCTTTTTTTCGATCCTCTCCTTCCTCTTTAATGTAAAACAAGGCCTTTTGCTGATTGAAATCTAGGAAACGAGCGACCTGAAAAAATCGGGGATTACGGTGAATCATGTACTTTTCATGTTCAAGTTCATTCACTCGCTCTTTCAAAACAGAAGTGTAGATTTTCAATTTTTCCTCTGCCAACTTTTCTAAATGCTCACTTGTTTTGAAAACCCATTCCATTTCCAAGCGTAGCAAAGTTTTTAAATCCTTTTCTTCATAAGCTTTTGTTACCGACTTCATCAATTCCAACTTCTCATTTTTCAGTTCCTCGTCGGTTTCTGTATCTGGATGTAAAACTTTCGTAAGGGAAATATAAATAGAACGTAAACTTTTGTTTTTTAATTGTTCAGCTGCTTTCTCTTCCTCTTCTTTAGCAAGTTGTTTCTTTGATTTTTTTCGATTACTTTTTTGAAATGAACCTTGCTCCGATGATTCAAATAATTCTTTCATTTTTGCTTGGAAACGCGCAACACTTTCTGGATCATCCATGTCGACATCCTCCATGTCAAATGACTTTCCAAACATATCGTTCATGTAATCTTCAAATTGTGCTTTCGCTTCTATTTTCTGATTCTTCAATTCATCCTGATAGGGTAATTCTGCCCAATTATCGTATAACTCTTCCATTTCTGGAGTTACAGGTAACAAATTAAAAACATCATCACATGTATAAACGATTAAATCACCAATTTGCGATAAAGTAGATTTTGAAAGTTGAAATCTATTCGTTAATTCATTCAATTGAAAAGCATGTTCTAATTTCTTTTCAGCCAATTTGATCATTTGAGGTTTGACCTCCTTTTCGAAGTAATTACTTAAAAACTCGGCTTTTTCTTTTTCTAATTCTAGGGTAGATTCTAACTTTTGTATGCGATCAATTAAACGATTAAAAGCAAGTTGTTCCTTCGATAATTTTGTCTTTGAACTGCCTGAAATTTTTAGTTCCATGTTTTTCTTCAATGGTTGAAATCCTTCTAAATCGTCAAATAAAGTACTCATCTTGCTTTTTTTCAAAAATAGTCAAAAGAAAATGATTGGAAGATTTACTCTTAAAAAAGGATTAAAATCTCACTTATCCCCTACTCCAATTTCGTAACCGATTAATGCAGCAGCAAAAGCTAAATGAAGAATCAACCAAGCTTTTTGCCACATCGGACGATCTTTCCATGATTGATTTTGATCAAATGGATCAAATGCCAAAGCAATTCCTAAGTTCATGGCAGCATCCCCAAATTGTCTTGAAAAAACAGAAAAGTAAACTGCAAATAAAACAAAACTTACACATAACAACACTTCGTTAAAGCATGATATAAACAATTGATTATCAATAAAATAAGTGAAAAATAAGCGATTAAAAAATAGGATAATTCATTGATTGTCAGTATCTTAGATGTATTTCTCAGGTACGCAA
>JBILHL010000075.1:0-5995 GCA_044350515.1 Crocinitomicaceae bacterium | reverse complement strand
ATATCTTTTGATTTTCTAATAATTTAAAAAAATCAAAAGAAACCATCAAGAAACAAATTTACAAGCCAAGGAAAAGATTTGAGATTGAAAGCTTATATTTGTTTTAATAACTTACTTCAAAGAAATCCTCAATTAGTTAGAGAAATAATGCAAATCAAACTCGAAAACTTAAACTATCAACAAGATGCGATTAACTCAATAGTTAAAGTATTTGACGGTAATGACAAAAATATTTTTGACAACGCGTGTGAAAATGGCATTCGCTCAAACTATTTGTCTCTTTCCAAAGAAAAAGTAAATGAGAATATAAAGGAAATTGTATTAGAAAACGGTATAGAAATTTCTAACGCTTGTATTTTGCCTGAAAATGAGTTAACAATAGAAATGGAAACTGGAACAGGTAAAACATTAGTTTACATCAAAACTATTTACGAATTATACAAAGAATATGCATTTACTAAATTCATAATCTTAGTACCATCCGTTGCAATACGACAAGGCGTTTTAAGCACTTTAAAAATGTTTGAAAAACAGCTTGAAAACATTTACAATTTTAAACCTAAATACTTTGAGTACAATAGTAAAAAACTGAGTAACGTAACTGCATTTATTGAAGAGCAACATCCTCAAATAATGATAATGACTCTGGCATCATTCAATTCAGAGGATAAAATTTTGAATCAATCTAAGCGTGAAGATTTGTTTTCAAACATTCCATTTATTGATGCAATTGGAAAAACCAATCCAATCATTTTCATGGATGAACCTCAAGAAGGTATGGATACTGATAATTCAATTAAGCAAATTTCAAAACTGAATCCGTTATTTAAAATAAGATATTCTGCAACGCATAAAGTTGTGAAAAATAGAATTTTTCGATTAACTCCATTTGATAGTTATCGTCAAGGTTTAGTTAAAAAGATTGAAGTGTTAACGGTAACGGAAAAAAATGACGAAGCCACTTTAAAACTTGAATATACAGAAACACAAGTTGGCAAAGGCGATCCGAAAGCTAAAATTAAAGCTTGGCATCAGTCTTCAACAGGTAAAATTGAATTTAAGGAAACAAATTGGTTAAGTGTTGGTGATAACATTGGTCAAAAAACGAATAACCCAAGCTATAAAAATTATACTGTTGAAAGAGTAAATAAAAGTTTGAGAACTGGAAAATGGTCTTTAACTTTTACAAATGGAACTGAAATTTATGAAAAACAATCTGGTTCTAATATTGAAAGTATTTGGGGTTTACAGTTGGAGTGGTTAATAATTCGACATTTTACTAAAAAACAACGCTTACAAGAATTAGGTATTAAATGTCTATCGTTAATCTTCATAGATAAAGTAGCTAATTTTATGGGTGAAGAACCAATAATTAAAAATCTTTTTGTTGAAAAATATAAAGCACTTTATCCCGAATTTCATAATAATTTACAGCCATCACTTGAACATATAGAATCTATTCAAGGGTATTATTTCGCTAAAACAGGTAAAGGAGAGTTCACGGATAATGAAACTGCAATGCGAAAGAATTCTGACGTCTTTGATGCTATATTGAAAGATAAAGAACAATTATTATCTTATGGAAATTCAGTTGCAAATAAAATTGAATTTATATTTTCTCATTCTGCTTTAGGAGTAGGATGGGACAACCCTAATATTTTCAATATTGCAACTTTAAGCAATTCATATTCTGAGATTAAAAAAAGACAAGAAATAGGACGCGGATTAAGGATTTGTGTTAATTCAAATGGCGATCGAGTATATGATAATCAAGAAATTGACGATTCAGAAAGAATAAATCAATTAACTGTTATTCCAAATGAAACTTATGAAACTTTTGTAACTCAATATCAAGAAGAAATCAAAGAAGTTTACGGAAACACTACGGCTGGAGCAGGAATGACACACACCCATAAAGGAGTCCCAAAAAACGAAGTTCATTTTAAAAGAAGTAAGAATGAAACAGTTAATCAAGCATTTAAACGGTTTTGGAAAGCATTAGCTAAAAAAACAAATTTTACAGTAGCTTTCGACGAAACTGCTTTGATAAATAGAAGTACTGATGCTTTGAATGCAATTAATATTTCTGAATATAGCGCAGAGGTAAATAGCAGAAATATAATTAGCATTTCAGATTCAGAAATTACAGACGAATATTTAGGGAATGATACCTATAAGTTGAAAGCTCGTTTTTCAGCACTTGACATAATCGAAGAATTAAGCGAAAACACAGGTGTATCTTATGTAGCTATCTTTCAAATAATTAATAGTTTATCAAATTATAGTCAGTTAATAAAAAATCCACCTCATTTTATTCATTTGGCTTCTTCCATTATAAAGAATATTGAACTGGAAGAAATGATTCGCGGATTAGAATATGAAGTGACGGACGAGGTTTTTCCTTTCAAATTTGATGATTACATCAAAAATATTGAAGAAAAAGGTTTTGTAAATACACCAAATAGAGGAGTTTTTGACAAAATGTTAGTAGATAGTGGCGTTGAAAAAACCTTTGCTTTGGAAGTTGATAAAGATGATGAAGTTATTTGCTTTTTAAAACTCCCTTCCTATTATAAAATTCAAACACCAATTGGTGAATATGAACCAGATTTTGGAATTGTTATGAGACGAAAACAACTGAAAAATGGAAATGAGAGTGAATTTTATTTTGTCATAGAAACAAAAGGAACTAATGACATTAACGACAAAAAATCACTCAAAGAAAGTGAAGTTTATAAAATAGAGTGTGCTATGAAGCACTTTGCAGCTCTTGGAATTGAGGTTGAATACAAAGCACCTGTTAAAGATTTTGACTACTTCAAAAATGAAGCAACAAAGCATATCAACAAACTAAATGAACAACAAATATTAGATTAATATTATAAGTAATATTTTTTGTAATAAAAAGAAGAAAATGGAGGAGAAATTAGACAATCCAATGAATAATATACTTTCACAAGATTGGAATAAAGAACGCTTGGAACAACTAAAACAGTTAATGCCAGACTTGTTTACAAATGACGGAAAGTTAAATGTTAACGAATTAAAGCAAATTGTTGATGCAGATAGTGTGAACGAAACTGAGCGTTACGAATTTCGTTGGTTTGGAAAAAGCAAAGCCAAGCGCGAAGCTTTTACACCGACAGATGCCACTTTAGTTTTTGATGATGAGCGAAGTGTTAATCCTGAAAATAGTGAAAATCTAATAATTGAAGGAGACAATTTAAATGTGTTAAAGTTATTTAGTAAAAGTTATCGTGAAAAAATCAAATGCATTTATATTGACCCCCCATACAATACTGGAAATGATTTTGTTTATAATGATAATTATAGTCAAGAAAAGAAGGAGTATTGGGAAGATTCAGAATCAATAGAAAATGGAATAAGAATAGATTCAAATTCTGAATCAGATGGTCGATATCATAGCAATTGGCTAAACATGATGTATAGTAGATTACTTATTGCACGTCAACTAATGAGAGAAGATGGATTAATTTTCATTTCTATAGACGATAATGAAGTGCACCATTTAAGAAAATTATGCGATGAAGTATTTGGAGAAGACAATTTTATTGACTGTATAATCTGGAAAAAAAGATATGGTGGAGGTGCAAAAGAGAAGTTTTTAGTTTCATTACATGAATATATTTTGGTTTATGCAAAAGATGTAAATTTCATCAATCCAATGTTTATTCCTTTAGACGAAACATCGATAAAGAGATATTACACTAAAAAAGACGAAAACTTTGAAATCCGAGGAGGATATAGAACTCACCCTCTGGAAGCAACCAAAAGTATGGGAGAAAGAAAAAATCTTGTTTATGCAATTCCTGGTCCAGAAGGTGATATTTTACCTAAACGTCAATGGTTATGGGGTAAAGAAAGAGCTTTAGAAGCAATTAAAACTAATGAGCTTGAATTTGTTAAAGATAGAGACGGGAGTTATACAGTACATACAAAGCAATATTTAAAAGATGAGAATGGATTAATACGTGAAGGAAAAGCTTTTTCAATAATTGATGATATTTATACTCAACATGGTACAAACGAAATAATTGAATTATTTGGAAATGCTCAAATATTCTCATTCCCGAAACCTACAAAATTAATTATTAAATTATTAGAGATTGCTTTAGAAAATGATGATGAAATTGTATTAGATATGTTTGCAGGATCAGGTTCAACTGGTCAGGCAATTAATGAAATAAATAAGCAAGATGATGGAAATAGAAAATTCATTCTTGTTCAAATTCCTGAAGCAACAGACGAAAAAGGCGAAGCATTCAAAGCAGGTTACAAGAAAATAAGTGATATTACTATTGAGCGCAACAAACGTGTGATCAATAATATAATTGAAGAAAAGAAGAAAGCGCAGCCAAATCTATTTTCGGACGAACAAGATGAAAACAAACAATTGAAAGGATTAGGTTTCAAAGTTTTCAAGTTACAAAAATCTAATTTCCCAAGAACAGAATTTGTTCCAGATTCTGAAAAGACAGAAGAAGAAAATATTGAAGAATTAATTAAATACATTAAGGAAAAAGAAGCACAACTTGTAACACATTTTAATAAAGATGAGCTAATTACAGAAATTCTTTTGAAAAATGGTTTTAAATTAAACTACACTGTCACACAGCAAAATCAATTCAAAAAGAATGAAGTTTTACTTGCTACAGATGGAGAAAAAGAAACGCTTTTGTGTCTTGATAATCCAATAGATGATGAAACAATTGAATATTTCAAAACAAATTCGAAACAGAAGTTAATTGTACTCGAAAGGTCACTTAATACTACCAAAAAATGGAATTTAAAACATTATTTGGGAGATAAATTTAATGCGTTTTAGATTATGAGATATTTAATTATTACATTTTTTCTTTTTTCATATTCGGCTCTTTATGCTGATAGTGTTTCTAGGGTATTTAATAAAACTAAGGATTCACTATCAAGCAGTGTCTTAGTATTTGACTCTTCTCAAATTTCACCTCAAATTGTTATTCAAAATAATATACCCGAAAGTGGTACAGACTATTTTTCTGCAATTATTCCAATCCTCACTTTAATTCTAGGTTTTATTTTAAACAAATGGTACGAAAGATGGACAAATAATAAAAAAACAAAAGAAATTGGTACTCAATGGGCTGAACATTTTATACAATTGCAAGAACCTTTGAAACAGCAATTTGAAAAATTGACTAAGTACATTCTATTAAATGATGAGAACCACTTTGAAATAACTGACCCTTATTTTAATATTCGATTAAATTGTAATGAATTTTCTTCCCTTGATGAAAAAGGATTAATTCATTATCTAAATAATGGCAAAAACAAACTTGATTATAAACAATCAATTATTCTCGCAGGTCAGTTAAAGGATATCATTAAACTGATAGAACACAATTCGTCATCCTATAAAGAACAAATTAAGATAATGACAAATGAAGTTTCAAGTCATATTTCATTGATTAATCCTATTTTAAATGAATTTAAAATTCAAGTGGCTAAATATTGGGATTATGCCAATACTGAATATACCGATGAAGATCCTAGAATGGTAGAAGCAAAAAAAATGAATAACCTAATGAGAGAACATATTTTACCCAATCTTGACAGTGGTGAATTTGATTTATTTAAGCTTTCAGATGCTTTTATTAAGCCATTTTTCGCTTCGACTTTTGTTGATCGAGAACATCCACGAATCGAGAATATTAATAGCTTACTGAACTCCATTGACATGCACATAAAGGCAATTAGGATGGAGAAAAAATATTTTAGAATTAATCTTGAAAAGATTTTAGAACATTACAAGGAACAGTTATTTTCAGTTTCAGAAATGATTTTAAAACCTGTTATATCAAATAATTAATAATAACTTATATGTCAGGTTCTATTGATAAAGATTACAAATTGGATGATATTTCATTAATAAAATATCTAAAGGAAAAAAACAGCCCATTTCTTGGCGATATATCAGAAATATACAACGATGCAAAAG
>JBILHL010000002.1:0-246465 GCA_044350515.1 Crocinitomicaceae bacterium | reverse complement strand
TCTTCTACTGTAAAATAGTCCAGCCTTATTAAATAATTCGGTTCCTTCTGTGAAAAATTGCCTGTTTTCATTGAATTGAATTTCAAATGGACTGATATTTAATACTTGTTGATCAAAAACAACTTGTCCAAAGTCAGGAACTAAGGTCACATCCAATGTTAGCGCTTCATTAATACCATATTTTATGTCCATACCACCATTGATGGACCGCGAAAAACCATTTTCTTTTGAATGGTTCAAATATCCTGAAACATAAGGCATTAAAGCCAAGCGTAAAGGAGGTTCAATGTTTTTAATTCCTTGAACATCACCGCTTTCAAGTAAGTAATTTTCAATATCTGGATTCACGGCTACCCAAGTTGATTCTTCCCGGTAACGACTGATTTGGCGCGAAAAATTTACTCCCCACTCTTGTACTTCTTTTTTAGGAAAACGTATGGCTGAATAAGGAATTACAAGTTCAGCAACCCAAGCATCCTCGGTAATTTTCACAGCACTGTTCCAAACCAAATTTAGTTGGTCATTAAAATCGAGCGAGATAATTTTAGCATCTAGTTGTACGCCTTTACTCGTAATTCCGAAATAGAAACCATTTTGATTATCGTTGTAAGTATCTAGAAAAATTCCAAAAACATCCAAGTTTGCATTGTAATCGTCGCGAAGTGAAAGTACTTGAGAAATGGAATCAGGATGATCGTAACAAATCGCACTTATGTAAATTGCATCAGCTGAATAGAGTAAGGCAACTTTCGTTTCTTTTGGAGAAGCTTTTCCTGGTACAGGTCGAATTTGTACAAAATCAGAAGTGAAAGTAGCATTTTTCCAAGCCTCTTCATTGAGTTCGCCGTCAATTATAATTTTTTCTTGAATAGGTAAAGCATTGATTACCTTTTGTGCAAAAGACTGAAAGGTGGCAAAAAGCAATACGGAGAACAACAAAAATTTCATCGCTGCAAAAATAGCGTTTTGAAATCTTTTAGACTTCCTCTTTTTGTTGAATGGTTTGATTTTCTTGCCACTACATGTAAACATTGTTGACGACGTTCAAAAGTTACCCAACATCTTTTTTCTTTTCGTAAATCGTATAACACTTTTGAGATCGTTTCTTGAAGGATTAATAAATTACATGGATCGTTTTTACCTCGAATTAAAAAATGATTGAAGGATAAATCAAAACTGTTTCCATTCAAGTGTGGACTTCGAAGTGAGGCATTGCGATTCACTCGCACCAAACGTTTTACTGTTGAAGTGGTCCTTGTTAAGGAAGTGACAATCAATTTTGAGCCCTTCAAAGGCGTTTTGTCAATTAGTTGATTGAAGCGCGCACCAACAGTATCTAAAAAATCTTTGGCGTCGGGAGTTAATACCGGAAAAGAATAATTAAAACTATCGAGGTAAAAATAATCGGATGTTTTCACTTTTACGAGTTTTTCCTCTGCGATGAATGCTTTAAAAAATGATTCATCTTCAACAGGCTGTATGCCTTGTTTTTCAGAAATTGAATGGTATTCATCCAAGTGATTGTTGAGTGAATCATGAAAATGATGTGCTTGGTAATAATTACAATCGTACACAATTTCAGGCACTTCTGAAGTCTTGATAGGTTTCTTTTTAGGTTTCTCTGTCAAATTATCGACAGCTACTCCAATTGAAATCAGTAGGACTAAGGGAATAAATAAAGCGACAGAATAGGATTTCATTCAAACAAAAATACAATTTACTTGTCAATACGTGGATTGGATAGCTAACTTTGTAAGGTGAAAGATTTCGAAAATTTAAGAGCTCAGTTAGACGCTTTGGAATGGCCCAGTGTTTATTTGTTCAAGTTCATCGTTCCCAACGACAATGAAAAAATGGCTTTGGTTTCTGCCTTGTTTGATGAAAACGCCAATATTTCTTACCATACCTCCAGCAAAGGAAACTATGTGAGTGTGAGTGTAAAAGAAGTTATGTTGTCGGGCGATTCTGTTATTGAAATTTACGAAAAAGCAGTAAAAATAGAAGGAATAATCTCTTTATAATGGTAGAAAAAATAGTTGACGTAATGGTTGTGACATTGGGAATCTTGGGAGCATTCGTGCTTTACAAATTAATGTTGCGCCGCATGAGTAGAGGTGGTGTAGATCAAACTGTATATTGCACACTTTACAGTTTGGATAAAAATCCAGCTAAAGGCGAAGTCGAGTTTTATTTTATTGCACCAACAGATATGAATGTTGCTTTTCGAATTTGGAAACAAGAAGAACAAATCGTTGAAGTCCGCAATGAGTTATTTACTAAAGGAGGACACATTGTTCGTTTTGATACAAATTCAATTCCAGATGGTGAATACTTTTTTGGGATTCAGACAACAGAACAGAAAACAATAAAACGTTTTAAGATTCAGAATTCTTAAGATTCTTTCGGTTTTTTGCCTCCGCCTTTGATTTTGATTTTTCCGTGTTTCTTTCTCACGTTATATTTAGATTTACCAAAATCACTTTTTGAACCATCAGGTTTTTCAATTCGAATAACAATACCAGCTGTGTGTTGAAAATAGTCAGACGTTTTGAAGAAATCCGTAAGACCTAGTTTAGCAGCAGATTGAACTTGGAAACCAAAATTTTGAGAAACCCATAAATTAACACCAAAAGTAACATTTAAGGTAGGCGAAAATGCTTTAGCCGTATTTCTAGCATCCAAAGTACGAACAGTTGCTCCTGCTCCAAAACCAATGTATGGGTCAAAAACGCCGCTACCTAAAAGTTTGTATGCACTGTATTTGAAATTTGCATCAATGGAAAATAAACTACCAGTAATGTTTAACGAATCATTTACCAATTTCTCAGGATTATATTTTGAGAATGCTCCCGCTCCTTCTACGCTCCATCCTTGGTAAATATATTTATCAAAAAATGCACGAGTGGGATATAACAAAGAATGGTATTGACCGAAGTTGAAAGGATTTGTTCCTAAGCCGTCGTCGTCTAGCATCACCCAAGAGGCACCAAACATAATATTATAGCTGTCGGTATTATTAATTATTTTAGAAGGTTGGGCCAACACTTGAAGGTGAAAACACAAGACAAAAAGTAAAAATGACCGGGTTAAATACGACATTGAATAAATTCGAAAAAATTAGACCACAAAATTAACTAAATTCATAAACCAAATTCATTTTAAAACAATAAGAATCAAAGTTTTTTTAACATTATTAATGCTACGTTAACAAACAATATTTCAATCCAATTTTTTAATCATTAACTTTGCCAACGGAATGACAAAAACGAAAAAACACCAATTAATCTTCGATAACGATACCGACATTGAGGTTTTTGGGGTTTCTTCCGCTTATATTGATTATCGCTTGGCTTGGGAATTGAACCTTAAACTTTCAATTAAGCTCGAAAAACAAAGTGAAAAGCTAACAATTGAAGACAGGAAAACGAAACAAATCAATTCATTCTTTCTTTATTATTTTTTTGATGAAGAAAATTTAACAAAATATTATCTTATACGCAACAAGCAAGACAACAAATTCCTTGTTTCGGACAAGCCGTTTGTCGACTATTTTTTGTGCATTCGGGATAATAACTCATTTACAGAAGAAACGTTACTTACTGAGATGAGAAATATGAATGGAGTTGTTGCTGTTTTCCCGCTGGAAAGCGAAGATATTGAATTTGCAGAATACTTGGATGAATGATTTTCAGCAAGTTAATTATAGAAATTTAGAAAATAAAAAGATGAAAAAAACGAAAATTGTTGCAACGCTTGGTCCTGCGTCTATGAATAAAGAAGTATTAAGAGAGATGATTCAATCAGGTTTGAATGTATGTCGCTTGAATTTTTCTCATGGAGCTTATGACGATCATGCAACAGCAGTTCAAACCATTCGCGAATTGAATGAAGAACTAGGGGCAAACGTAGCTATTTTGGCGGATTTACAAGGTCCTAAAATACGCACCAACGAAATGGAAAACAATGGTGTTTTGCTTGAAGTTGGAAAAGAAATTAAAATAATCGTTGAAAAAGTTGTTGGAAATGCTGAACGTTTTTCTATCAACTACACTTTATTACCTAAAGATGTTTCACCTGGCGAGCGCATTTTATTAGATGATGGAAAAATTGTTTTAGAAGTAATCGAATCTGATGGACATTCAACTATTAATTGCCGCATTGTTCAAGGTGGAATTTTATCTTCAAAAAAAGGGGTTAATTTCCCAAACACAAATATTTCAATGCCATCTCTTACTGAAAAAGATCGCCTTGATTTAGAATTTGCATTGCAACAAAATGTAGATTGGATTGGACTTTCATTTGTTCGTTCAGCAAGAGACATTATCGAATTAAAACACATTATTGCAAATCACCACCACCATGCGAAAGTGATTGCGAAAATTGAAAAACCAGAAGCTTTAAATAATATTGATGACATTATTAAAGAAAGTGACGCTTTGATGGTTGCTCGTGGAGATTTGGGTGTTGAAATTCCGTTTCAAAATGTGCCTTTGATTCAAAAAATGTTGATTACGAAATGTATTCACCACGCTAAGCCTGTAATCGTTGCTACTCAAATGATGGAATCAATGATTAACAGTATGTCTCCATCAAGAGCTGAGGTGAACGATGTTGCAAATGCTGTTTTGGATGGTGCAGATGCTGTGATGCTTTCCGGAGAAACTTCCGTTGGTAAATACCCAGTTGAGGTAATCAAAACGATGGCCAATATCATCACGGAAATGGAAACTCACAGTGGAATTTACAATAAAGAGGAGTTGCCTGAACGCGATCAAAACCGATTTATTTCCGATTCTATTTGTTTTAACGCTTGTCGTTTGTCACAACGAGTGCATGCAAAAGCAATCATCTCCATGTCATTCTCAGGATACACAGCATACAAAATCGCTTCTCAACGACCAAACACAGCTATTTTTGTTTTCACAAGTAACAAGAAAATCTTAACCCAATTAAACCTTGTTTGGGGCGTTAAAGCATTTTATTACAACAAACTAATTAGTACCGACCATACTATTGCGGACATTAAGTACATCATGAAATCGGAGGGTTATTTAAATCTCGGTGATTTAGTAATTAATATTGCATCTATTCCAATGGAAGACTTAGGAAGTTCAAATATGTTGAAATTGAGTTATGTTGATTAGTTTATGATGGTTGATCTTGATTCCGCTGAGACGGATGTTTCTGACCCGATCTAAATTAGTTTACAAATTAAACTCTATTCGCATTTAAAAAGAAGTATGCAAATCGTTACGCAATTCGCAATCAAAATAACTAGAAGTTATACTTGAAAGAAACGGATATTGTTTGTCCAAATTGAACTTCTTGCCAAGCATTATCTGTTCCTAAATCGTATTTTTTGTTACCATTTAAATCTTGAAAAAACACCAATTCCTGTGCTAGTAAATCCTTAACATTTAATTTCAATTCAAATTTCTCGTTGAATGTTTTAGCAATTTGGAAATCGATTACATTTCTTCCATTTTCCCAAACACTTGGTTCCTGAACGTTTCCTACGATATAAATTCTTTGCCCAACGACGTTGTAAGAAGCACTTACCGAAAGATCTCCTTTTTTGTTGGTGAAAAATATACCCGCATTTGCAATATAAGGAGACTGCCCTTGAAGTGGACGATCAATCTCTGAACCAACGATAGAATCCAAATCAACTTTTGAACGAATCAAAGATGCATTGGCATACAAAGTAATTTGCTTTAAGAATGAGCTAGAGTCTTTCTTTTTGAACATCCCTAAATTCATTCTATACTCCGCTTCAACTCCATAACTAGTTGCTCCAGCTACATTTGTGTAATATAATTCAGGCGCTCCAGAAGTCCCTGTTCTGTTAATCAACTCAATTGGATTATTGAATTTTTTATAGAATCCCGAAACACTAATGATCTGACCTGCTCCTGGGAAAAATTCATAACGCAAATCAGCATTAGAAATTTTAGCTCTTTGAAGATCCGGTGAACCAGAAATAATGTTATCTATAACGAAATTGTAGAAAGTAAATGGTGCTAATTCTCTAAACTCTGGACGTGATACAGTTTGATAGAAACTTGCTCTTAAGTTCATTTTTTTGTTTAAAGAATAAATTAAATTCACTGATGGCAATACATCTACAACTGTTGTATCGATTCTTTGTTCCAAGTTTGAACCGAATTCAATGTAATTAAAAACTTGATTGTAAGATTCTAAACGTACACCACCAACAATTCTAAATTTCTCAGCTATTTTAGAATCAAGCATTAAAAACCCTGCATTAAGAAATGAATTAGCTTGGTAGCTATCATCCACATTGGTTGCTTCATCTAATTTGAATCCACCCATGCCGTTTTCTAGTAGACCAAGATTTTCGGAATTAAAAATTTGGTCATTTGGTAATAAAAGCAACTCACTATTGAAATTGTTTCCTGTTGGTTTATATTGTGAAAATCCAAAGTTTCTAGAAGTAAAATCCTTATTTCTATATTGGTGCATCCCACCTACTTTCAATTCATTTTTGAAAACTCCAAAATCTAACTTATGTGAGTAGTCATATTTTGCACTGTATATTTGCTCGCTAGAAGTTGACCAAAACATATTTCCAGCTGCTGTTGGTATAGTTCCATTAGCTTGTATTACTGCTACATATTGTTCAGTTGTATCATCTTCTGTTGACGCTTGTTTTCTATAAACAACTCTTCTTAAATTAGGTATCTGGCGTGAAACATTGCTAAAACCAAAATTCCAATTGATCTTACTTTTCTCTTGTTCGTGTTTTCCGTATAGTTGGGTTGAATATAAATTATTTTGTGTGTACCAGAAATTGGTAGATTTTTCAAATTGTTTTGGATCATTATCTAGTTCGCGTGTACCTTTTCTTATGTTTATCTTATCTTCAGAACTTACAGAATACATGTTTTTGAAATATATATTACTTTTCGGTTTTAAGGATAACTTGAAATTTAACATTCCAGCATTTAAAACTGAATTATTGTATACGGTATCATTAAGTTCCATTTTAGTAATTACTCCTGTAGCTTGTTCTTCAAACTCTCTTCTTACTTGAGAATAAATTGAATTATTGTTTTGGTATGAATAGGCAGCAACAAATCCAAGGGACTTTTCACCACTTAATTTATAAGACCTTCCCAATGAATATTGTAAACTAAGATTAGGTGCTGCCATTCTGCTGTAAGTGCTCCAAGATGGTGTAATTTGTTTAGCATAATTTGCTTTTTCATCCTTTGATAAGGTTGAGTAAACTGCAGACTCTGGCAACATGGGCATTGAGCGTGCTCCTTGACCAAAGCCTAGGAAATCTGTTTTACTTCCTTCATACGTTTCAAATGATCTAAATGTTGAAATCGTATTATAAGAACCACCAATTTGAATAGATTGAAAATCTTTCTCCTTTGGTTCAGAAGTACTTATATCTATAACCCCACCTGCAAATTCTCCTGGTAAATCTGGAGTTGCTGTTTTTGAGATAAGCAAATTATCCAACATATTTGACGGGAAAATATCAAATGAAAATGCCTTTCGATCACTCTCAGAACTAGGAAGGGGTGCGCCGTTGATTAAACCAAAATTATAACGGTCGTTCAATCCACGAATCACAACAAACTTATTATCTTGAACGCTTGCTCCACTAATTCTTTTGAAAACGTCAGATGCTTTGGAGTCAGGTGTTTTTTTGAAAGTTTCAGAATTGATACCATCTACAACTGTCGCACTATTGCGCTGTAATCTTAACAATTCTGTATTTGAATCCTTGTTGACTTTCGCTGTAACTGTAACTTGACCTAATTCCAAAACAACTTTATCTAGAGGAATATTTATGGTTAAGTTTTCACCTTCCTTAACATTAATATCTTGAAGGATTAAATTGTTATAAGTTTCATAGCGAACTTCTAAAGTATATTTCCCAGCAATTAAACCTTTAATCACGAAATTTCCATCACCATCGGTAACTGCACCTTTTCCTGTTCCTGTCAAAACAACTTTAACACCAAATAAAGCTTCATTGGTTTTTGAATCTTGTACTTTTCCAGAAAGTGATGCGTTTTGGGCATTTACAGAAAAACCTAAAAAGATTAAAAGAGAAAAGAATAAGTGATTAAGAGACAACATTTTTTACGTTTTAATTTCTGTGCAAAGAAACGCCTCTTAGGTAACATTGAAATTAATTCAAAGTTAAGCTTATATTAAGATGAGTTTGTTAAATCTTAACTATTCGGTAACATTTGAATTAGATTAAAACAGCTCCAAAAGTTTAACTAATATCAATTAATCAAAACGAAGAAACCCACAAAATGCGGGTTTCTTCGGGATTATTCAAATTTAAAAACTACTTTCTATTTTGTGCTTCCCAAGCGCGGTATAAATCAAAATACCCTTTGGTTTCAACAACGATAGCTCCTCCTAATGTGTCTCCATACTTTGCAGGAAGACCACCTGTATAAACCATCATTCTGCTGATTGCACAACTTGGTACATTGAAAACCTCGTTACATTTGATTCCATCTAAAACATAAATCATATCGCCTTTTCGTGCTCCACGAAACATTAATTGCCCGTCATCATCTACACGTATTTCAGAAGACATTGAAGAAGCCATCATTTTCACATCGAATTTAATTGGGCTTTTAGAAATTTCTTGAGAAGTTAGTTCTTTAACAGGAAGGCTTCCCATTACTAATTTCATTTTTGGTTTAACAACAACATCATCAAATGCAAGAACTTTAGACTCAAATTCAATTGTACCCAAATTACAGAAAGCTTCGATAGGAACATCACATTTTATATTTGACATTGTATCACCTAAATAAATGATTTTCAAAAAGTACTTTCCTGCTGGTATTTCAGAGATTCTAAATCGTCCGTCTACATCAGCTGCAGCTTGGTATTTTTTACCATTATCTTCAACTATTGCTTTAGCACCATATAATTTTTCTTTGGTTTTTAAAGATACAACTGTTCCAACGATATCGCCCGTTACTTGTTGTCCAAATGTGCTTCCTGCTAACATCAGCATCCACACTGCTACTAATTTTTTCATCGTTTTAAGTTTTGTTTCCTATAAGATGATTGTCAAGAAACAATTCCATAAACTTATTTGAAAATAACTTTAAAAACAAAAAAAACCGTCACAAAATGCAACGGTTTCTCAGTATTATTTAGAATGATACTATGCTTCTTCTTCCTCTTCATCATCGTCGTCTGCGCCTTTAACAGCTCCACGAGCCATTTTAACAGAAACAACAACTGCATTTGCAGGATCTAAAATAGTAACACCTGGAATTTCGATATTCTTAACACGAATAGACATACCGATTTTTAATTTAGCAATATCCAATGTAATTGCATCTGGTAAATCTCCAGGTAAACCAACACATTGTAAGTTTCTGAAAACTGTCATTAATTTACCACCGGCTAATACCCCACGAGCTGAACCCGTCAATCTCACTGGCAATTTAACTCTTACTGTTTTGTTATCATTCAACTCAAGAAAATCAACGTGTTGAATAGTATCTTTCGTTGGATGTTGTTGAAGTTCCTGGATAATTCCAGTCATTTTTTTACCATCTAGATCTAACTCTACTTGAAATACTTCTGGAGAATAAACAACTTTGTCTAACTCTGTTCTTTTTACGGCAAAGTGTGTTTGTGTACCTTGTCCGTAAATTACACATGGAACCATACCAGCTAATCTAAGGCTAGCAGCGTCCTTTTTCCCTACGTTCGATCTAAGCGAACCGCTCAATTGTGCTTTTTTCATTTATTATTTAATTTAAGATATTACAAAATGTGAACTGATTGACTCATTGTTAACCAGTCTTTTAATTACGTCCCCAAATAAGTCTGCAACAGATATCACTCTTATTTTTGAACTTTCTCCTTTTAAAGGAATCGTGTTCGTTACTACTAATTCTGTTAAAGATGAATTATTGATGCGCTCATAAGCTGGACCACTTAACACAGCATGCGTACAAAATGCTCTTACACTTTTTGCACCCTTTTCTAATAATAAGTCAGCTGCCTTTGTTAAGGTTCCTGCTGTATCACACATGTCGTCGATGATAATAACATCTTTTCCATCAACATCACCAATAACGGTCATTTCAGCAACTTCATTCGCTTTCTTACGATTTTTATGACACAAAGCCAAACCACAATTTAAACTTTTAGCATAGGAGTTTGCACGTTTAGCTCCCCCAACATCTGGCGCTGCAATCACTAAATTCTCTGTGTCTAATTTTTGAATTTCTTTAAGAAATAAGGTAGAAGCATATAAATGATCTACCGGCACTTCAAAAAACCCTTGAATTTGGTCAGCATGTAAATCCATTGTCATAATTCGGTCAACACCAGCAGCCATCAACATATTCGCAATCAATTTTGAACCAATTGCAACACGTGGTTTGTCTTTTCGGTCCTGACGAGCAAAACCAAAATAAGGAATAACTGCAATGATTTTTCGAGCAGAAGCTCTTCTTGCTGCATCAATCAAAAGCAACAACTCAAATAAATTTTCTGTTGGAGGCATTGTTGATTGAACAATAAAAACATCTTGTCCACGTACAGTTTCTTCAAAAGATGGTTGAAATTCTCCGTCACTGAACACTGTCACTTTCACATCACCAAGTGGATTACCGTAGTGGGATGCAATGCTACTCGCTAAGTCTTTTGACTCTCTACCTGCAAATATTTTTACGCCCACGTTGATTAAATGTTAGAAATAATAAGGCGCAAAGATAATCAAAATTTGATGCTTTCAAACCCAAATTTATGCTTTAATCGAGCAAATGTTAATTTTAAGTGTTTTTGATTTGGCAATTAAAGTAATTTTGCACCAATGAAAGAGAAAAAATCTTTGAATTTATCTTTATTCGGACGACTTGTTCGCTATGCGATTCCTTATAAAAGCTACTTTATAATTTCAGTTGTTTGTATTGTTTCTCTTTCAATTCTTGGCCCTCTTCGTCCTTATTTTATAGGTGAAATGGTGGACAAATACATAATTAAAAGTCAAAATGAATCAATGTTGCTCTTTTGGGCATTGGTGATTGTGGGCATTTTGATACTCGAAAGCATTTTGCAATTAACGGCTTCTTACTTCTCTAATCTGTTAGCTCAATCAGTAATTCGAGATTTGAGAGGGAAAATATTTAAACACTTGCTTTCCTTTCGAATGCGCTATTTTGACAAAACTCCAATTGGTGCAATTGTTACGCGTGTAGTTTCTGATTTGGAAGCAATTACCGAAGTTTTTTCTGCTGGATTAATGGATATTTCTGGAGATTTAATTTCCTTGATTTTCATTTTATCACTGATGTTTTTCAATAATTGGGAACTTTCTTTAATGACGTTGATTCCAATTCCATTATTGATAATTGCCACTCGCATTTTCGCCAGAGCAATGCGCGAATCGTTTCAATTGGAAAGAGCGCAAGTCACTAAACTCAATACTTTTGTGCAAGAGCGACTTACAGGAATGTCGATTGTGCAACTTTTCAATAGACAAGATCAAGAGTTTGAAAAATTCCAAGAAATAAACAAAGGTCACCGTCAAGCACACGTAAATGCTGTTTGGGCTAACTCTATCTTTTTTCCTGTTGTAGAATTGTTGAGTTCACTCTCGATTGCCTTTTTATTGGTTTGGGGAGCATTGAATGTTAGTGGCAAATCGAATACTGAAATCCGAGAAATGTATGGGCAAATTATCGCCTTTACACTTTGGATTTATCAGTTGTATCGACCAATACGTCAATTGGCTGATAAATTTAATATTCTTCAACGAGGAACAGTAAGAGCTGAACGTATTTTTGAAATTCTCGATCAACAAGAAAACGTTCAAGAAACGGGAGAAATTATTTCTTTTGATTTCGATCAAGACATTCACTTTAAAGGTGTTTCTTTTGCTTACAATCAGGAAGATTATGTATTAAAAGATATTGATTTAATCATCAAAAGAGGTCAAACAGTTGCTTTTGTTGGTGCAACTGGCGCAGGGAAGTCAACAATTGTAAACTTACTAGGACGTTTTTATGAATACCAAAAAGGTGAGATTTTAATTGGCGATAAAAACATCAATGATATTGAACTAAATTACTTGAGAAGCAACATCGCAATCGTGCTTCAGGATGTGTTTTTATTTTCTGATACGATTTTAAACAACATCACTTTAGGCGACCCGAGTATTTCTAAAGAAGCGGTGATTGAGGCAGCAAAAGCGGTTGGTGCGCATGAATTTATTTGTCGTTTGCCGAGTGATTATGATTACCAAATTGGAGAACGAGGCGGCGTTTTATCAGTTGGTCAACGTCAATTACTAGCATTTATTCGCGCTTATGTTTACAATCCTCACATTTTAATTTTGGACGAAGCGACCTCAAGTGTAGATAATGAATCAGAGGAAATGATTCAAAAAGCAACGGAGCAGCTAACGAAAGGAAGAACTTCAATCGTTATAGCACACCGATTATCAACAATTCAACAAGCGGATTGTATTGTTGTATTAGACAAAGGAAGAATAATTGAAACAGGAAGTCATCGTGAATTAGTTCAAAAAGGCGGATATTATCACAAATTGTACGAGATGCAGTTTTTTAACAATGAAGAGAAATGAAACGATTTAAAATAGGGGGAGTTCCAGAGCATTTTAATTTACCTTGGAAACTGGCGATTGAAGAGCGAAAACTAGTTGATTTAGGCGTTGAGTTGCATTGGTCGGATATGACTGGAGGAACGGGACAAATGATTAAAGGATTACAAACAGGTACTTTAGATATTGCAGTGCTTTTAACAGAAGGAATTACCAAAGCTATTTTACAAGGTTTGAATGCAAAAATTCTGACGGTTTATGTCACAACACCTTTACATTGGGGAATTCACGTGCCATATCATTCGGACATTCAAACAGTTAAACAACTAGAAAATCAAACATTTGCCATTTCGCGTGAAGGTTCAGGTTCGCATTTGATGACTTACGTTCGGGCAAAGCAAGAAAATTGGAATTTAAAGGATTTAAAATTCAACGTTGTTGGTGATGTTTACGGTGGACTTTGGGCTTTGGAAAACAATCAAGCACAAGCATTTTTGTGGGAAAAATACACCACGTTTCCATTCACGGAACAAAAGAAATGTCGCTATATTGATGAAGTAGTATCACCTTGGCCTTGCTTTGTAATAGCAGTTCGTTCGGAACTTTTAGAAGAAAATGAAGCCTTGTTAAAAACCGTTTTTGAACGCGTTCATCAAGAAGCAAAAGCTTTCAAAGAAAATCCAAATGCTACGGAAATAATTGCTTGGCGCTATAATTTAAAATTAGACCAAACGCAAAGTTGGCTCAGCGAAACGGATTGGAATTACGATAATTCGTTAATGAAAGACAGCATTGAAAATGTACTGAATACACTTGAATCATTGGAATTAATTTCTCCTGAAGAGAAAGGAAATTGGGAGGAGAAGGTTTTTGTTTAGTTAAAAGAGAAGAGTAAAGCCTTTCCTTCTATTAAATCTAAAGTTGAATTTATTATTTGAATTTAAGACGATATAAGTTTTTTTTAGTATTACTACTTTGAATAGTATTCACTTTATGAAATACCTTCTATTTTTACATCAAAAAAAATAGATGACAAAAATTCAAACCCTTGTTTTCGCATTATTTTTAATGCTCACTTCAAATACTATTTTTGCTCAAGATTCAACGCGCTATGAAGTCTATGATGTCATTTACATGAAAGATAATCGCATCCTAAAAGGTCAAATACTTTCGTATGACTCACAGCTTGGTGGAATTTCATTCAAAGATATTTACGGACGAGTGTATAACTTTAGTCGCGAGGAATACAAGTACTTTCGTGAAAAAGAACATTTCCCGATTAAAGTCAAAAAGCAAAAAGGACTTTATGAAAGGAAAAGCAAAGGATTACGTTATTCGTTAGGTCTTAATACAGCATACTATTATGGCCTTGAAAAAATCGAAACTGATGATTTAAACTCAAGAAAGGAGTCAACTGGCCTAGGTTTAGGTGTTTATGGTACTGTTGGAAAATACTTTACTAGAACACATTTTTTAGGTGCAACTGCTGAGGTAGGAGTTATGACGAGCCAACAATATTATAATTTTGGTGCGCGTTATAATTTTGAATATGACCTACGAAAAACCAATGTTTCTAAATATGTTCCAATTGAATTGAAATACCAAAATATGTTTTTGCAAAATTCAGGCTTGCCTTTTACAGAAGTTACTCCAAATAGCTCTACATCAGGTTTTTATTATCCAAAAACTGAATTCTCAACTTTATTTGTATCTGTTGGTCACGGTTTTGGTTTTATTCTTAAACAAGGAGGTTCTTTCAATATTGAGTTGGCTTATCAGCGCCACTTTACGTTGAGTCAGAAATTTTACGATTTGAAACCACAAGATGAGGTAGGTTATGATCCAAAATTTCTTCAAATTAATGGTTTTAGACTAGGGTTTTCTTTTAGTTTTTAGAGTTTAAGAATGGAATGTGTGGAATAAAACCATCACTTACTCCTCTTCTAATCTTTTAATATCTGCGATAAGCGTCGTAACTTCTTTTGGATTAGTGCCATCGTAATACCCTCTAATTCTACCTTGTCCGTCCACCAAAACAAAGTTATTGGTATGAATAAAATCACTTCCAGCATCGCCTAAGTTTTGTGCCTCAGCAGGTTTTAAGACAAAGAACGATTTGCGAGCTAAACCATATAAATCCTCTTTTTTTCCAGTTAAGAAATGCCATTGACCTTTGACATAATTATGTGAAGTGGCGTAGCGTTTCATTTGTGCAACAGTATCTACATCGGGGTCAACTGTAAAACTTAAAATCTTCACATTCCCGTTGCCTTTTATCGCTTTCTGAACACGTTGCATTTGCTTATTCATAATCGGACAAATACTTTTACAAGTAGTAAAAAAATATTCAGCAACGTAAATCTTACCTTTTACATTTTGATTCGTAATTGTTTGATTATCTTGATTTTGGAAAGAAAAATTCCCAACCTTATGTCCTTGACCAACGCGCAATAGTTCTGGGTCAACCATTTCTTCTTGTACGTCAATTGGATTAATAACTGGCAAAACAGCTTCTGGTTGTTGATTCATAATGTAATAACCAAGTGGGACGCAAACGGCAAATAACAAAGCCAAAAAACCGATTCTCTTCATAATTTAATTTTTCAAAAGTGATGCAATTCCTGTTTTAACAATTGACAAACGTTGCTGTTCATTACCTTCAACAACGACAAAGTTTTGTTTATTTTCAAGTAGAAAACTATGATATAAGTCAAATAATTCGTCGCGATTTACTGGATTTTCACGCAAAACATCAAATTCCCACGGAATATCAGGCTTGCAAAGAAATAATAGGTCGAATTGTTGTGCCTCAAAAAGATTGCGGATTTTATCAGAAATGTCCCCAAATTTATAGTGTGACCAAATACACATTACTGTCATTTCGGTGTCGGCAACCAAAAAGTCACTTTCGATGTTCCATAAGTTCACTTGCCCTTCCGCAATCACATCTAAATCTCTTTGTGTATAAGTTGGATTACTTTCTAAGTAAACGCGCGCAAATTCTTCTACATAATCTCCTTTGAAATTGGTAGCAATTATTTTGGCAAGTGTTGTTTTGCCACTTGATTCTGGACCTGTAAATGCGATTTTAATTTGCTTGTTCACTTAACCATTTTTTACGCCACAAAACAAAACCAAAAACTGCCATCAGCGTGTTAATTCCAAAGAGAAAAACAGTTAATTCCAATCCTTGTTCGAACCACAAATACATCGAAAGTAAGTTTAGAACAATCCAATACAACCAATTTTCAAGGATTGATTTAGTGGTAAGATAAGTTGCCAAAATTGCAAACGCTGATATGAATGCATCTAAATACGGTAGTTTTTGACTCGTTTTTGAAAAAACAAAACCGAGCGTTAAAGCCACGAGTAGCGTTGGAATTCCGACTAAAAGGTGTTTTTGTAGCGACCATATTTTAAGTTTCGTTTCGGTACTTTTTCCCCAATTTATGAAGCCAAAAAATCCAAGTACGACGTACACAAATTGCAATCCTGCTTGAATGTAAATCGCACTAACAAACGCCATATAAACGTAAATTGCAGAACTAATGATTCCAAAAATCCAGGCTATTCGTTGCGAAAAAGAAATGAGAATTAGGTAAGCGAAGCCTAAAATTACGGCACTTAATTCTGTTACATCCAAGATTAGTACAATAATTGTTTTTTAGCTGAATTTCTCCAACCTACTTGACTTTCGTAGTCTACGAAAAAAACTTTTATATCCGCTTGTGATTCGTAATCGACGAAGAAAATTTTCTTTTTCGCTTGACTCTCATAATCTGTAAAGAACCATTTTCCGTCATTATTTCTTGCTTGACTTTCGTATTTCACTTTGTAAACCTTAAGGTCTGCTTGGCTTTCATATTTTACCACAAAAACTTTAACATCTGCTTGGCTTGCATATTTAACAGAAAACACTTTTTGAGCATTTAAAGAAGTAGCAGCGAGCGTTAGGAAAGAGATTAAAACTAATTTTTTCATTTTAATTGATTTGAACTCAAAAGTAGGGAATAAAGCAATTACTCCACAAAATAGTCTTGCATTTGTGTTGGCCACAATTCTCTTGTTTTCAACAATTCTTGTAAATAGATTATTGGGAGTTGCGCAACTTTCGACCAAACCAACTTATTGAACTGATTGTCTGGATGCTGTTCTCTTCTGCTTGTCATAGGTGAAAGCTCCACACAAACTGCCAACATACCTAATTTTGCACGAATGTAATTTTCTAAACCGCAACCATAAGAGATTGGATTATAAGATAAATTCATCATTTTTAAGCCTGTCATTCGGGCTACTTTTCCACTGATTAAACTATCGACGTTGTTGAATTTTTCATACGTATCGCAATCTCCCCAAAAAAGCACATTTCCCTTGGTGTGAAAAGAAAGCGTTAGAATCGGGTTGAGCTCATTTGCAAAATTTTGAAGTACAATCGTTTCCTTTGCTTCGGATGGAAAACATCCCTTATATCCTTCAGAAGCGGGAACTTCTTGCGAGATAGAAGTACATTTATACAAGTGGTTGCCATCGTCGAAATTACTGTTCAAATCAACACCTAAACCGTTTGCTTTCCATGCGTCTAAACCATCTATGCGTTTGACTTTCAGAACAGAATCTTTGAATTGCTCGATTCCAGCCCAATCTTCATGAGCGATTTTTAAGCCGTCGGGGTTGACAACCGGCGAGATGTAAATATCAAAAAGTTCTAAATATTGGCTCGCTTTTTCATAGGTGCTATCTAATCCAACAACTGAAAGCAGAAACAAATTTGCAAATTTCATGACCATTTTTGAACTGTAGTCTTCGCGCGCATGAATATTGCCAACCAGCCAAATAGGATATTTTTTAAACGTGCTCTCCGAATGAATTTTTAAAGTTAAAATTGGCAAACCAAATTCTGAAAAGCCGATGGTGTCTAATTTTACAAAGGGTTGAAATTCTATATTGATTTTGTACAAATCTTCATTTATTGCTTCGTTTGTATATTTCAAATTATCTTCCACATAATAGCCTTTTTGAGTGAAAGCACTGAAATTCAACACCAAAAAATATAGCAATAATCTAAAATTCATAAACTAGGAACTGTATTTTACAGAAAGATTACATTAACTTTGGGCGTAAGATTCATTTCTCCTACAAATATACTATCCTATGTCTGAAAAAGCAGCTTTGTGTTCTCTCTTAAACATTGAATTTCCAGTAATCATGGCCCCCATGTTCTTAGTTTCGAATGAAAAAATGATCATTGAAGGTATTAAAGCTGGAATAACTGGAGCCATTCCTGCATTAAATTACCGAACAGTTGAAGAACTTCGAAAAGCAATACGACATATCAAAACAGAAGTTAAAGGTCCTTTTGGAATTAACTTAATTGTAAATCAATCCAACTTTTTATACAAGGAACAATTACAAGTTTGTTGCGAGGAAAAAATTGATTTTTTCATTACATCTTTAGGTTCACCGGAGGAGACAATCAATAAAGCGCATAAACACGGCATTAAAGTTTTCTGTGATGTAACAGATGTGAAATTTGCCTTGAAAGTGGAAGCCTTGGGTGCAGATGCAGTTATTGCGGTTTGTAAAGAAGCGGGAGGTCACGCTGGAAACATTTCCTACAAAGATTTAATTCCAGAGTTGAAAAAAGCATGTAAAATCCCAGTT
The DNA here is from genome assembly GCA_044350515.1 of Crocinitomicaceae bacterium. Lineage (GTDB taxonomy): Bacteria > Bacteroidota > Bacteroidia > Flavobacteriales_D > Crocinitomicaceae > UBA952. The sequence continues at coordinate 228,212 of JBILHL010000002.1, read as the reverse complement.
CTTTCTGCAGGTGGGATCGGAACAGGAAAAGGAATTAAGCAAATGTTGGAATTCGGTTCGGATGGTGTTTCAATGGGAAGTATTTTCATTGCAACAGAAGAAGCACCTGTTTCTAAAGAATACAAAGATGCGTGTGTACAATATGGCGCAAATGACATTGTAAAAACCACTAAACTTTCGGGTACTCCTTGTACTGTAATCAATACACCTTATGTTCAAAAAACAGGAACTGACCAAAATTGGTTGGAGCGTTTGTTGAATAAAAATAAGCGTTTGAAAAAATGGTTTAAAGCCTTGACGTTTATGCGCGGAATGAAAAGTTTGCAAAATGCAGCTTTCAGTTCAACTTACAAAACGGTTTGGTGTGCTGGACCTTCCATCGAACATGTCACAAAAATTCGCACTGTTAAAGAAGTAGTGGAAGATTTGAAGAGAGATTTTGAAAAATAATTAAGAATGTAAAATGTAAAATTGAAAGTTCTCAATTCTCCATTCTCCTACTAAACACTGCATAAAACAACGCAAAAAACGTAACTCCCATTTGGGTTTCGAGTGTGTCTTCGATAAGAAAGGTAGCAATTGCAACGATCATAAATACTACACCAAAAAGTTGTTGAAATTTAAATTGCTGGTATAAAAAATAGAGGAGCCAAGAAATAAAAAACACCAATCCTAAAATTCCAAAAGTGACTGTTTCCGTGAGATAAGAGTTGTGTGCGCGTAATCGACGTTCTTCGGTGAGTGGCGATTTCAATTCATCGTATTTACTTAAAAACTGATCGTTTACATCACCCGTTCCTACACCAATTATTGGGTTTTCTTTAATGATTACTAATGCCGTTTTCCAATACTCTAAACGTTCTAAAAGTGAATGTCCGCTTGGTTTTTGTGAGTGATGTATCTGAAAGCGTAAACCATAAAGTCGTGCCATCAATCCTGATTTTGTCTCATTGATATCAGCATACCCTTTTTCAATGTTTTGAATATCACTAGTTGAAAGTTTTGCAACTCCATCGCCACGAACAGGTAAGTTTTTAGAAATTAAATAACGCTCCAAAGTAAACTTAAGCCCTTGTTTTCTTATATCTAAACTATCATAAGGAATTTTTGCACGTTTGTTCCATTCTTGTTTTAAGCTCACATAATTTTCTTGGGAGGGGCTTTTTTGATTTATCGGTTTGCCTAAATAAGCAATCAAACCGATATTAAAAGCTACTAAAAGCAAAAGCGACCCAACAATGACACTCCATTTTCGGCGCTTATACAATTCCCAAAGCAAGAGTAAAAATACAACGACAGCAATCGACATCACTCCAGAAAGTACTTGGCTGAAATAGGTATAAAAAATAAACCAAAGTGAAGAAAGCATCCAAAACCAACGTAATTTCGGTTGAAAATTCCACAGGAAATAATTAGACAAAACGCCAAGTGCAATCAATATTCCAAAGCGAATATGGGAACCAAATAACGACAAATCGCGAATATCAATGTATTGGATTTTATCTTGAAAAAACTGGTACGCAACAAAGTTAACTAACGAAGTTAAAAATAACGATAGAACAAAAATCTGGTAAAAAATTGTCAGTTGCACTTTCGTAAAAGGTGGTCGCGTGCAAACAATTAAGGCAATTGCAAAAAGTGAAAACTTCACACGAATATCGTTTAATCCATAATCTAGGTTTTTGCTCCAAATTAAACCTAGAAAATGCAAAAGATAAAAAGCGACTAAAAACCAAAACAAACGATTTGATTTCAATTGTTGCCAATAACTTTTGAAATCGCGTTCCAACAAAAAACCAATTCCACCAAAAAGTAAACCTAGTGACATTAAAAACTTGCTACAAACAACCCCAACTACCAACAATAAAATGGTAAATAAATGGAAATTCGCGTGAAAATAAGGAGATAATTTCCTTTTGAGCATAAGGATTTAACGTAGGTTTTGTTGAAATAGTATAAATTGAAACCATTTAAAACCCATTTGGTAATTAATACTAATTCTTTGGCTTCAATGCTTTTGTACTTTCTATTTACTGTAATTTTGTCAAAACGAAAACCATGAACTATTTCTTATTTCTTTTAATTTGTGCCCAAGGTTTTATTCTTCAAGCACAAACCTATTCTTTATCAGAATTAAAATATCAATATGCTGATTACGAACCAAACGTAGATGCGTTAACAATGCAAATCCACCATTCAAAGCACCATAAAGCGTACGTTGATAACCTCAATAAAGCGATTGCAGGTACAAAAATGGAAACAACTTCCTTGAATGATTTGATGCTATATGCAAGTTTCCGTCCCGATGCTGTTCGTAACAATGCAGGCGGACATTACAATCACACACTTTTTTGGGAAATTTTAACCCCTAAAGAAAAGCAGACAACAACTATCATCGCAGATTTTGAAGCCGCGGTTAAAGCTCAATTTGGTTCTTTGGATTCATTGAAAAAATTAATCAATCAAGCAGGAGCAACACGTTTTGGTTCTGGTTGGGCTTGGCTAATAGTAACTCCAGATAAAAAACTGATGGTAACAAGCACAGGTAACCAAGACAATCCAATCATGGATGTGGCCAAAGATCGCGGAATTCCAGTTTTAGGAATTGATGTTTGGGAACATGCTTATTATTTAAAATACCAAAACAAACGCGCTGATTATTTAGCTGGGATTTGGAATTTAGTGGATTGGGGAATTGTAGCTGAGAAATATGTATCTGCCTTAAAAGATCCATTATTGAGCGTTATTGAAAAAGATTCTTGGCCAGCTTTGAAAGAGTTTCATAAAGTGATGTCGCAAACATTTCACCCTTCTGAATCGGGAGATTTGAAACCTTTGCGTGCAAGAAGTAGTGAATTTCTAGCGAAAGCATTGTTGTTGAAAAATTCAACTCCACCTGTTTCATTAAATAATCTTGCGATTCAAGACGCAATGGAAAAATTGGTGAAAGAAAGTGCAGAAATTCATAAAGCTGTTCAGAAGAACTCAAAGGATGAAGCGTTGAAAAAGTTAATCACAAAAGCACACGATACATTTCATGTAATCCAAGGCTTGTGTAAGGAGGAATGAAAGTGAAAAGATAAAAGTGAAACTGATATGAATTAGTCTTTGACGAGTCGTGTGTAAAATTAAAATTCGTTCATCTGTCGAGGATTTCACTTTGGGAAACGATTTTCATATAAACGAGAAGTACTTCTCTCCACAAGCAGACCGAAGATTGTGAGGAGTGACATTTTAAAAAACCACAAAATCATCCCACTTATTTGCTCTGAAGCAATTATTAGATTAGCAATTTACCATTCGCTCTCTGCTTTTACGGATGTCATTACTTTACGTTGTTTGCCGCCACGGACAGCGGAATAATTTTTACTTTGATGAAATAGGTAACTCTTTGTTATTTTCTTTCGATTTAGCCCGCTAAATCTTCTAGAAAACACTTTGATTTACATTTTTTTAACTCAACCTGAGTTCCGATTTTACTAACGAACTATCAAGTTATATTAATCGTCATTCTTTCGTTCGAGATCCACAATTATTCCGTTCGTCACTAACTAAGCGTTTTGAATCCCAATGTTAACGAATTATTTTTATTCCTTAACAATCACTTAAAGAACTCATAAGAGTTCTTTAACGCAGCTATTTCATTTCTAGTTGACCTTTGTCAAAATTTTAAAAAAAAATAAAATGAAAAAGATTTACTTAGGAATTGCGGCACTGTGCTTAGGCACTGCTTTAAATGCACAAGATGCATTTTGGACGCCAACAAACTACAAAGGAGCGTTTCCAGTAACTGATGGAACTGCAGCAACAGATTGGACTTCTGGATGGTCAAATTTTGACCCAGAAAACACTGTTTATTCAACAGATTATACAACTACTGTATCTACTGACATTACAACAAACACTTCTTGGAGTGGAGTAGTTTTATTACAAAATAAAGTTTTTGTAAAAAACAATGCAACATTAACAATCGCACCAGGAACTGTAATTCGTTGTGATAAAGCTTCTCAAGCTACATTAATTATAACAAGGGGTGCTAAAATCAACGCATCAGGTACAGCTTCAAATCCAATTGTTTTTACATCTAACGAAGCAGTTGGAAATAGAGCAGAGGGAGATTGGGGAGGTTTAGTAATTTTAGGTTTAGCTAGAAACAATCAGCCTGGTGGAGTTGCAAGTATTGAAGGTTTAGTTCCTTCTACAGACACTCAATTTGGTGGTGCATTTGATAATGACAATTCTGGTGTTTTACAATATGTAAGAGTTGAATTTCCAGGTATTCCATTAGAGCCTAATAAAGAATTAAACGGAATCACTTTTGGTTCAGTTGGATCTGGAACAACAGTTAATCACCTTCAAGTTTCTTTTTCAGGAGACGATTCTTATGAATGGTTTGGTGGAACAGTAAATTGTAAGCATTTAATCGTTTACAGAGGTTTAGATGATGACTTCGATACAGATTTCGGTTACAGAGGAAAAATTCAATTTGGTTTAGCTATTCGCGATCCTTTTTTATCAGATGCTCCAGGTGATTCAAACTGTTTTGAAACAGATAATGATGCAAATGGTACTGCAGCTCAACCTAAAACAGCACCAATTTTTTCAAACATAACAATAGTAGGAGCTAAAGGTGACGGTACAACAGTACTTCCTACAGGTGAGAAATTTGAAAAAGCTTTCCGTGTAAGAAGAAATACAGCAACATCTTGTCTTAATTCAATTATTACAGGATGGGAAAAAGGTTTATCAATCGAAGGTGCTCCAGTTGTTGCAAATGTAGATGGTGACACACTTGTTTTCGCAAATAATATCTTAACAAACTTTGCAACACCTACTTGGTCTTCAAATAATACAAATACAGTATTGAATCCAGGAGGTGCAACAACAGCTTGGTACCAATCTTGGTGGTCAGTAAAAGGAAATGATTCAACTGCAACTTTAGCTCAAGTAAACTGGGTGAATTTATTCCCTGCTTTAGGTTCTACTCCAGATGCTCGTTTGAATTCTGGTTCAGTTGCGGCTACAGGTGCATCATTTATATCTGATAAATTCTTTTCAGTTGTTAGACCAACAGTTGCTACAACATCTTACACGTACTGTCAAGGACAATTAGATTTATCTCCACTAACAGCAACTGCATTGTTAGGAAACTCTTTACGTTGGTATAATCAAGCAACAGGAGGAACATTCACAACGACTGCTCCAACTCCAAGTACTGCTTCTGCGGGTAATTTTTCTTATTATGTAAGCCAAGTTAATGCTAATGGTGATGAAAGTAAGAGAGTTGCAATTGATGTAACAGTGAACGCTTTACCATCTATCCCAACAATTGCTGCAAGTGGTAATACTTCATTCTGTACTGGTGGTTCGGTTGTTTTAACTTCATCTGCTGCAACAGGAAACGCTTGGTCAACTACTGCAACAACTACTGCTATCACAGTAACAACTTCAGGTTCTTATACAGTTACTGTAACGGATAATAATAACTGTTCAGCTACATCAACTGCAACTGTAGTAAACGTTAGTTCTGCTCCAACTCCTACTATTAATGCTTCTGCAACTGCAGCTTGTTCTGGTGAAACTGTAACATTGACTTCTTCAACTGCTGATTCTTACTTATGGTCAAACAATGCTACTACTCAAACAATTCAAGTAACAGCAACTGGTAACTTTACAGTAACAACAACAAATACAGACGCTTGTGACGGTGTAGGTGCTTCTGCTCCAACAACAGTAACTTTCACAGCAACTCCAACAGCTGCTGGTTCATTCTCAACTTCAGGTAATGTTGTAACTTTCACAAACACTTCAACAGGTGCTACTTCTTATTCTTGGGATTTCGGTGATTTCACAAACTCAACTGCAAATGCTCCAATACACGCATATGCAGCAAACGGTTCATATACAGTTGTTTTAACAGCAATCAATGGAAACTGTACAGATACTCAGTCTTTCACTGTTGCAATTACATTAGCAATTGATGAATTAGCAGGAGTTGAAAACATCAATGTTTATCCAAATCCAGCTACTGAAAGTTTCGTTGTAGTATTTGATAACCAAAACAACCAAGCGGTTACTATCGAAATGATTGACCAAATGGGTAGAGTTATCCAATCAAACACAATCGAGCAGTCAGGAGTTCAAGTTTCTGAATTCAACACAATGAATGTTTCGAATGGTATGTATTCAATCAGAATTTCTAGCAATGGTAACGCATTGACAAAAAGAATGGTTGTAAATAAATAATTAAAATTTAATATAAGGCTATCGGTTTTTAAAATCGATAGCCTTTTTTATACCTATTACTCATGGAAAACTCAAAAGGACACACAATTTTATTAGTAGATGATGAACCAGATATTTTGGAGTTTTTATCTTACAATATTCGTAAGGAAGGCTACAAAGTATTTACAGCAAATAATGGAGAAGAGGGCGTAAAATTAACACAACAATTGAGTCCTTCTTTGATTTTATTGGACGTTATGATGCCTAAAATGGATGGTATCGAAACGTGTCAAATCATCCGTAAAGATTTAAATATTACACAACCGATTATTGCTTTTTTGACATCAAGAGCCGAGGATTACGCACAAATCGCTGGATTTGAAGCTGGTGCAGATGATTATATTTCAAAGCCAATTCGACCAAGATTATTGTTAAGTAAAATAGAATCTTTGTTGCGTAGATTGGATAAATCACATGGAATAACCATTGAATCCCAAACATCTTCTTTAAAAATTGATAGAGAAAAGTTTTTAATAGAAATAGATGGAAAACAATTAATTCTTCCTAAAAAAGAGTTTGAATTGTTAGAATTATTGGCAAGTAGACCGGGAAAAGTGTTTAACCGTGAACAAATTTTATCCATTGTTTGGGGAAATGAAACAATCGTAGGTGAAAGAACTATTGATGTACATATAAGAAAATTAAGAGAAAAGCTCGGAGATGAGTATATTCGCACTATTAAAGGTGTCGGATATACATTTAACGAAAAGTGAAAAATTATAGGCCAAGTTTATTAATATTAGTTGGGAGTGCTGCATTTACAATAATCAGTTTCTTAATTACGCTTTCTGTTCACCTTTTTCTTGTTGAGCTGCATCTCTATTTATTAGTTGTTATTCCTATAATTTCAGGTGCGTTAGCTTATTTTATATTTTATTTTTTACTTAAAAACTTCATCCTCAATCGCTTATTTTTAATTTACAAATCCATTCAAATCAACCAAAAAACTCGAATGCCTTTGAACGAAAACATCGATTCGATGATTCTCAATGCGGAAGAGGAAGTAAAAAACTGGAAAGACGTGAAAAATACTGAAATCACTCGACTTAAGGATCAAGAAGTATTTCGCAGGGAGTTTTTAGGAAACCTTGCTCACGAACTTAAAACTCCCGTTTTTTCAATTCAAGGATATATTTTAACCTTACTCGAAGGTGGGCTTGACGATCCAAATGTCAATAGAAATTTCTTGGAACGTGCAGCAAAAGCAACGGATAGAATGGCGAGTATTTTGGAAGATTTAGACCAAATTACGAAGCTTGAAGTTGATGAGTTAAAAATGGAAAAACGTTCATTCGATTTAGTTGATCTTATTTCCGAAATATTTGAATCGTTAGAACTAAAAGCACAAGAGAAAAAGATAAAATTGAAGTTTGATAAGTTTTATACTCCCATTTACGTAATGGCAGACCGTGTAAAGATTAGTCAAGTTTTCACAAATCTAATCGGAAATTCTATCGCCTACGGAAATGAAGGTGGTGAAACGAAAATTAATTTATTGGTGTTTGAAAGTTTAGTAACAGTTGAGGTTATTGATAATGGACCAGGAATAGACAGTAAAGAAATTCCACGTTTATTTGAACGATTCTACCGCGTTGAAAAAAGTAGAAATCGAAATGATGGCGGGTCTGGACTTGGGCTAGCAATCGTTAAGCACATACTAGAATCACACGAACAGAACATACATGTTAGAAGTCAAGTTGGTAAAGGAAGTACTTTTTCATTTAGCTTAGATAAAAGTGAAACAGCCGGTCTTGTTAGCTCAAGAGGAATTCCTCTTTAAAATCTTAATTAAAGTGTTTTCCTTGCTATTAATCTTTTCTCTAATTGTTTGTTGAAAAAAATCTAGGATAATGATATAAGTTTTAAAAGCAGAATTTCTCCCTCTCCCTCTTGCTCTTCCCTCTCCACTTCTCGCTCCCCCTCATCACTCTTCCTCCTCATTCTCTTTCTCCCTCTCCACCAAACCAATCTCCTCATACGAAAAACCCCGCGAAGCTAAATAACGCAAGATTTTTTGTTTTTTGGTCCAAGGATCTTTTTCAGATTTAAGTTCAAGGGATTTTTTCTCGTAAAGCGATTGAAAAGCGTTTGAGTAATCCAACTCATTGATTGATTCTAAAGCTGATTTAATAATTGCAGCTTCTACGTGCTTTTGTATTAAACCGGCTTTTATTTTTTGTTTACCCCAACGCTTAATCCGCACTTTTCCTTGACAATAAGCCTCAGCAAATCGTTCTTCATTCCAAAATTTATTGGTTTTTAAACTTGAAATAATGGAAGTTTTTTCACTATCCGATAAATCGAATTCTTCTAACTTATTTTTGATTTCAAACAAACACCGCTCTTGGTAAGCACAAAAAGCTTCCAGTTTACGTGTTATACTTTCTATATCAGACAAAGCAATAGATTAAAGTACGATTTCTTCGTTGTTCTTGTTGACGAAAGAATACTGCAATAAATGGTGTGCAGCAATACCGCGAACAGGAACCCATTTTTTGTATTTGAAGAACCATTTCATTTGTTTGGAAATCAAACCTTTTTTAAAGAATGCCTCCAAGTAGGGATGAACTAACAAAGCAACCTCTTTTTCTCTTCTGTCCTCCAATAAGAAATGAAGATTCGATTCGATTTCGTCTGAGAACAAAATACTCGCTTGAATTTCTCCGCTACCATTACAAGTAGGACACATCTCAGTTGTTTTAATGTCTGTCTCTGGACGAACACGTTGACGTGTAATTTCAATCACGCCAAACTTCGATGGAGGTAGAATATTGTGTTTCGCACGATCGGACTTCATCAATTCCTTTAATTTTTCATAAAGTAATTTGTTGTTTTCCTTGTCGTGCATATCAATAAAGTCCACACAAATGATTCCACCCATGTCACGCAATTGGAGCACACGTGCAATTTCTTCCGCGGCTTCCGAGTTGGTTGCTAATGCATTTGATTCTTGTCCGTCGGCACCTTTTCGGTTTCCACTATTGACATCGATTACGTGCATTGCTTCAGTGTGTTCGATAATCAAATAACCACCACTTGCCATTGGTACTTTTTTACCAAAAAGGGTTTTTATTTGTTTATTGATTCCGAATTTCTCAAAAATATCGAGTTTCCCGTCGTAGAATTTTAAGATTTTTTCTTTTCCTGGAGCAATTGAACCAATGAATTCCTTCATTTCATCCAATAATTTACCTTCATTCACATAGATATTGGTGAAATCGGCATTTAATAAGTCTCTAAGAATTGAAGTGGTTGTATTGAGTTCGCCCAAAACGCGTTTTGGAGGTTGCGCACCTTTCATATTGGCATGCATCGTTCTCCATTTATCCATCAAATTGTTTAAGTCGGACTCTAAATCTGCTGTAGATTTATGTTCGGCAACAGTTCGAATGATAACACCAAAATTTTTGGGTTTAATGCGTTCCATCAAATCTTTCAATCGATCTTTTTCTTCGATATCTTTGATTTTTTGGCTTACAGAAATTTTATCAGAGAAAGGCACTAATACCAAATACCTTCCAGCGAGAGTAATTTCGGAACACAAACGCGGTCCTTTGGTGGAAATAGGTTCTTTGGCAACTTGTACCAATATAGGTTGAGAGGAGGAAACAATGTCGCCAATTTTTCCTTCTTTCGCAATTTCTTTCTCGGATTTAAAATACATCAAGTCCGAAGCGTTTTGCTTTCCGTGAAGTGTATCTTTTACAAACTTGCTTAGGGAATTAAACTGAGAACCAAGGTCGAGGTAATGCAAAAACGCATCTTTTTCATAACCAACATCTACAAATGCAGCATTTAAACTTGGCACAATTCGACGAACTCTACCTAAATAAATATCTCCAACTGCAAAATCAGAATTTCCCCTTTCCTCGTGTAATTCAATTAACTTTCCATCACGCAACAATGCGAGCCACACACCGTTTGAACGGGCATCGACAACTAATTCTAGATTCACAATGTGATTTTTAGTTAAATAATGAAAGCTCAATGAAAAATCACTGAGCTTCCTTTTCATTTACATTGGAAGACTATTTTTTCTTCTTGTGACGGTTTTTTCTTAGACGTTTCTTACGCTTGTGCGTAGCCATTTTATGTCTTTTTCTTTTTTTACCACTTGGCATAATGCTTTGTATTAATTATTATAAAGATGATTGATTCTAAACAAAAACACTCCCTTCTTTGAAAAAGGGAGTGCAAAGGTAATAAAATTTTATAAAAAATTTAATTGCTCAAATTATTTAACGACAACTTTATTTTTTACTTCCTCAACAAATGTTTTTGATGGTTTGAAAGAAGGGATGTTGTGAGCGGGAATGATGATCGTTGTATTCTTTGAAATGTTTCTTCCCGTTTTTTGTGCTCTTTCTTTCACAATAAAACTTCCAAAACCTCTCAAATACACATTTTGACCATTTGCCAAAGATAATTTAATGGCATTCATGAATGCTTCAACAGCTCTAAGAGCTTCTGCTCTTTCTAATCCAGTTTCATCTGCAATTCCTGCAACAATGTCTGCTTTTGTCATTTTAATTAGAGATTAATAGTTATTAATATTTCTTGCGTTTGCGGGCACAAAAGTACCTTTTAGATTGTTTATATTCTTAATTTTCATAAAAAATTTCACAAAAATTATCATAAATGCTTCAATTTCAAGACATAATCATCGATTGGTACGATAAAAACAAGCGTAATTTGCCTTGGCGAACAACGAAAAGTGCCTATGTTATCTGGTTGAGTGAGATTATTTTACAACAAACACGCGTCGATCAAGGGCTGCCTTATTTTGAAAAATTCGTAAATCACTATCCTTCTGTGTATGAACTTGCTAACGCGGAGGAGCAAAATATCTTAAACGATTGGCAAGGTTTGGGCTATTATAGTCGTGCGAGAAACCTCCACAAAACAGCTAAAGAAGTGGTTGAAATCTATCAAGGAAAGTTTCCAGAAACCTATACTGAATTACTTAAACTCACTGGAATTGGACCTTACACCGCTGCTGCGATTGCCTCTTTTGCGTTCAATGAAGTGAAAGCAGTTGTTGATGGTAATGTTTATCGAGTGCTGAGTCGCGTTTATGACATTGAAGAAGCGATCGATTCCACGCAAGGAAAAAAAACGTTTGAATTACTTGCTAATGAACTAATTAACAAGAAAAATCCTGCTACTTATAATCAAGCAATTATGGAGTTTGGGGCGCTTCAATGTGTTCCTGTAAACCCCAATTGCGATGTGTGTCCCTTGCAATTTCAATGCCTTGCATTTAAGAATAAAACAATTGCGCAGCGACCTGTTAAAGCCAAAAAAACGAAAGTTACAGCGCGACATTTTGTTTACTTAATCGAACTATCTGCCAAAAAAACCATTCGCATCGAAAAACGGGAAGGCAAAGGAATTTGGCAAAATCTATATCAGTTTCCACTTATCGAATTTGATTCGCCTGATGAAAAAAGAAACTTCCTCGCTTCGCTTGATTCAAAATTCATTTCTCAAGAATACAAACATATTTTATCGCACCAGCAACTTTTTGCTCATTTCGCGGTTGTTGAACCATCAAATGAAATTCCAGAAAATCAACTCGAAATAGCACTTTCGGAATTGTCAAACTTCCCAATTCCAAGATTGATTGATAAATTTTGGGAAGTGCATAGTGGGTTGGTTGAGGGGTTGTGATAAGGCAGTGCAACCCTATGAATTGTGATATTTTGGTTTTTTTTTATTTTAGACTTTATATTAATTTTAACAAATAGTTTTGCTACTCAAAAGGATATTTTTATTTTTTATCGTTTTTTAGACGTTCTACTTCTTCCTCTAGCATTTTGATGTATTTGTCTTTGTATTCATCTGGATTATAGTAATTTGTTTGTGATTTTACATCAACGTTGGCCACACCGTGATCATTAATGTTAAATATCTGAGATACATCAAAATTCAATATTTGGGAAACCGAAACTTCCAGAATGTCCGCGATACGGTACAGTTTTGTAAGCGTAATTTCTACTTCTCCACGTTCTAACTTACTATAACCAGAAAGGCTCATTTCAAGCTTATCGGCTAATTCATCGCGTGTTATATTCTTTAACTCACGAAATTTTTTGATATTTTCAATAACTTCTTTCATAACTATATTTTCCTCAAAAGTAGCAAAATAATTTTAATTAGGGTTTATTGTCCTAAATAAAAGCGATATAAAAGGAGTGATGGGGGTAAATTTGTGGGGAAATTTTAATTCTATGCAAGAAAGAGTAATGGTGGTTTCGGGGGCGTTTGCAACCCATACAACAAAGCTTTACAATTATTATGTATGTCCAAAAGATTTTGACTTTAAAGAAGTTGAATATCTAGCTGTGAATTACACCAATGAACTAAAATATCTTAGGAACATAATTGGTAGTCCTATACACTGTAATTTCGGAGAAGATGAAACTATTACAGGAGTTAATCAACTTGAAAATTCTATTAGAGTTGATTTAAATGAATTTAGATGCAAACTAAAAAAAGGTGATTTCCAACTTATTCTTTTAGAACCAATTATAGGAGGTTGCATTCATTTAAACTTACAATATAGAAATCCTGGACCTTTTGTCAACAATATTCAAAGAAGAAGGTACTTTGAAAATCTTGCGGAGTTTTTTCACGCGCATCAACGTTTAAATGATTAGATATGAAAACAGTAATCTCTCTTTTTTTAATAATTCAAACATCGCTCATCGCTCAAACTAATGATGAAGTGAGTTATGATAGGTTAGCAAACGCGTATACTTATAAGTGTCAGTATTGTAATAAAGAAGCAACAAGTTATTATTTACTTTCTATTAAAAAGGTGTCAGATTATAAATTACTTGATTGTGTTTTCATGTATGAAAATAATCTAGAAGTAATTTCTAATATGGCCGAGTCAAATTTAAGAAATGGGAAATGTACCTCAACATTGAATAGATCAGAAAAATGTGTAGTAAATAAGGTTAGTACAGATTTAAATAAAACCGAAAGGATAACTCAATATTGCGGCGCAAACACTTTAGAGAATTGGAATAAGAACTTTAATGAATTTTGTAATCGTAACCCAGATTTTGCAACAATATTCGAGAAAAGTGTTTTTGAAAAATTCAAAAACTATAGGTTAGCATTAGAGGACAAAGAAAATGAAAAATTTAAAATAGAAAATGAAAAATTTAAAATAGAAATTGAAAAATTAGAAAATTTCATTTTGGGTAATGAATTTGAAAAAGCGGCAGTCCTTTATACTGTATTATCAAAAGGGAAATTTGGAAATGATGAGTTTTTAAAAAGCCAAAAAGAATTTATCCAATCCGGACTTAATAATTCAACAATAGAAACGGCTATTCTAAGTACTGAAGATTTGAATAGGATTATCCTCTACAATAATGTATATTTTAAAGAATTATTTAAAGAAAACTCTCAAAGCATTGAAATAATATTTGATCAAAAAGGAAAGGGAACAATAAATGATTCTCCAACAAAGATTAAAAATATTAATCCATTTGTTTTAAAAGAAGTGGCAGGGTTTAAAGTTTATTGCAAATCAAAAGGCACATTTCAGCTTACAACAGAACAAATTCAGGATCCAAATAAAATGTATTTAGACATTTGGGTTGCACCAAACATAAAAGTAATTAAAAATGGAAAGAAGTATTACAAAAAATCCTTCTTAAGCGCAAGTATATTTAGAGATGAAGAGTCAGTAGTTAAAAATGACCAAGTTCCGAGTGGAAAATATTGGAAGGTTAAGCATGATTTAAAATTATACAAGGTTAATGGTACTGAAATTGTAAGGGAAGAACAATTAGTTAGAGAATCTGAAAACAACTTAAATCGAAGATTGGGAATGAAAATAGCCAGAGGAACTGGTTCTTTGGCGATTTTAACTTGGCTAGCCATGAGAACAATTGAATATTCATCTGTTAAATAATTTTATGAAAAAGATTGGAATAAGCGTTTTTATAGCTTTAGTAATTGCGTCTATAACTTCATGTAAAAAGTATGAAGAAGACAAGTTTTTTTCTACCTATACGGCAAAAGGAAGGTTAGTTAATAAAGGGGTTTGGCAGATTGTTGAAGTCGAGGATTTACTAACAGGAATGAAATTTAATCCCATTATTGAAAAATCAAATTTTATTCGATTTAAATCTGATAAAACCTATAGATCATATTATTCAACAGAATTTACGCAAATATTAAAACCTGTGTTTTTAGATCAAATGCAAAACACAAATGATAGCATTTACTTAGGCTACAGAGCAAGTCTATCAGATACTTTGAAATTTAACTTCGCTAATAAAAAAAATGAATTGAACTTAATTGATTTTGTTTCATTCGGAGATTTTTCAGGTAATTATTTTAACCTAAATAATAAAGTTAATCTTAGAATTAAAATTTTAAAATTGGAGTTTGACGAAATGAAATGGAGTTTGAATGACAGAATAATTTTTAAATTAAAAAAGTACGCAAAAGAAGATAAATGGGAATACTAAAGCATCAGTATAATATTTAACAACGACTGAATATTTCGAAGTAATAAATCAAGAAGAAAAGATTCTTATGATTCTTAAAAAAAACAACTCCCGCCAATAATATGGTGGGAGTTTTTTGTTTTAAGCGTTTAATTTTCTAATACCGAATCCAATTCTGCAACTTCTTTGTTTAGGAAAGCTTCCAGTTTTTTTGGTGATTCGATTAAGTACTAGGATGTCCAATTTGGGTTTGGCATCCCTTCTATTTTTACTTTCTCAATTGAATTTTACTCTGAAAATTCGTCAGTCGCAAACTGACCAATTGAGTTGAATGAATTTCAAACATGGTTTTCATTCCCTTGTTTTTACCAACATGGCAACTCCATACAAGGGCAGATTGGTCATCCAAGATTCTTCGCGGTAGTCAGAAAGTGAGGTTCTGAAACAAGTAATTTCAGGATGCTTATTATGAAATATTTTGAGGGATTTGGCCTGTAAATTTTCAGATGCTTTAACTTCTAAAGGGATAATTTGTTGTTCGTTTTCTAAAATAAAATCTACTTCTGCACCACCACTGTCATTCGCCCAGTAAAAGAGATTTTTCACCCCTTGCGACTTTAGTTCTTGCACAACATATTGCTCTGTTATTGCTCCTTTAAATTCCATAAATAGTTGGTCGCCAGCAATCAATGTTTTCGGACTTACTCCGCCCACTGCCGCCAATAATCCTACGTCGTGGGCATAAACTTTAAATACATTCAAGTCAGCGTAAGCAGATAATGGAAAGTTTACTTTTGCTGTGCGTTGAACGCGATAAATCAAGCCATAATTCTCAAGCCAGTTAAGCGCCATTTCAAAATCCTTTGCACGTGCACCCACACGGATTTGACCAAAAATAAATTTCTTGTTTTCCTTGGCCAATTGACCGACTATACTATTCCACACCATCCGGATTCTAGGAATAATTTCAGAGGAGGCATGCTTTGAAAAATCGTTGTCGTACGCCATTAAAATTGCTTCTTGTATCTCCCTTACTTTTGCGAAATTGTTGGTTTCAACAAATGTTTGTACAGCCTCAGGCATTCCACCAACGAAGTGATAGTACCGCAGTGATTCGATTGCTTTAGTTCTTAAATTTTGAAGTAGTTGCCACTCATTTTGGGTAATTAATTGAGCTAGTTTCTCGTTTCCCGTGGCTTGTAAAAACTCATGAAAAGACATCGGATATAAGCGCAAAAAATTCACTTGCCCTACTGGAAATGAAGTTTGCGCCTTTACTGCAATACCTAGCAGTGAACCCGCACCAATAATATGT
The DNA here is from genome assembly GCA_044350515.1 of Crocinitomicaceae bacterium. Classification (GTDB taxonomy): domain Bacteria; phylum Bacteroidota; class Bacteroidia; order Flavobacteriales_D; family Crocinitomicaceae; genus UBA952. The sequence goes on along the minus strand of JBILHL010000002.1, from coordinate 212,141 downwards.
AATTCATTGACTTCTTCATTGAAATACTTTAAGGCTGTCAACGCACCTTTCGCTTCTTGAATTTCATCAAAAACTAAAAGTGTTTTCCCAACTACTATTTCTTTATCATAAAAAGCTTCCAGCACTTGAATAATTCGTTTGGGTTGGTAATCTTGCTCAAAAAGGGTGCGTAAAGAAATTTCCTTTTCGAAATTGACATACAAAAAGTTTTCAAAGTGGGTTTCTCCAAAATGCCGAATCAACCAAGTTTTACCAACTTGACGTGCGCCAAAAACAAGCAACGGCTTTCTTTTAATGGAGTTTTTCCATTCTATCAATTGGTTTACAGCTATTCTATTCATTTTTTTTCGCTTTTATAAAGCAAAATTACATTTTTTCGTACGACTTTCTATAAAATATCACATTTTTTCGTACGACTTTTTGTGTTTAATCACATTTTTTAGCAGGACTTTTAAAAATATATCGTTTTTGACTTCCAAAATGGAACAACATCCACAAAAAATTACCTCGTCCAATTCAGTAACTTATTTGTTTAAAAAAGCTTATTGTTGTTTTTGTTTTGAAAGTTCAAGTAAGTACTTGGAAACAAACAGTTGGTTGTCCATTTCTGCTATTGCATATTCTTATTGTTTTTTACCTTTTTCAGTGCAGCGTAAAATACCAGTAACTGAGTTACTAAGTTTCCCTATTCCACGGTTGATTGGTAGATTTTGGGAAGAGTGTTTTGGATTGGTAGATGAGTTGTGATTTAAAGTTGGTTTAACAGATTTCAAGATTATAAAACCACAAGTGTTTTAGGAAGTTTAGAATAGAAAATCAGAAAAGAAAAACAATCAAGTACAATTAATTAATCAAAAAAATTATAACTCAAACACATTTTAAAACAATACCAATTTTAGGTATTTTTGTAAAAAAGTTATATGAGCAAAAACACATCTATTACTTTGGGTAGTTATTTTGATCAGTTTATTCAAAATCTTTTAAAAGAAGGGCGCTACAAAAACGCGAGTGAGGTAGTTCGCGCAGGATTGAGATTACTTGAAGAAGAAGAAAAAAAGATCATCGCTTTACGTCAGGCTATAAATGAAGGTGTAAATAGTGGAATAGCTGAAGATTTTGACCCAGACGAGCATTTAAAATTGATGAAGTCTAAACGTAAATAGATGGCAAAGTTTAAGTTGACAAACAATGCTGTTGAGGATTTAACTGATAGTATGATTTTACACTTTTGAAACTTAATTTGAAAAGCTGGAACACAACTGTTTTAAATTATTATTGACTAGGAAAAAATCGCAAAAAAAAGCAAAACACATCATAAATTTATCTATATTTAACTAGGAAAACTAACTAAATCTTCCAAAACCCAACCCCTCTAAAATACTACCAAAAAACTAGTCAAATACTAAAATGAAAGACAACAAAAAACCGAAATCAAAGGAAATAATTCGCTCTTCATCAGCAGAATACTTAACTTTTATTGCAGCTACTGGAGAGGGAGGCGTTGAAGCTATTTATGCAGATGAGAATATTTGGTTATCACAAAAAATGATGGGCGAATTGTATAGTGTGAATGTAAGAACCATAAGCGAACACCTTCAAAAAGTATTTAAAGACAATGAATTAAATGAAAATTCAGTTATCCGGAATTTCCGGATAACTGCTTCCGATGGTAAAAATTACAATACACAACACTACAGTCTTTCTGCAATTATAGCCGTTGGATATAAAGTTAATTCTGAGCGAGCAGTGCAGTTTAGAAAATGGGCTACGCAAATTGTACAAGAATTTACAATTAAGGGCTTTGCTATGGATGATGAACGTCTTAAAAATGACGGATCAATACTAGGTAAAAAATACTTTGAAGAACAACTTCAACGGATTAGAGAAATTCGATTGAGTGAGCGTAAGTTCTATCAAAAAATTACAGATATATACAGTACGGCAATTGATTACGATATTACCGCTAATGCAACTAAACGTTTTTTCGCTACCGTTCAAAACAAACTCCATTGGGCCATTCACGGGCAAACGGCTGCAGAAATTATCATAAATAGAGCAAATCATCAATCAGAAAATATGGGACTTACTACTTGGCAAGATGCTCCAAATGGTAAAATTCAAAAGTTTGATGTCAGCGTTGCAAAAAATTATTTGTCAGAGAACGAAATGCAACAATTACAACGATTAGTTTCTGCTTATTTAGATATAGCAGAAGATATGGCTATTCGACAAATCCCTATGACAATGGAAGATTGGGAAAATCGTTTGAATAAATTTATCGCAGCCACTGATAGAGAAATTTTACAAAACGCTGGTAAAGTAACTGCTGAAATAGCCAAAGCACACGCAGAAAGTGAGTTTGAAAAATATAGAATCATTCAAGACCAAAATTATATTTCCGATTTTGACAAAGAGATGTTAAAGCTAATAGACAAGAATAGTAGTGATGAATGATAAATCGTGGTTGATGAAGAAGTAAATTCAATTCCCTCAACCCCCTTGCCTTTATCAAGGGTCTCCTGAAAAAGTCAGAAATGAGCCAGATTCTAGACGCGGTCAATGAAGATGTATAGTAATACTTCAATTTGACTGCAACGAAGAAGATGGTTTATTTCTGGCTAACAAAATTAAATCATCTTTGATGCAAGAAAATTTCTAAGAACAGCTCGAAAACCTTGCATCTAAAAGAATATTTTTAACCTAAAAACAAGATAAAATAAAGATTTTGTGTTTTTCAGCAGACCCTACCTAAGCCTTATTCCCTATATTTGTACATTCTATTACTGACTTTTAAAATCCGCGATACAATGATTGAAATTAAACAAAATAATTCCGCGATTGAAGGCGCTGCTCTTGTCTTTATTATCGGTAAATCAACGAAGAAAAAACAAGAATTTGCTGGACTTTCATCAGACAGTATCAAAGCATTTCAAGGTGATGCAGATAAGAAATTTGACTTTTTTAAACTTCCTACTGGATTTGTGTTTTTGGTGGATGAAAATCAAAACGCAGAAGTTTTAAGAATCACAGGTTCCAAAATTTTCGATTATATCAATAAAGAGAATGAATCCGTTCATATTCAAGGGACTTCAAAAGCTTCATTGACAGTTGCAGAAGGAATTGCTTTGAGTAGCTATGAGTTTAAACAACATTTTAGCAAACCAACTTTTCACAAATTAACTGCTGTTTCAGTTACTGACGAGGTGAGTGAGGCTAAAATTACCGAGCTAAACAATACGATAAAAGCTGTTTTCTGGGCTAGAACTTCTGTAAATACGCCTGTTTCGCATTTGAACGCTGAGCAATTGGCTAATCAAATTGTGGAACTTGGAAACGAAGCAGGATTTCAAGTACAAGTGTTGGAAAAAACGCAAATTGAATCACTTAGAATGGGTGGTTTATTGGCAGTTAACAAAGGTTCAATCGACCCACCAACATTTACAATTGCAGAGTACAAACCTAAAAAACCGGTAAACAAAAACCCAATTGTACTTGTCGGAAAAGGAGTAGTTTACGATACAGGAGGCTTGAGTTTAAAACCAACTCCAGGCTCGATGGATACAATGAAAAGTGATATGGCTGGAGCTGCGGCTGTGGTTGGTGCTTTGTATTTGGCTGCTTTACAAAAACTAAACGTTCACATTATAGTTTTGGTTCCGGCAACAGACAACCGTCCGGGTGGAAATGCCTACACGCCAGGTGATGTGATTACGATGTTTGACGGCACAACGGTTGAAGTTTTAAATACGGATGCTGAAGGCCGAATGATTTTAGCAGATGCTTTGGCTTATTCAAAAAAATACAATCCTGAAATCGTGATTGATGCTGCAACATTAACTGGTGCTGCCGTTCGTGCAATTGGTACAGAAGCAAGTATCATTATGGGAAATGCAAAAGATAAATACTTTGAAAGTTTAGAAGATGCAGGAAATGAAGTCCATGAGCGCGTTGTTCGTTTTCCTTTCTGGGATGATTATGGCAAACACATGAAATCAAAAATCGCTGATTTGAAAAACATCGGAAGTGCAAACGCAGGAATGATTTCAGCAGGTAAATTTTTGGAACATTTTGCGAAAGCTCCGTATATACATATGGATGTTGCAGGGCCGACTTGGTTAGATGCAAAAGAAGACTACAAAGGACAAGGCGGAACGGGTGCAGGTGTTCGTTTATTGTACCAATTTTTAAAAACACACTACAGCAAATAATTAATGGAAAAAGAAATTCTTTCGTCAGAAAATATAAAAGTTGGAATTACAATTGGTGATATCAATGGCATAGGTCCAGAAATCATCATTAAAGCATTGCGCGACAACCGCATTTTGAACGACATTACACCCGTAATTTACGGTTCGTCAAAAGTGATTTCGTTCTATAAAAAGATGCTACAAATTCACGAGTTTAGCTACCAAAATTGTCGTTCTGGAGCGGATATTCAAAATAAAAAAATCAATATTGTCAACTGTTGGAATGAAGAAGTAGATGTTCAACCTGGGGTATCAAATGTTACAGGAGGGAAATATGCCCTTCAATCATTAGAAGCAGCAACAGCAGATTTGGCAGATGGTAAAATTGATGTGTTGGTGACTGCTCCTTTCTCGAAAGATGCAATGAAAAGTGCAGGCTTTGATTTTCCAGGTCATACAGAATACCTTGCGAAATATTCTAACGTGGACGAAGCCTTGATGATACTTGCGTCACCGTTTTTACGTGTTGCTTTGGTTACAACGCATATTCCAATCAATGAAGTAAGTAAAGCCTTGACGAAAGATGCGATTTTAAGTAAAATCAAAGTATTTGAAAATAGTTTGAAGCGTGATTTTAACTTGGTTCGACCTAAGATTGCCGTTTTTGGATTAAATCCCCACGCAGGTGAAAACGGTAAAATCGGAACTGAAGAACAAGAACAAATTATTCCAGCAATAAACGAAGCGAAAAGTGAAGGGATTTTAGCTTACGGTCCATTTGCAGCGGATGGTTTCTTTGGTTCAAATGCGAAAAATCAATTTGATGGTGTGCTAGCAATGTACCACGATCAAGGATTAACAGCATTCAAAGCGCTTTCATTTGAAGATGGTGTTAATTTCTCAGCAGGTTTACCAATCGTTAGAACTTCACCAGACCACGGCACTGCTTTTGACATCGCGGGAAAAAATTTGGCTTCAGAATCGTCTTTTAGAAGTGCGATTTATATGGCAATGGACATTTACAGAAATAGAAAATTTGTGAAACAAATAACAGAAAATCCACTTCAAATCAAGACTGAAATTATTAGAGAAAGAAGAGAATTTTGATTTTAACTAATATGATAATAAAGTAAAATGCGTTTCGAACTAACCAAAGAATTTCTTGAGGTTCTCCGTTTAAAAATAGCGGAGCAGGATCTTCTTTGGATTCAAGAAAACGTGTTGGAATTACACTACGCTGAGATTGCGGAAATCCTTGATAAATTAACCAACGATGAGGCAAAATTGGTTTATTTCCTTGTAGATGAAGATTTACAAGCAGATATTTTGATGGAATTAGAAGAAGAAGTTCGCGATCGATTTTTAGCTTCACTTTCCACAAAAGAGTTTGCTGACCAATTAGAAAATTTAGATTCGGATGATGCTGCTGACATTTTAGGGGATTTACCAAATGAAAAAATTCAGGAGGTCATTTCCCAAATGGAAGATGATGAAGCGGCAGAAGACATCGTGGATCTATTGAATTACGATGAAGATACTGCTGGTGGTTTGATGCAGAAAGAATTTTTTCAAGCACAAGTACATTGGCCAGTCAATTTTGCCTTAGAAGAGTTACGTAAACAAGCTGAGGACGTTGAAAAAGTATATAATATTTTTGTTGTTGATGAAAGTGATAAACTTTTAGGCGTATTGTCTTTGAAACGAATTTTATTTGCTGGCGCTAACACAAAAATTGGCGATTTATATCAAGCAAAAAACATCATTTCTGTCAAAACCAGTGATTCTGTTGAGGAAGTTTCGGAAGTGATGGAAAAATACGATTTAGTCTCTGTTCCTGTGGTTGATTACCAAAACAAATTGGTTGGAAGAATTACCTTGGACGACGTTGTTGACTTCATTAAAGAGGAAGCGGATAAAGATTTCCAGTTAGCCACAGGTATTACTGAACCAATGGAGTCAAACGCGAGTATCTGGCGCATTTCACGTGCACGTTTACCGTGGCTAGTCATTGGATTGTTTGGTGGAGTTTTAGGCGCAAATGTGATCTCTCGTTTTGAAGGAAGTATAACACAAATTCCTGCCTTGGCATTTTTCATTCCTTTAATCACAGCGATGGGCGGAAATGTGGGGGTACAATCTTCAGCGATTGTCGTACAATCATTAGCAAGAGGAGATAAACACTTAGGTAAGTTTCTCCCTAAAATCTTAAAAGAAGCATCCGTTGGCGTATTGAATGGTTTGCTTTTGGCTAGTATGATTTTTGGAATCGCCTGTGTTTTTGCAACAGTTCAACTTGGTTTTGTGGTGAGTTTATCATTATTTACTGTTATTATTTTCGCAGCTGTTCTTGGAACAATTATTCCTTTATTATTGAATAAATACAAAATTGACCCTGCTTTAGCGACTGGTCCATTCATTACAACCTTAAATGACGTAATTGGATTATTTATCTATTTTACAATTGGAATGCTTCTTTTAAAGGTTTAGTGAAGAAAAATAGTATTTTTGCAACCCGCATTTTAATTTGGAACTGAAAACTGAAAGTTGAAAGTGAAGCTCTGATTGGAAATGTAGGTTTAAGGAGCTTAACCCAGTTTCTTTGTAAAATAATAATATTGGAGAGATGTCCGAGTGGTTTAAGGAGCACGCCTGGAAAGTGTGTATAGGTCTAAAGCTTATCGAGGGTTCGAATCCCTCTTTCTCCGCAACTAAAATGCTATTCGTCCCTGACGAATGGCATTTTTCATTTTCAGAAGTTGCCAAGTTTTACTTGAGCAACCAATCTGAAAATGAAAAATGACAATTATGCGAAGCAGGATAGCATTTGAATTGCAACTCCCCCTTTCTTGGATCATAAGATAATCCCTCTTTCTCCGCATCAGAGGTTGCCAAGTTTTACTTGAGCAACCAATCTGAAAATGAAAAATGACAATTATGCGAAGCAGGATAGCATTTGAATTGCAACTCCCCCTTTCTGGGATCATGAAAATAATCCCTCTTTCTCCGCATCAGAGGTTGCCAAGTTTTACTTGAGCAACCAATCTGAAAATGAAAAATGACAATTATGCGAAGCAGGATAGCATTTGAATTGCAACTCCCCCTTTCTGGGATCATGAAAATACTCCCGCTCTCTCCGCCTAAACAAAAAGTCTAGCAATGATCTTAAAAAATTCAGCTCTTTATTTTTTAAAATCTTACCGTTTTTTCATGTTATATTCATTCCGCTGTTGATTAATACTTACTTAAGGTAGATTTGACCCTATGCTTTTTAGTAATTTTGTCTGTTATTTGAATAAATATGCACGTAAAAATTACTAATAAGTCAAAACATCCGCTGCCGCAATACGAAACTATCGGAGCTTCAGGAATGGATGTTCGCGCTAATTTAACGGAGTCTATTTCAATTGAACCTTTAGGTAGAGCATTGATTAAGACAGGTTTATTTCTCGAAATGGAAATTGGTTTGGAATGTCAAGTGCGACCTAGAAGTGGCTTGGCGCTAAAAAAAGGAATCACTGTTTTGAACACTCCTGGAACTGTTGATGCTGATTACCGTGGCGAAGTTGGGGTAATATTAGTGAATTTATCCAATGAAAGTGTTACAATTGAAGACGGAGAACGCGTTGCACAATTTGTTTTTTGTAAAGTAGAACAAGTGCAATTGAACGAAGTGGCAGAATTAAATGAATCAACAAGAGGTGCTGGCGGATTTGGTAGCACTGGTGTAAAGTAATTAAAAAGCAACTAACTAAACTTAAATAAAAATGAATGTAATCGTACCTATGGCTGGACGCGGAAGCAGATTGCGCCCACATACATTAACTGTTCCGAAACCACTTGTTCCAGTAGGAGGGAAGCCCATTGTTCACCGTTTAGTGGACGATATTGCGGCTGTTTGTACTGAAAAAATCGAAAAAATAGCATTTGTTGTTGGTGATTTTGGTGCTGAGGTCGAAAAAGAATTACTAGAAGTTGCAGCAAGTTTAGGTGCTGTTGGTTCAATTCATTACCAAAAACAACCGCTTGGAACGGCTCACGCTGTTTTATGTGCAGCTGAAATGTTAGACGGGCCTGTTGTTGTGGCTTTTGCAGATACGTTATTCAAAGCTGATTTCAAAATTTCTAAAGAAGATGAGGGAATTTTATGGGTGAAACAAATTGAAGATCCTAGCGCTTTTGGGGTTATCAAAATGAACGTTAAAGGTGAAATCATTGATTTCGTAGAAAAACCACAAGAATTTGTTTCCGATTTAGCAATGATTGGAATTTATTACTTCAAAGATGGCGCTCGTTTACACAGAGAATTACAATACTTAATTGATAATGCTGTTATCAAAAGTGGAGAATATCAATTACCTGATGCTTTGAGAAGAATGACAGAATCTGGTTATGTTTTCAAACCGGGTGAAGTGAGCGAATGGTTAGATTGTGGTAACAAAGAAGTGACTGTTCACACCAATCAACGTGTATTGGAATACGACTTAGCGAAAGGAATTGAAATGATTCATTCGTCTGCTAAAATTGTAAACAGCACAATTATTCCTCCTTGTTATGTAGGTGCAGGTGCAGTTATTGAAAATTCTGTCGTTGGTCCGCACGTGTCTTTAGGTAGAGGTTCGAAAATCAAGAATTCAGTTGTTAGCAATACAAATATTCAGTTGGATAGCCACATTGAAAATTCAGTAATCGCTAATTCGATGATTGGTTCGAAAGTTGTTTATAAAAGTTCAGTTCAAGATTTAAGCATCGGCGACTTTAGTACATTAAATGCATAAAGAAATTCTATTTCTTGTTTGCCTTTTGGCTCTCGCTTCTTGTAAATCAACGAAGGAAAGTATTGCGGATGTTCATTCTTCGGACTACATCAAATCATTTCACGAAGGGGTGCGCCTCAAAATGAATGGCGACGTAGATGAAGCGCTTGAAAAATTTAAGTACTGTGCTGTTTTAGACCCTAAAGATGATGCTGTGCAGTTTGGGTTGGCGCAGTTGTTTTTAATGAAAAATGATGTTTCAAACGCGTCTATTCACACGAAAAAAGCGGTAGAGTTGGATCCACAAAACATTCATTATCAGTCAGAATTGGCTTTTATGTATGAGGAGTTAAAACAACACGAACAAGCGGCTTTGATTTTTGAGAAAATGTCCAAAAAGCAAGTTCAAAACATGGAGTTTTATTTGGGTGCAGCTGAAAATTGGGCGCGAGCAGGAAAAATTACAAAGGCCATTGAATCTTTAAATACACTTGAAAAATATACGGGTGCAAGTCCTGAAATAGCGGTTCAAAAATTCCGATTATACACCATGACGAAGGATGATAAAAATGCCATTCAAACGCTTTTGGACGCTTATGCAAAATACCCAAATGAACCCAACATTATTGCCAATTTGGTAGACGTTTACATGCAGCAAAAAAAGTATGCGGAAGGAATGCGCTTTTTAACAGAATTAGTGCGTGTTGATTCAGCTAATGGTTTAGCAATGATGATGTTGGGTGAAATGCAAATGCAAACAGGTGAAGAAAAACAAGGGCTTCAAAATTTAAAAAATTCCATTAAATCGGAAGGACCAAATTTAGATCAAAAAATGACCATTTTGATTTCACTCTTACAAAATTTTTCAGCGGATTCAGATATGAAGGAATTGGTTGAATACATGACCGTTAAATACCCTAATAGCGCTAAATCTCATTCAATTAAAGGTGATTATTACTTCAAAAACAACCAAATAGATTTAGCAATTGAAGCTTACAAAAAGGCCGTTGAAAGCGATCCAAACCTCTATGAAATTTGGAACCAGGTGCTTTTGTTAGAATATCAAAACAAGAAATGGGAAGCCTTGCTAACCGATAGTGAAAAATGCTTGGCGCTTTATCCCATTCAGCCTTTACCATATTTTACTGCTGGAATTGCTTTAATTCAAAATAAAAAATATGCAGAAGCCGAAGCACGTTTGCAAGAAGCTTTGGATTTAATCGTTGCTGATGTTACACTGGAAGCAGAAATTCTTGGTCAACTTGGTGAAGCAAATTTCGCACAAGGAAAAACAGAGGAAGGAAAATCGTTTTACCAAACAGCACTTGCGAAACAGCCGAAAAGTTTATTCTTGAAAAATAATTTTGCCTATCGTTTGCTGCTTCAAAACAGTGACTTAGATAAAGCTAAAACCTTGGTAAATGAAGTAATAGCAGAGAAACCCAACGATGCTTGGTTTATGAGTACGAAAGCTTATCTATTGTTTCGTGAAGCAAACTACGCAGAGGCTTTAAAACTGTATGAAGAAGCCAATAAATCTTTGCCAAATGATAAAATTATTCTCGATCAATTAGGAGATTGTTTTTACTTCTTGAATGAAAAAGATAAAGCTATTGAATACTGGAAAAATGCTAAAGCTGCTGGATCTAGTAATCAAACTATTGATAAAAAAATTCAAACTAAAACCTATTATGAACCGAAATTTTAGTTTAATCTCCCTATTGCTTCTTTCGAGTATGTTGTTTTCTTGTGCTCGAAAGTTGACGGAAGAAATCGTGGTTGCTGAAAAGCTTCAGAAGCGCAAAGAGAAAGAATTAGTCGCTGTTTTAGACAGTTTATCTTTAGTGAAACCTAAAACTTTTTACTCTAAGTTAAGTGTTGATTTCAAAGACACTACAACAAGTATTGCCTTTAAAACTTCATTAAAAATTGTAACCGATAGTGCTGTAAACGCTATTATTACCTACGCAAAGATTCCAATTGTGACAGCGATGATTACAACGGATTCAATAATAGTAGTGAATAAAAGAGATAAATGTTTTGAACGCGAAACACTTTCATATATCAAGGACAAATTTGGAATCGATTTTACTTACCAAAACATTGAAGAACTATTTTTAGGTAGACCTTTGGATTATAACGTTGATCAGAAGTATTTTGTAATTCACGATCCCTATAATTATAGTATTTCATCGCATAAAAAGCGCGAAAGAAAACGCTTGGATCGCAAACCTAAGGAAGACATTGTTATTAATTACATTTTAACGAAGGACGCAAAAGAATTAAGTAAAACAACGATTACAAGCCCAAGCGATTCAACGGAAATTATTGTTGATTACCTATCGCGCAAGTTGGAAAAAGGAATTATGATTCCGTATGAAGTTCAAATACGCATCATGACACCGAGAAATAATATGTTTATAAAGCTAGAATACGAGAAAGTGGAAGTGGATGAGCCTCAAGAATTATTAATTATTATTCCAGAAAAATATGAAAAGTGTAATTAGTTTTTTACTGGTATTATGTAGTTCAACACTTGTTTTTGCACAAGGAACGAGTACGCAATTAAAGCGCGAGCAACAAAAGTTAGAGAAGAAAATTGCGAATACAAAAAGTTTGCTCAACAAAGTTAAATCTAACACGGAAGCTTCTTTAAATGAATTGCGATTAATTGATAATCAAATCAAAAGTCGTGAAGCATTAGTACGCATTTTTGACAATCAAGTGCGTGTGGCTGAAATTAAAATGATTGAGAAAAAGCACGAAATCAATCGCTTGAACAAACGTTTGGAAGACTTAAAACGACAGTATAAATCAATGATTGTTTATGCTTACAAACGTCGAAATAATTACGGAAAAATAATGTTCATACTTTCAGCCAACAATTACAATGAAGCATTAAAACGCAATAGTTATTTGAAAAAAGCAGCTGGAATTCAGCTAAAACAACGCGCTTTAATCAAACAACACCAACAATTAATTGATAAGGAAATAAAAAGCATCAGCCAAGAAAAAGATACTAAGGTTTTGGCGATGGAAGAGAAAAAGAAAGAGCGTGAGCAAATAGAAAAAGATAAAGTAACCAAAGAAATTTCTTACGGAAAATTTAAAAAGGAAGAGCAAAAACTTTACGATCAATTGCAAGTTGAAGAGCGTAAAAAACAAGAATTAAAACGCAAAATTGATTCAGCAATTAAAAATGAAATTGCTGTAGAAACGGAACGTCAGCGAAAAGAAGAAGAAAGAAAACGTAAGGTCGCCGAAGAAAAGAAACGCAAAGCAAACGAAGCTAAAAAGGCAGGTGATAAACCAAAAACGAGTAATACACCTGTTAAAGAACCCGATCCATTTGTAGATGATGTTCCAGAAAAGAAAACGGAATATGTTTATAAAGAATCACCGGAAGGTTCTGCCATTGGTAGAAGTTTTGAAAGCAATAGAGGTCGTTTGGCTTGGCCTGTTGGAAACGGAAGTATCACAGAACGCTATGGTATAAATGCGCATCCAACGTTGAAAGGTGTTACAACAAACAACAATGGAATCGATATTACTTGTTCAAAAGGTTCAACTGTACGTGCGGTTTTTGAAGGGGAAGTTACAAGTGTTTTCAGTATCACAGGCGCTGGAAAAGTTGTCATTATCAAACATGGTTCGTACAGAACAGTTTACAGTAACTTACAAGAAACGTATGTAAAAGCAGGCTCTCAAGTTTCTACCAAACAATCAATTGGAGTATTGCAACCAGAAGATGGCAATATTTCAATTTGTCACTTTGAAGTGCATTCAGTGGCAAGTGGTTTGACAAAAAGTTTGAATCCTTCTCTTTGGATAGGAAGGTAAGCGCAAGAATTTTTCGTAATAATCCCAGCCAAAAGGATTCGCCGAGGAGAACTCATTCCAACTAAAAGGAGGAATCTCCTCCGAGTTGAAATCTCAACCATTCGCCACGGCGAACTCACTTCGAGTAACGATTTTGTTATGATTTTTCATCGACAAAAAAAACTAATTAAAAATTAAACATTAAAAATTAAGCATTTCTCTGTTTTTCTTCGATAATAGATTTTAATCAAAAATCAAGCATCAATAATCAAGCATCAATAATCCCTTCCCCATTTATGTTAAACACTAATAAACATTATTTAGAATTATTCTAAATACCTTTTTTGTGGTATTGCATCTCTCAGTAAAGATTGGTTATTTCGCAGTTGTAAAATCCTTAAAAGTTTAACATGCGTTTCACTCATTTAATTTTGTTAGCATCAAGTATAGGTTTTTCTGTTGGGTATGCACAAGACTCTTTGAAAATCAGTAATTTAAAAGAAATCGTGATCCTTGAACCTGGACGTGGAGAAATGCTTAGGTTGCCTCAAATAAACGGTACATCTATTACGGCAGGAAAGAAAAATGAGGTAATCGCCATTAGTGCTAGTACAGGTGATTTGTCTACCAATAATTCACGACAAATTTTTTCAAAAGTCCCAGGTTTAAGTATTTGGGAAAACGATGGCTCTGGAATCCAAACGGGTATTGCTACACGTGGCTTAAGTCCGAACCGTTCTTGGGAGTTTAATGTTCGCCAAAATGGATACGATATCAGTTCGGAGGTTTTTGGTTACCCCGAGGCTTATTACACACCTCCCTCTGAAGCACTTGAACGCATAGAAATTATTCGTGGTGCGGGTTCTTTGCAGTATGGGCCTCAGTTTGGTGGATTATTGAATTATGTAACCAAAAAAAGCTTAGGAAATAAACCTGTTTCGGTTGAAATGGCGCAAACGATAGGTTCTTATGGTTTGTTCAATTCCTTCAACGCTATTGGCGGTAAAATCAAAAAATTCAGTTATTACGCATACATCCATCACAGAGGTGCTGAAGGTTGGCGCAAAAATAGCCGATATCAAACCCAAACGGGAAGCATTTCACTTTCTTACGACGTTACTGAAAAGCTACAAATTAATGCGGAATATAGCCGTATGAATTACGTGAGTCAACAAGCTGGAGGTTTGACAGATGCCCAGTTTTCAGACAATTGGCAACAATCAAGTAGGGAAAGAAATTGGTTTTCTACACCTTGGAATTCTGGAGCAATCAGCTTGAATTATAATATCAGTTCTGATACGCGTTTGACAATGAAAGTTTTTGGAACTTTAGCACAAAGAAACAGTGTGGGGTTTCTTCGTCCAATTTCTGTTGAAGATACTATTAACACGCTTATTGGCAGCTACAATCCTCGACAGGTAGATACCGACATTTATAAAAACCTTGGTGCCGAAATTAGAGGAATTCACCAATATAATTTCTTGGGTAAAAAATCTGCTTTATCAGCAGGTTTGCGTTTGTATAACGGAAACACCACACGAAATCAACTTGGAATTGGTACAACAGGAATGAATTATGATTTAAACATTAGCGCTCAACAAAACGGACTTGACTTCGGTAGAAGTCTAACTTTTCAAACTCAGAATCTTGCTGCTTTCGTGGAAAATATGTTCAAAATCACAGATAAACTTGCCATCACTCCTGGGGTGCGTTACGAACTTGTAAGATCTTTTGCTGACGGTTACATCAATATATCGCCAACGGGTCAAATCAATGAGCAGCAGCGCGATAGAAACATTATTTTGTTTGGGCTAGGCTTAGAATACTGCACCACAAAAACCTCAAATATGTATGCTAATTTCAGTCAGGGATTCAGACCTGTATTGTTTTCTGAGCTCACTCCTTCAGCAACAACAGATGTTATTGACCAAAATTTGAAAGACGCAACGGGCTACAATATTGATTTTGGATACAGAGGGTCACTTTTCAAAAACGTTTTCAAATTTGATATTGGTGCCTTCAATCTTTTTTATGACAATAGAATAGGAACAATCACTGTGGATAATTCACCATTTAGAACCAATATCGGCGCCTCTCGCAGTCGTGGAATAGAAAGTTATATGGAATTAGACCTCGTAAAATGGATACGACCATCCTCCACTTTCGGTCTTCGTTTATTTTCTAACTATGCTTTTGTGGATGCGCGTTACACAAGATGGGATAATCCAGCAATTCAAGGGAACCCTTTAACAAGTATCAAAGACAAAAAAGTTGAAAACGCTCCAAACCAAATATTAAGAACAGGTTTAAACATTGGATACAAGGGATTTATGGCAACAATTCAGTACAATTATGTCAGTGCGATTTACACAGATGCTATCAATTCTGTTGAGTCAAATAGTAGTTTTACAACGGGACAACTTCCTGCATACAGCCTTATTGATGTCAACATGACCTATCAATTCAAAGAAAACTATCAATTCAGAGCGGGCGTAAACAACATTACGGATGAAGTCTATGCAACACGAAGAGCAGGCGGCTATCCAGGTCCTGGTATTTTACCCGGCACAGGTAGAACATTTTACTTAGGTCTTGGATTGAAATTCTAAAAAAGTCACAGTTCAAAATAATTTTTTGACCAAGGGAGATTCATTGTTTTTAACGATACACTATTCACTTGGCATTATGTTCTTTAATAAAATTTCACTAAGATTCTCTTCCAACCAAAATCTTGATTACTTAAACCTCATTCCTTTTCACTTCCACTATTTTTGATTTCAAGGTTGTTTCTGCTGTTATGGTTTCAATTTCTTCGTTGCTTGTTGGAAGATTTTCAGCTGAAACCGTTTTTCCTTTGTATAAGGTGATGCTATAACCGCGTTTCAAAACATTTTCTGGACTCAAAATACGAACCGTTTTTTCTACTTGATTTAGTTCTTTTGCGTTTTTTTCAATTATTCGCTGCACACTTGGTTTTAATAAATTGGTCAATTGCGAAAGTTGGTGGTGGTTCATTGTCAGACTGCGTTTTGCGGCGTGCCCAAATTCATTTTGAAAATAGTTAAGTTGTTCCTTTTGCTGTTTAATATAAAACTTTGTACTTCGTTGTAAATTAAGTTGTTCCGTTTCTATCTCTTGTTTCACGCGCTTCGTATAGGAACTAGCGACTTGCTTAAACAAACGCAATTGCGATTCAAATGATTGATTTACTTGTTGCAAAACTTTATTCGAATATTGAACAATCATACGTTGAGCAGCACGCACATCGGTGTCAAATTCACTGAAAGTTTGAATCAAAAAAGCAGCTAATTTAGAAGGAGTAATTTCGTTGCGATGCGCTATCATCTCAGCGACATTCAGGTTCGTTGAGTGTCCAATTCCAGTTAAAATCGGAAGGGGAAATTCAGCAATCGCTTTACACAAATTATAATGATTGTAGCAAGTCATACCAACCTCTGCACCACCGCCTCTAACAATCACCACTACGTCAAAATGCGCTTTTACTTTTTTAATCTTTTCCAAAGCTGCCACGATACTTTGCACAGCTACATCGCCTTGTAAATAAGCTGGAAATAAATGAGTAAAAAAAGTGTAACCATTTTCACTTCCTTCCAACACTTGCATAAAATCGGAAAGTCCTTTGCTTGAATCGGCTGAAATGATCGCAATTCGTTTGGGTAACAGTGGGAAATCAAGCTGTTGATTGAGGTTTAACAAACCTTCTTTGAGCAAACGTTTTAAGGTTTCTTCGCGTTGACGCTGCAATTCACCCAATGAAAAAGAAGGGTCGATGTCGAGAATTTGTAAGCTCAAGCCAAAAGTTTCGCTGAACGTAATCTTCACCAGTAATAAAAGCGTGGTTCCTTCTTTTAAGGGTTCTTTTACAACATTAATGAATTGGGAATTAATGCGTTCTAGGTTTTGTTTCCAAATCGTTCCTGTGATTTGAGCCAAGATTTTATCTTCCTCTTTTTGAACTAATTCAGGAAACGCATGACCACTTGGATACCGATTTAATTTATGCATTTCTGCCTTCACCCAATACGTTTGCGTATAACGTTCCTCCAGCGTTTTCTTGATGGATTTTACAACTTGATGCAGCGTGAAGATTTGCTTTTCAGACATAAGTTAAAAACCTTCTCCTTACTGTACTTTTGGGCCAATGTATTCTAAGCAAGGTTTTAAACCCACTTGACATTTACTTTTAAAAATAAACTCATTTATGTTGGACCAACTTTTATCGAATACAATTTGAAAGTCGGCTTCTTTTTTCCATTTTTCTAAGCATGTAACGCCACCAAAACGGTATAAATCTGAATTGACAAGGTTGTGCTTTTTAATCAATTCTTCAGTTGAAAGAAACTTATCTTCTTGAAAAACACTGTAGTTTCCTTGTGCTAAATTTCCAATCCACATTCCATCGGCATCTATTGTTAGCCATTTGTAAACTTTCGTTTCACCTTCTTTTACCAGCGCAACTTTTAGATTGGAACAAGGTTCTTTTCTTCCTGCAGCCATTTCAGGTGTTGGCTTTGCTCCGCCGCAATAAGGATATTGAGTGCTGAATGAGAAGGTAGCTTTTTGAGCTGAACAAGATGCTAGAAAAATAGCTGTTACGAATAGTAGGACTTTCATTTTTTGACGTTTTATTTAATTAATTCCCACGCTTTTTCGCGGGCAATAGTGTCTGCTGCAACGAAATCTTCATAAACAGGATTCAACTTATTTGATGAGGAAGTTACAACTGTTTCGTTTAATTGAGCGATTTCTAAAAAGCTTATTTTTTCGTTTAAAAACGCTTCAACCGCTACTTCATTTGCTGCATTCAAAGAACATGCCGCAGTTCCTTGCATGTCCATTACTTTGAAAGCGAGGTCAAGATTTTTAAATACGTTTCTATCGGGAGCTTCAAAAGTCAAATTCGGATAATTCATAAAATTAAAGCGTGGAAAATCCGTTTTGAATCGATTGGGGTACGTCAACGCAAATTGAATGGGTAATTTCATATCTGGTAAACCCATTTGCGCTTTCATACTTCCATCTTCAAATTGAACCAATGAATGTACGATCGATTGTGGATGAACAATGACATCAATTTGTTCGGGTTTTAGACTGAAAAGCCACTTCGCTTCAATTACTTCCAAACCTTTATTCATCAACGTTGCTGAGTCAATTGTGATTTTTGCACCCATCGACCAATTGGGATGTTTAAGTGCTTGTGCAAGTGTCACATTTTGGAGCTGCTCGTAAGAAAAACCTCTAAACGGTCCACCAGAAGCTGTCAAATAAATTTTTTCAATAGGGTTGTGAAATTCACCGACCAAGCACTGAAAAATCGCTGAATGTTCAGAATCAACAGGGTAAATATTCACTCCTTTATCGCGAGCAAGTTTTGTAATGTACTCTCCCGCCACAACTAACGTTTCTTTATTGGCAAGCGCTATCGTTTTTCTAGCTTCTATAGCATGGATTGTAGGTTTTAAACCTACGTATCCAACGAGTGCAGTTAAAACAGTGTGTACCTCAGTTGATTCAACAACTTGACACAAGGCTTCTTCCCCACAATAGACATGAATATCATCCTCCCAAAGTGCTTCTTTTACTTTTTTATAAGAAGCTTCATCGCCGATAACAACGGTATTTGGTTTGTGTTTTTTGGCTTGTTGTATGAGTAAATCAGCATTTTTTCCTGCTGTAATCACTTGTAAATCAAAATGTTCTGGATAGGCTTCAATTACTTCTAAAGCTTGAGTTCCAATTGAGCCCGTGGATCCTAGAATGGCAATTCCTGTTTTTGTTGACATAATAGCAAAAATAACATTTTCATAAGGATTAAGTTTTAAAACTTAATAAACATTGAAAACTTGAGTGAAATTGTTCGATGAAATGAAAAATAGGAAGGCGCTTTTCATCACTTGAGCTAACAGAACTTGAAACCTCATTTTCAGAAAAAAATATTCACCTAATTCTTTTTTCTGTATTTTTACTTTTGGGCATGAAAGAAACTATATTCATTAAGGATAATAAAGACAAATGGCAAAGATTTGAAAATCTCAACAGCCAAACGAAAGCCAATCCTGAGGAACTTAGTAATCTTTACATCGATATTACAGATGATTTAGCGTATGCTCAAACACATTATCAGCGAAGAACCGTACGTGTTTACCTTAATCAATTGGCTCAAAATGTTTTTGTTGGGGTTAATAAACACAAAAAAGATTCCTTCAAATCGCTGTTGAGACAAGTAACAACTTCTATTCCTTTGGAAGTTTATCGCTCTCGAAAAACGTTATTGACGGCATTGATTGCTTTTCTGATTTATGCAGCAATTGGTGTAATCTCTACCATTATCAATCCTGATTTTCCGCGTGCGGTGATGGGTGATGATTACGTGGACATGACAATAGCAAACATAGAAGCTGGAAATCCATTGGGAGTTTATCAAAGTTCAGAGCAATTGTCAATGTTTATTCGCATCACAACCAATAATTTAATGGTTGCTTTCCTTACCTTTTTTGTAGGGATTTTGTTTACACTTGGCACACATTTGATGCTGTTTAGCAATGGAGTAATGCTTGGAGCTTTTCAATATTATTTCTTCACCAAAGGCTTATTAATCACCAGTTTTTTGGGAATTTGGATTCATGGAGCTTTTGAGATTTCAGCTATTGTTATTGCAGGCGGTGCGGGTATTACATTCGGTAATGGTTGGCTTTTCCCAGGAACGTTTTCCCGCTTCCAAAGTTTGAAATTAGCCTTGCGAAGAGGGGTGAAGATCATGCTGTTTCTAGTTCCTTTTATCATCATGGCTGGTTTTTTAGAAAGTTATGTTACAAGGCATTACAATACTTTGCCGGATTGGACAAAATTAGCAATCATCGTTTTTTCTTTTTTATTGATGATTTTCGCTTTTGTTTTGTATCCATTTTATCTCGCTAAAAGATACCCAGAATTAGTTGAAAAGGAAGAAGAGTTATCGGGAACAAATCGCTATGAGCCTGTATTTAATACCGTAAAATCACTCGGGGAATTGATTCGCGAATCTTTGTTGTATTATTCCTTCTACTTTTCGAAGTTGTTTTCTTCCATTTTCACACTCGTTTTCAGCGTGGCTGTTATAGCTATCGGCATTCGAGATTACCTTCGACCGGAAGATTTATACTTGACGTATTGGTTTGATTGGGCTGGTCAATTGGAATTTATGTTGGGTTATGGATTTTACTTTTGGTTTGATGCGCTTTTGTTTGTTATTTGGATAGTTTTATTCAGCTTTATTGCCTCAAAAGTGATGTTTCAAATCGGGCATAAAAAAGGGGAATTTGCCGATTTTTCTGTATTCTTCAAAAAGAAATTTGTCGGAATTTTAGTTAGCACCATGCTAACAATTGTTCCAATTTTGCTCTTACCTTGGACTTATTTAATTGCTTATTTATTTGTTTTTCCTTTCTTTCAGTTATTAATTCCGATGGCAGTTTTTGGAAACGATAACTTACTCAAAAACCTAATCAAAGGTTTTAATTACAGTGCTTCAAATTATTTTAATGCGCTTTTTGGCTTGACCATTTTAGGAGCAATCGCATTTCTTTTTTCCCAGCCTTTTTCCTTGGTTCTTAGTATTGTAAATGAATATTCTAAAGAGCCATTAATTCCTGACTTATTGGATTTATTGACTGACTTTGTGATAAAAATCGCAGATACCTATGGCGCTCATGGTGTTTTTTGGTCAAATGTTGTGCGACAGTTGTTTTACCTTGTCTTCCTTTTATTGGCCGCGCCTTTGTATTTAATTCTTTCAGCATTTATGTATTTTTCAATCATTGAGAAAAAAGAAGCTAAGTTTTTGAAAGAGGAGTTTTATAAATTTGGTAAAAGAGACCGTTTAAAAGAAACCAAAGATTTTGAAGACTAAGCGAAAAATAGCATTTGTTTATTGCTTGCTAATAGGTACTAATCTATTGGCACAAAAAGACGCTGCGTTATCAAAAGACTGGAGGAAAGAAGAGCGAAGTGTAGATTACAAAAAAGAAAGTAAATACAAAGGTCCAGAAGATTGGTTTTCTTCAGGTCCAGAAAATTTAGAGTCAAGTCCTGATGAGTTTTTTGAGTCGGAAGAAGGGAATAACTTAGATGGTATTATTTCACAAAATCGCTCCAATGAAGCTCGAAAATCTGGTACGGAGAAAATAATGAAAAAACCAAAGGAAATCAAGATTCCTGTGTTTGACCCGCCAGAAATAGACGATCCAGATGTGGATTTAGATATGGATGTTCCTGACCCAAATAAGGTTTCAAAATCAACTTGGCGCTCCATTTTATTCATTTTGATTTTTGTAATCGTAATCGCATTGCTTTATTTTTGGTTGAAAAAATTAAACTTTACTTCCAAAATCAATCAACAGTTTGATGAAAATTGGAATCCAGAAGTCGTTACTAAATCAGAACTTGAAAGTCGCTTGGAAAATGCCTTAAACCAAGAACAATACAGAGAAGCCATTCGCGTGTACTATACCTTTATTCTTCAAGAGTTAATTCGTTTGAAATTAATCAATTGGCGTTTAGAGAAAACAAATCAACAATACATCAATGAGCTAAAAGAAGCCGAGTTCAAATCCGAATTAATTAAATGTACGCGCTATTTTGACATCGTTTGGTACGGAGAATACAACATCGATAAAATAAAATTTAACGAGCTTCACCCGCATTTCACCCGTTTTATTCAATCCTTAAAAGCCATTAAAGATGAATAAACGCCTTGGATTGATAAGTGTTGGAATTGCACTGTTTATTGCTTTAGCTTTATTCGTGGTCTTGAATTGGGGAAAAGTCAATAATGGCGATAATTCCGATCAATTTGTGTCAAATAATTGGACCGAAAAATATGTGTTTGACAGTAAACATCCGTATGGCTTGCATTTGTTTTTTCACCTAGTGAAGCTAAAAAATCCGAAGCAAAAAATTAGTTTAATCTCTACCAAATACCAGTATGATTCTATCATTCAGCTGAAGGAAAAAGCTACTTTTATGATGATT
Organism: Crocinitomicaceae bacterium; assembly: GCA_044350515.1. GTDB lineage: Bacteria > Bacteroidota > Bacteroidia > Flavobacteriales_D > Crocinitomicaceae > UBA952. The sequence continues at coordinate 190,351 of JBILHL010000002.1, read as the reverse complement.
GGAGATTCAATTGGATTGACAGCTGATGAGTCAGAATTACTTCAAACTAAGCTGATAAATGGAAGTAGTTTGTTGGTGAGCGCTTCGATAATGAGTGCGAATTTATTGGACACGTTCCAATTGGGTTTAAGATCGAGTTTTGTGTTCGAAAGAAAGGTCAAAGTAGATTTTGATTCGGATACAATTTCATTTAACAGCATCTTTCAAAACGATACAATTTACAAGGAATGGTACGGATTTTCAGAATTATACAATCCTTCACCGTATCGCTTGTTTGAGTTAATGCGTTTTAGAAATTTGAGTGCTTTACTGAAATTAGAATTGCCAAAAAGTACACTTTTAATTCATACTATTCCAAGTACACTTCAAAATGTAAATGCGAAAAGCAAAAATGCATTTAAGTACATTAGCCACATTTTAAGTCAGTTACCAACGAATCAAACGATTTATTTTGTTGATTTTGCACAAGTGATAAACACAGGTGAAGACCAAGAACAAATTGAACCTGAAAATAATTTATTACAGTTAATCTACGAAAACAGAATCTTACTCAATTCAATGATGTTACTGTTTTTTGCTGGATTCTTATTTGTTTTATTCCGCACAAAAAGACGTCGTTCCATTGTGCCTGTCTTTCCGAAAGATGTAAATATCACCAAGACTTTTGCAGAAACAATAGGTTCAATTTATTTGAATAAACAAAATCCTTCAAGTATGCTTGCGCTGCAAAAAAAGAATTTCTTCGACACGATGTACCGCTATTATTACACTGATTTGAATAAAATGAAAGATGAATTAGTGCTTGTTTCATTGGCAGAAAAAACGAATTACCCATTAAAGGACTTACAACATTTAGTACATCTTTTACAAACAACGGAGACTAACATAGGTAATGATTACATAGTCCAAGTAGCCAAATTACAGCATAAGTTTTATAAGCATTGTGGAATCATTGAGGACAAAATCGACACCTTAATTCACCGATTTGAAGTCAGTAGAAATTCTTGGATTTCAGGGCTATACCTCACTGTTGGTTTCTTTAGCTTCATTTTAGGATTGTACTTATTGACGAAATCAAATCCTTCTGGCGTATTACTTTGGATTGCTGGAAGTTTGTTAATTGGATATGGCGCACTGCGATTTATTCGTCCGCATTTGATCATCGAAAAAGACCGCATAATTTATTACAACGCACTTGGTTTACCAACGACTATTGCTTTGGGAGCTGTAACAAATCTTCGTCTGGAAGCAACTTTTATTGAACTTGTTCACGCCAAACGAACGATTAGAATTCCATTATTCGACACCTTGAAAATTGATATTTCGCAATTAAAAAGATTCATTCATTTAACTAAATTTTATGACAACTGAAAACACGGATTTAAACCAGGAAGAAAACAATGGTTTTAACACTGAACCTTCCAATTCGTCCACTTCTCAAGGATTAAGTTTTGAACGCACCAACCACGAATTGTTGTGGGTTTCGGATAAAATCAACAAGGTGCGAGAAGAATTGGGGAATTTTATCATCGGTCAACATGAAATTGTTGAGTTATTGATTGCTGGTATTTTTGCAAATGGTCACGTTCTTTTGGAAGGTGTTCCTGGTGTTGCGAAAACGCTCTCGTCCAAGGTACTTGCAAAAACGTTAAATGTCAATTTCTCACGTATTCAATTTACACCCGATTTAATGCCTTCAGATGTCCTTGGAACGAGTATTTTCAATATGAAAGAGTCGGAATTCTTTTTCAAAAAAGGACCTATTTTCTCGAATATTATCCTAATCGACGAGATAAACCGCGCACCAGCAAAAACACAAGCTTCCCTTTTTGAGGTGATGGAAGAGCGCCAAATTACGTATGATGGAGTGGAATATCCGATGTCATTTCCTTTCTTGGTTGTGGCAACTCAAAATCCAGTAGAGCAGGAGGGAACTTACAATTTGCCTGAGGCACAGTTAGATCGCTTTTTATTCAAAGTGAAAATTGGTTATCCGGACTTATCGGAAGAAGAAGACATTTTGAGAAGGTACAAACACCAAGTGGGTTCGGCTGACTTGAATACCATTAAGACTGTTTTCACGGCAGCGGATTTATCAAAAATACACACAGTAATGGAAGAAATTATTGTTGAAGATCATTTGCTAAAATACATTGCAGCGATAACTCACAAAACACGTAATCACGGTAAATTATTCTTAGGTGCTTCGCCGCGAGCTTCCCTAGCAATGTTGCGTGCCGCTAAAGCAATTGCTGCCATCCGAGGACGTGATTTCGTTACTCCAGAAGACATTCGCTTTGTTACCATTCCAGTGTTGAATCACCGTTTGATTTTAACACCAGAAGCCGAAATGGAAGGTTTTTCTTCGGAAGAAATTATTAAAGAAATTGTTGAATCAATTGAAGTTCCAAGATAAATGACGTTATTGAGTAATATCGTGTTAACCAAACGTTTTTTCTGGATTTTAAGTTCAGCAATTATCGTTTATGCCTGTGGATTTATCGATCCTAGTTTTACACTCGTTGCTCAATATATTTTTATTGCCCTTGCTATTTTAGTTGCAATCGATTTACTGTTGCTGATTTTTATTAGCAAAAAACCAGTTTTTAAACGAAAATTAAAAGAGCGCTTGTATTTAGGTGATGAAAACGTCATTGCCATCCAACTTTCAACAGAAGGTGCGTTTGTTTGGAAATATGAATTAAATGAAGGGTTTCCTGATTTTAAGCAAGATAGATCTACAACGTTTAAAGGAACACTTTCTGCTTCAAAACCAATTGAAGTAAAATACAGTTTGCGCCCAACGAAGCGTGGATTGTATCACTTTAATCCAGCCTATTTGTTTCTTTCTTCCTTTTTAAATTTAGTGGAGCGAAGAATAATCTATACGGAAGAAACTACATTCCAGGTTTATCCTTCTGTAATTCAGATGAAAAAGTATGAATTATTGGTGTTTCAGCAGCAGAAAACAAGCTCAGGAATCAAACGCATCCGACGATTGGGGAATGCAACCGAATTTGAGCAAATCAGAAATTATGTCGCAGGTGATGAATTGAAAACGATCAATTGGAAAGCAACGAGTCGTAAAAATGAGTTGATGGTGAATCAATACCAAGATGAAAAATCGCAGCCAATTTATTGCATTATCGACAAAAGTAGAACGATGCAGATGGAGTTTGGTGGTATGAATCTACTTGATCATTCGATTAATTCTTCCTTGGTTTTTGCCAATATCTGCTTGCTCAAAGGCGATAAATTTGGTCTTTTGACATTTTCTGATAAAATGGGTTCGCAGCTTCCAGCCGATAAGTCTTCTACTCAAATGAAACGGGTAATGGATTTGCTTTATGATCAAAAAACAAAATTCAAAGATGCCAATTTCGAGCTGTTGCAAAGTGTGGTTCGTCAAAAAATAAAAACGCGTTCGCTCTTGTTATTGTTTAGCAATTTTGAAAATGAATTTGCCATGCGACGCGCTTTGCCTTACCTCATTCAAATGAATAAAAAGCATTTGCTAGTAGTTGTGTTTTTTCAGAATGCAGATTTAAAAGAATTAGCTTACAAAGATTCGTACGCTTTGCGGGAATTGTACACCTCTGTTGTGGCTGAAAGAATGATTACAATGAAAGCACGAATGGCGCGTGAAATGAAACAATTTGGTATCCAAACGATTCTAACTAATCCAGAAGAACTATCAGCAAATGTGATTAATAAATACTTGGAGCTAAAAGCAAGAGGAAGGTTTTAGGTAAGTTATTTTCCCCTTCTCAAAACCCAATACCTGAAAATAAAAATCACCACTACATTTAAAGTGAACAACAGTGTTATGGGTGGCATAAAATAAGGCCAATCTTGAAATTTCAGCCAACCTTTGTAGCCAATTGCGGCAACGTGTGCTAGGTTCATCAAAATACCATAACGTCCGAAGCGATACAAAATATGAGTGGATGGAAGGTTTTTAAAACTTGCAATTAATGGAAGTGTAAACAATAAAATCGAACTTACACCCAAAGTAATGAAAAACCATCCGTCAGCATTTAAGGCTGCATCCGTGTAGAATTTAGGGTAAAATTTTTCACTTAATAAAAGAATGGTACTGTTAATATGAATCAAAGCAACGGCATAACCAAAAGTGCCAAAAGTTCTTCTTGTCAATTGAAATTTATCTAAGTAATTAGTTGGTAAAACACTAAGTAATAAGAGTGTTCCCGCTGTCCAAGCGAATGCTTTATTGAGGACAAAAAAGAATTCCATTAAACCCACTAAGTCTTTTCCAATGTGATAACGAATTACAGCATAACCATAAAATGAAAGAAATAGAAGTGTAATAACTTTTTTCATCAGTAATCTATTTTCCATAAAAACAAAGCATGACCTGGGACAGAAAGAGAGGCTTCTTGTCTGTTTTTTGCGGCTAGAATTTTCGGAATGTCAGACAATTCTAATTTTCCAGTTCCGATGTCAATTAAAGTTCCAACAATTGCTCGCACCATATTTCTTAAAAAACGATTGGCACTAATTTCAAAGTAAAACCCGTTTTTGTCAATCAACCATTGAGCAGCGTAAACCTTACAGATATTCGTTTTTACATCCGTGTGTGCCTTTGCAAACGAACCAAAATCTTTTTCTCCCATGAGTAATTTTGCGGCTTCATTCATTTTGTCAAGATCCAAGGGATACGGAAAATACCAACTTATATCTTCACGAAAAGGATTTTTATGGGGATGAATAAAATAGCGATAGGTTCTTTTTGTGGCATCGAAGCGAGCGTGTAATTCAGAAGTAACTTCTCGCATGGAATAGGCTGCAATTCCTTTTGGAAACATGCGATTGAGTTTGTAAACAAATTGCGTTTCATCCAAGGGCTGTTCTAAATCCAAGTGAAAGAAGTATTGCGCCGCATGAACACCTGCATCTGTGCGTCCACAACCAACAATCGGGATTTCTTTTTGACCAAAAAGCTTGAATAAACACGTTTCAATCGTTTCTTGCACACTCGGTGCATTGGGCTGTTTTTGCCAACCATGAAAGTCAGCGCCGTTATAAGCTATTTCTATAAAATACCGTGGCATATTGAAGCGCCAAATTACGAAACAAAAGCGAACGAAAAATTCCAAGTAAAAAAATCACCTAAATTTAATATAGAATGGCTGGTAATTTTTTGCAGAAATTGCTGGCAAAAGCATAAAAAAATCCTCACCCTTTTCAAAATGACCTTCAGACTAGGGAGTCACTTTGAGAAAGGCAAGGATTTTTATTACTGTTAATCTAGAATTTGAAAAACTACTTTGGTTTTATTTCTTAACATCAAAACGATCCAAATTCATCACTTTTGACCAAGCTGCGATGAAGTCCTTTACGAATTTTTCTTTCGCATCGTCACTTGCATACACTTCAACCAAAGCGCGCAATTCTGAATTTGAACCGAAAATTAGATCTGCACGTGTTGCCGTCCATTTAACAGCGCCAGTTGTGCGGTCTCTTCCTTCAAACACTTCTTTGCTCTCATCAGTAGCTTTCCAAACAACGTTCATATCTAATAAATTCACAAAGAACTCATTATTCAATTTATCTTGATTGTTTGTCAAAACACCTTTTTTAGAGTCATCGTAGTTGGTGTTCAAAGCGCGCATTCCTCCAAGAAGAACCGTCATTTCTGGTGCTGTAAGCGTCAATAATTGCGCTTTGTCCACCAATAATTCTTCCGTTGGAACGGTGTATTGCTTTTTGGAATAGTTTCTAAATCCATCAGCGATTGGTTCTAAAACAGCCATAGAATTCACATCTGTTTGTGCTTGCGTAGCGTCCATTCTTCCCGGTGTGAAAGGAACAGAAACAGTATAACCAGCATTTTTAGCTGCCAATTCAACACCTGTGCAACCTGCTAAAACGATTAAATCAGCTAAAGAAACGCGTTTCCCAGTTCCAGCTTTTGCGTTGAATGCTTTTTGAATTTTCTCTAAAGCTGTTAAAACTTTTGTCAATTGTTGTGGATTGTTCACTTCCCAATTTCGTTGAGGTTGTAATGCAATACGTGCACCATTTGCACCACCTCTTTTGTCTGAACCTCTAAAAGTAGAAGCTGAAGCCCAAGCTGTTTCAACCATTTCGCTGATTGTAAGTCCTGATTTCACAAGTTCCGCTTTCAAAGCAGTGATGTCTTTTGTATCAATAACAGTATGATTTAAAGCTGGAATTGGGTCTTGCCAAACTAATTCTTCTTTCGGCACTTCTGGTCCTAAATACAAAGCTCTAGGTCCCATATCACGGTGCGTTAACTTAAACCAAGCGCGTGCAAAAGCGTCTGCAAATTGGTCTGGATTTTCCATAAAACGTTTTGAAATTGCTCCATAAACAGGGTCAAAACGCATTGATAAATCGGTAGTCAACATCGTTGGCAATTGTTTTTTGTTTGCATCGAAAGCATCTGGAATGATTGCAACACCATCTTTTGCCACCCATTGATGCGCTCCAGCTGGACTTTTTGTCAATTCCCACTCGTTGTTAAACAGCAAGTTAAAGAATCCATTGCTCCATTTCGTTGGCGTTGAAGTCCACGTAACTTCCAATCCTGAGGTGATGGCATCTTTTCCTTTTCCAGTTCCGTAAGTGCTTTTCCAACCCAATCCTTGTTCTTCGATTGGAGCTGCTTCTGGTTCTGCGCCGACATTACTTGCCGGACCTGCGCCGTGTGTTTTTCCGAAGGTATGTCCACCAGCAATCAATGCAACCGTTTCTTCGTCGTTCATTCCCATTCTGCCAAACGTTTCGCGGATGTCTTTTGCCGCAGCTAGAGGATCTGGATTACCGTTAGGGCCTTCTGGATTCACATAAATCAAACCCATTTGTACTGCTGCCAAGGGATTTTCCAACTTGCGACCTTCAGAATAGCGTTGGTCATCCAACCATTTTTTTTCTTTTCCCCAATACACATTGGATTCTGGTTCCCACACGTCTTCACGACCACCAGCGAAACCGAACGTTTTGAATCCCATGTCTTCTAAGGCAACGTTTCCTGTCAAAATCATTAAATCTGCCCAAGAAATTTTCTTTCCGTATTTCTGTTTAATCGGCCAAAGTAATCTTCTTGCTTTATCTAAATTACCATTGTCAGGCCAGCTGTTTAAGGGCGCAAATCGTTGTTGTCCTGCACGAGAACCACCACGACCATCGCCTGTTCGGTAAGTTCCAGCGCTGTGCCAAGCCATACGAATGAAAAAAGGACCGTAATGTCCAAAATCGGCAGGCCACCAGTCTTGTGATTGCGTCATCAAGGCGCGAATATCTTTTTTCAAGGCAACATAATCCAAGCTTTGAAATTCTTTTCGGTAGTCGAAATTTTCTCCCATCGGGTCTGAAAGTGAAGAATTCTGACGCAAAACCGACAAGTTCAATTGATTTGGCCACCAATCGCCGTTATTGGTTCCGCTCATTCCCTCTTTTTTCTTGCCCTCATCTGGAAGATTAACGTTAGTAGTGGTGTTGTTAACCGCAGTTTTTGCACCAGTCGCAACACCATAACCCATCGGGCATTTTCCTGCGCTTTGTGCCGAATCTTGTGCGTAAATCAAAGGAATTTGTCCTAGGATAAGCACTAAAAATAGCTGTTTCATACTTTAGATTTTAATTAATAATCGGTAAAGTACAAAGGTAGCGGGTAGCAACTGTTACATAATATTGAAAGATTCTATATGGTCATTGATTTAGCTTATTTTGAGGGGGGTGAATTACTGTTTTTTTATTTTTGGATTTTGAGTTGGAGGAAAGTTTGGTAAATGAAACTGTAAATTTTAGGGTATTGGAAAAAGTGTTATATTTGATTAATTGCAGAAAATAGATGCTAATCTTATGGGTTATATTTTCTGTATTTTAAAACTTATTAAATGAAAAACGAGGTAATTTCTTTAAATTATTTTCTTAGTGTAACAGGATCTTTAATTTTGGGGATTGCGGCGAATTTATTCTACTTAGGATCCAAAGAGGAGTGGTTAATGTTAAAAGAGCAACTTCCTCAATCATTTTTTCAAAGATTAATATCATTTCTTTTTATAGGTTTATTGGGGGTAATAGTTTTACATATCTTTAATTTCTGGTTAAATAGAACAGTTCTCAAGGATTATTCAAAACTAAACATTGTAAAATTGACAGTAGTAAATTCATTAATCGTTTTAACTTCCTGTGTTTCCGGAACTATAACGTTTTTTTATTGAAATCAATCATAATCAAAGCATTGATAAAAAGCTGTAAAGCTATGATAATAAAGGAAAAACTGATAATTATAGAATGAATGCAAAAGAATATAATAGCGTTTTGACAAAAATTAAAACAGACTTTAAGAAGTATGGTAAGGATGGTATTGTCGTTTCTAGAATTAATGAGTCAATCATTGAATTTTCAAACGTAAATTGGAAACGAAAAATTATATGTTCATTGGATGGTTTTATTCAAATGGTAAAAGTTGGCTATTTTGAAATCGATAAAAATGAAATCAATTTATTTCTAAATAAAGAAAAAGAATACCTCGACTTGAAAGTAAATGAAACTATTTTTCTAAAAAAGCACATAGGAAAAGGACTATGGGATATTGTACCTATGTTGTTTTTTATAAGCGGGATAATAGCTTTTCTAAATGCTATCTTTTTGTATTTAACAAACAGTAATTCAGTTGGATTTACTTCTTATTCAAGAGAAGGTAATTCGCTATTGAGTAGCGACAACTCAATAAATTGGTTTCATTCCTTTTTAATAGGTTTCGGACTTATTGTACTTTTTTTTGTTTTGAAAATTTACAACTATTTTAAAAGCAAGAAAATGAGATGATTTTAAATTATGTATCAACTAATTTAAAATTTGAATACAGAAAGTGTTTTAAATATAAATCAAAACTTTTGTTATTGGATTTAGTGGAAGAAGGAATAATCAAAAGTACTGGTGTTAAAGAGAACAGGGGCATTTTATACACTAAAATGAATTGCGTCATCATTGCGTCAAAATTGCACCAAACAATAAAACCAATCCTAAAAATCCACCACGAAACTAGATTTTTCCATCCCAAAACACTACACCCCAAACCAAACCACTTTTTCAATTACCTTTAAAAAGCAAAAAACAAACCCTTTCGAATGAAAACAAAATTAAAAACGCAACACAAACAAGGAGCAAAAGCGATTATTCGGAAAACGGTGTTTAATTTGTTTCCATCGTATAGACGTTCTGGTGGTCGGGTGTGCTTCATTTCTGACAATTGGAAAGAAGTTCACATTAAATTGCGCTATAGCTGGAAAACACGAAACTATGTTGGATCTGTGTTTGGAGGAAGTATTTACGCAGCCCTAGATCCGATTTACATGGTTCAATTGATTTGTATCTTAGGAAAAAACTACGTCGTTTGGGACAAAGATGCAACAGTGAAATTTATTAAACCAATTAAAAAAACGGTGTATGCGCGCTTTTTGATTAGCGAAGAACTTCTACTAGAAATAAGAGAAACAATTGAAAAGGAACAAAAAGGAAATTTTGTCTTACAAACGCAATTTGAAGATGCGGAAGGTACTGTTTATGCGCTAGTTGAAAAGACAATTTATATTGCTGACAAAGATTTTTATAGTAAGCGACAACTTAGCAAATAATTACCTCGTTTGGAGTTTTAGTTCAATCTATATTTTGACAAGTAAAAGAATTACGGTACTGATTTGGAATTCTAAATTTAAAAAAATCGCGGTTGTTTAATATTGTAGCTCAAATAAAAGTTCATTTTAAGCTCAATAAATGAGTAATTTGAGCCACAATTAGTATAACTTTGAGCTTAAATGCTATTGAATGACTGATAAAAACGAAATTGAAATTATTGATTATGTAAGGAAGAATAAAGAACTTTCTTCTAAAGAAATCTATGAAGGTATTTCAAAATCTGTAAGTTACGCAACCGTTAAGCGAATACTTATAAAGTTGATTGACAGAAATTTATTGGTTAAAATTGGTCAAGGAAAATCGACAAAATATTCAATTTCTCAAAACTTTGAAATCTTATTTCCAATCGATATTGGAGCGTACTTTGAAAAAGAAATAGATGAAAGAGATATAAGAGACAGTTTCAATTTTCAACTTATCTCCGAAACACTAAGAGCAACTAATTTATTCACAAATCAAGAATTAGAGCACCTAAGCTTATTGCAGGTAAATTTTAAAAAAAATAGTTCAGAATTATCAGAAGTTGAATACAAAAAAGAATTAGAAAGATTAGCAATAGATTTAAGCTGGAAGTCGTCTCAAATTGAAGGAAATACCTATTCGCTATTGGAAACGGAAAGACTATTAAAAGAAAAAGAAACAGCATCTGGTAAGACAAAAGAAGAAGCTGTAATGCTCTTAAATCATAAAGAAGCTATTGACTTCATCGTCGAAAATCCGGAATACCTAGTCCCATTAAAAGTTTCTTCTATAGAAGATATTCATAGCATTCTTATGAAAGAACTTGGAGTTGGGAAGAATATAAGAAAAAGGAGAGTTGGTATTTCCGGGACAAATTACAGACCCCTTGACAACGAATTTCAGATAGCTGAAGCGCTTTCGGGAATGTGTGAATTAGTAAATATGAAGGAAAATATATTTGAAAAAGCACTTTTATTATTGGTATTGATTTCCTACATACAGCCATTTGAAGATGGAAATAAAAGAACGGCTAGAATTGTAAGTAATGCTATTTTATTGAATCACGCTTATTGTCCGATTTCATATAGAACTGTGGACGCTATTGAGTATAAGAAAGCGATGCTTATATTTTACGAAAAAAACAATATTTCCAATTTCAAAAAAATCTTTATCGACCAATTTGAATTTGCTGTAAATACTTATTTTTAATTCAAGAATTTAGAAATAAGCCTCAACTTGTAATATTTTTTAACGTGAAAAATTAATCTAATTTACCTAAAAGTCACTTCTGGCAACCTATAAATTCACAACCAACCTTCTGTTGTTAAATCTGAATCTTTAATTTATTTCCTTAATTTCGAGTTGTGAATTTTGCCTCAAAACTTTTATTTCTTTTTTTGCTTCCCAGTTATCTAATGGCGCAATCTTCCTTTTGGAAACCAGCAGATAGTTTGAATAAAGCACGAATTATTACCAGTTCTTCGATTATTGGTGTGGGTTATTCTGGAAGTTTGATTGGATTACAGCAAGTTTGGTATAGTAATCCGTGGACTGATTTTCATTTCTTTAACGATGGTGGGAATTGGCTACAAATGGATAAAGCAGGTCATGCGTTTACAACGTATCAAATCTCGAAAAACATTTCACAACTCTATCGATGGGGAGGAATGAAACCAAAAAATGCGGATTGGGTGGGAGTTGGTGTAGGTTTAAGTTATTTGACTTTTCTCGAAGTTTTAGATGGATTTTCAGACGAATGGGGTTTTTCAGCTTACGATATGTTGGCAAATGTCAGTGGTTCCGCTTTGTTTTGGGGACAAGAACGTTTGTTTAAACAACAAATAATTGTTCCAAAATTCTCCTTTCACCCAACAGAATATGCTGCCTTACGTCCTGAAGTTCTTGGAAGTACGTTTGCAGAACAATTACTCAAAGATTACAACGGACAAACCTATTGGTTGAGTTTTTCTCCAGGAACTATGGGTGACAATAAATTTCCAAAATGGTTGTGTTTTAGTTTGGGTTATAGCGCTGACCAAAAAATTGTTGGTGGTGAAGAAACTTACTTAAACTATCAATCCAGAAGGGAATTTTTACTTTCGATGGATATTGATTTTTCACGAATTCCAGTAAAAAATCATTTTCTAAAAAGCGTTTTTAGCCAGTTGAATTACCTCAAAATTCCATTTCCAACATTGATGCTTCAAGGAAATAAATTTGGTGCGAGGGGATTGTATTTTTAAGGATTTAAATGTGTTCATTCTTGCCAGTAGAATACGTTTAGCTTGAATATTAATACTTTAGCCAAAGCAAGATCTAATTAGTAAATATTAGCGAACGTAAGCGGCCTTGAATTTGTAGGTTTTAGCTACTGCACTGAAACTGTTAATTTTTAAAATTTCTGTAAGAACATTTTAAAAAATTTCAGTTTCAGAAAGGAGCTAAAATTGTTCGCGACGAGTTGTAAATATTTGTATAATAGTTATTTGCGAACAAAAAGAAATTCAGAGCCTTGATTTTTTGATTCTTTTTCATCAAGGAAAAAGAATGGCAAAAGGTAAAAACAAGTCCGCATTAGGATTTTCTTTTTGGTGATGTTTTTTGAATATTAATTAAGCTAAAAATAAAGTTTAAGAAACCCCATTTTTCTTAACCGCAACTTCAAATAATTTCGACCAAAATTTTCCAGTCATATATAATTTTTTTGTAACTGAATTATAAGCGATTCCATTTAAAACTTCTCCATTTCCTTTACCCTCCTGAACCAACTGCGTAGCGTCAATCGTTGCAATTACTTTTCCAGTTGCAGGGTCAATTACAGCGACATTGTTTGAAGTCCAAATATTTGCATAAATAAAACCGTCAACGAATTCTAATTCATTCAAGCGTGCAATTGGTCCTTGGTCGGTGTAAACTTCAATTGTGCGCTCAACGTCGAATGTTTTTGGACTTCTAAAGTAAATTCGCTCTGAGCCATCAGACATTATTAAACTTTTTCCATCGTTACACAGTCCCCAGCCTTCGCCAGTATACGTAAATTCTTTAATTGATTTAAAATCACTTTTGTTGTAAACGAGGCATTTTTGATTTTTCCAAGTCAATTGATAAAGTTCATCTCCTAATATCGTGATTCCTTCGCCAAAATGAGAAGCATCCAAACCCATTTTTCTCACAATCGCTCCTGTTTTCAAATCTACTTCTGCAATAACTGTTTCGCCAGCTTGGTTCGGGTCGCCTGTTCCTTCGAATAATTTTCCTTCATTGAATTCTAAACCTTGCGTGAAGCTTGTTTCCAAATGTGGAAGGGAAGAAACGATTTCAATAGCCCATTTTTCGGGAGTAACGTCAGAAAGAATGCGAATCAATCGTTGGTCGGAAAAAGAAGTTCCATCCTTTCTAAAAGCCACTATTTCAATTCCAAAAGCGCCAACTTGGAAATCCTTCGTATCCAAAGTGTACGTAATCTTTCCTTTAGGTGCTGTCCAAGAATTTAATTTTTTGCCATTAATGGAAAGCTCTATTTTTTTAACTTCTTCACTTACTTCAAAAGGAATTGGTAAGGTTTGACCGTGGGGAACAGCTAAATTTTCAGAGAAACTAAAGCTAAATGGTGGTGTCTCAGAACTTGTAGAATTTGGCATGACATACGGCAAAACAAAAGCGACAATCAGACCAATTATAACGATATAGATGAAATACTTTTTCATTTTTTCAATGTTTTAATTTCTTGAAGAATAGATCGTCCATTAATCATTCCGTGGGTTTCAGACAGAAGAACTTCACCTTTATCAATTACAATTACTTGCGGCGATTGATGAATAACACCACTTTTTGACTCAATTGCATTGGAGATATTTCTGAATTGAATTAAATCCAAATAATACGAATCAACCGCATCGCTTTCTAAAATTCCACTACCTTCAAAGCGCGACAAAGCCATCGTAGAAATTGAACAACGTGTACTGTGTTTGAAAATCAATTGTGGATTTTGGTGACTTAATATCCAACATTCTTCTAGTTGGTTTTCGTCCGTTAGTTTTATCCAAGCCATTAGATTCCGGGTGTAAATTGTTTTAAAAAGCGAAGGTCATTTTCCGAATAAAGTCGTAAATCTGTCACACGATATTTTAGCTGTGCGATACGTTCTACTCCCATTCCAAAAGCAAATCCCGTAAATTCATTAGAGTCAATTCCGCAAGCTTCTAACACATTTGGGTCAACCATTCCACAACCTAAAATTTCCAGCCAGCCTGTGTGCTTACAAACGTTGCAGCCTTTTGCATTACACAAAGTACAAGAAACGTCCACTTCAGCACTTGGCTCTGTAAATGGGAAATAAGAAGGACGCAAGCGAATTTGAGCTTTTTCACCAAACATTTCTCGAGCAAAAAATAATAAGGTTTGTTTCAAATCGGCAAAGGATACATTTTTGTCAATATATAAACCTTCCACTTGGTGAAAGAAACAGTGAGCACGCGCAGAAATTGCTTCATTACGGTAAACACGTCCTGGAGAAATGGTGCGTATTGGAGGTTTTGAAGATTCCATCACACGCACTTGAACTGAGCTTGTGTGCGTACGCAAAGCAATTTCATTCTCCCCTTTTTGAATGAAAAAAGTATCTTGCATGTCGCGAGCTGGATGCTCAGGCGGGAAATTTAGAGCTGAGAAATTATGCCAATCATCCTCAATTTCGGGTCCTTCTGAAACAGTAAATCCAATGCGCGAAAAAATATCGATGATTTCTCTTTTAACCAAAGATAATGGATGATGACCACCAACTGAAATATTTTCGCCAGGTCTTGAAAAATCGAAATCGTCGTTTTTTACTGTCGAAGAGGCTAAGTTTTCTTTGTGTTGGCCATAATAATCTTCAGTAGCTTGTCGTAAGTTATTAATTAACTGACCAACTTCTCTTTTTTGTTCGTTGGGAACATTTTTTAATTCAGCATATAAATCTTTTAGAATTCCTTTGCTACCAAGGTATTTAATTCGGAAAGCTTCTAATTCAGCCGCTGATGGAATGGAATATTGATTGATTTCTTGAAGAATTGCTTCAATTTTAATTTTCATGTGTAAAAAATGAATTTAATAATTGTCTCCATGAACAGCCAAACTTCAATTTTCTGTCTTTTTTCGAGACTTATTTTGATTTATGGCTCATTTCATTGATTGAAACTGTAACTTTTTTGCTACAAACGTTGTTTAAATGTCAAACAAGTTTGTTAATGCAAATTTATAAGAAAAAAATAGCCTACTTTCAATTAAATACATCAATTATTGTAGGGACTGCTTTTTTGTTGCTTTTTTTGCTTTCGGCTTGTTACAAAAAGCAAGATACGATCCTTTCCGTAATTGTTAAAAATAGCAGCGGGCAAGTGTTGGAAGGCGCTTTGGTTGAATTAAAGGCAGAACCAACAACTTTTGGAAATATTGTAACGATCGATATGCAAAAAAGTACAGATGAATTGGGAGTCGCTAATTTTAATTTTAATGATTATTACAAATCGGGACAGACAGGTGTGGTGGTATTAAAAATAAAAGCAAAGCATTTTGGCTCATCAGGCGAAGGAGAGGTCACAGTTGAACAAGAAGTAGTTACAGAAACGACTGTTGTTCTCAATTAAGTAGGTAAACATGTGATTTGTTGAATTAAAAAAAAAGTGTAAATTTGGCTAGCTTTAAAAAACTATGAAATAAGCTATAATGAGATTCGTGCAATTAAGGATGAATTTAATTGGCTACAACATATGAACATTAAAAAAAAGAATTAAACACACATGAAAAAACTTTATTTTATTCCTGTTTTATTTGCATTGTTGTTCGTGCACAGTGCTTGTGAATCAAAAGATCCTGCAATCTTGAAAGTATTTGTTCGTTCTTCTTCCAATCAATTAGTTGGAGGAGCGAAAGTGATTGTTATTGGCGATCAACAGTCGAACCCTCCTACTTTAGAATTTACCGATACTTCATTCACAAATAGTTCTGGTTTCTCCGTAATTGATATGGATGAGTATTTCAATACTTCTGGAAAAGAGAATACAACTGGCTATTTTGATATCATTGTAAAATACAATAATAAAGACACAACTGGCTACACGAGATGTAGAATCCATACCACTTCAGTTGAAACTATTTATTTACCTAATTAATTGTAAACCAAAGTCATTTTTAAGATATTACAAGAATATTTATTTTTAAAATGGCAATCAAGGACCTCCAAAATAAACTATAAATCATGAAAAAAATAATTATCCTATTTTCACTAGTTATTTTCGCTTTACCTTTTACTTCTTGCAGAAAGAAAGGTGATACCATTGCCAACATTTATGTAAAAGATGAAGAAAATTTAAACGTTTCAGGTGCAATGGTCATTTTATATGGAACCAACACAAGTAACAATCCACAGCAAGTTGCCGTTTTTGATACAGCTTATACAAATTCTGCTGGTTTAGCTTCTTTCAATTACAACGATATTTACCAATTGGGTCAAGCTGGAGTTGCAGTATTAGATATCAAAGCGCAGAAGCTTAACAAAATCGGTCAAGGAATTATTAAAATTGAGGCAGAAACAATTAACGAGGAAACGGTTTTTATTCAGCCCTAATTTAATGCTCACTTTTTAATTTTTACGCATGAAACAGTTCTTATTTTTCCTAGTTGCGAGTACTTTGATTTTCTCGTTCAGTTCATGTCGTAAGCAAAAAGACACGATTGCAAATATCTATATTCGTAATGAAATGGATGCCCCTGTTGAAGATGCAACTGTTGTTTTGTATGGTACTTCAACTGGCGATCCAGTTGGCGGTGATGGTCCAGGTTTTGGTAACTTTAACGACACCGTTTTGACTAACACGTCTGGTTTAGCTGTGTTTAATTTGAGTGAACTTTACCAATCAGGTCAAGCAGGTGTTGCTATTTTAGATATCAAAGCTTTCACACTAAATCGTTTAGGAACTGGTTTAATAAAAATTGAACCTGAAACTACAAACGAACAAACAGTTATTATACAACCTTGAAAATTTAAAATGTAGAATTTAAAATGTAGAGTTTAGATCTCGTTTTACGCTTTTAATTCTTCACGAAAATTATTACAAACGGATTCAAACGTGAGCTTTTGAAATAAAAAATTACGCTCTAATTTGTCTAATTTCCTTGCTTCTTCCTTTCACTTCTTCCAATGAGCAAATTGATTGATGGTTTTGACCAAGCGATAATTCGTACTCGGTGAAATCTTGGTATTCTTTGGTGACGATTTCGTCCAATAAATTTGAGTCAGGGTTTTGTTTTTGTAGCAAGTTCAAAATGTGATTCAAAGAAGTCATATCTACAAAAAGCGTTGTCCAATAAGAAAGATTGTCTTTGATAACGTTCGCCATTATGCATACTTGTTGGTCAAAATCATTAAATCTTAATCCTTTAATTTCTAATTGCGTTTCCATAGTTTTTAAATTTATAGGACAAAGGTATTTTGCGTGAACGTAATCTATTTATGTTCATCTTAAAAAGAGAAAAAAGTTTGTTTTTTTTCTGTAATTCGCCTTCAAAAGCCTTTTTGATAACTAATTAAAATTCCCAAATCCTTGAGATTGTTTACTTTTGCAGTATGGCAGAAGAAACAAATATGTCTTTTTTACAACATCTCGAAGAATTGAGATGGCGTTTAGTGCGCTCCGCAATTGCAGTAATTATTTTCGGAACCTTTATTTGGTTTTATCAAGAGAAAATCATGAATCAGATTTTTCTAAAGATGGTTCAAAAAGACTTTGTGACCTTCAGAGCATTGTGTAAGATTTTCGGTGTTTGCGTAGAAGATATTCCTGTTAAAATGCAAAGTATGACCGTTTCAGGGCAATTCTCTTATGCATTGATGTTGAGTATTATGGGAGGAGTTGTTTTGGCTTTTCCTTTTATTTTTTATCAAATTTGGTCTTTTGTTAAACCGGGATTGAAATTCACTGAGAAAAAAATGGCCCGAGGAATTGTATTTTACGTGAGTTTCTTATTTTTCCTTGGAATTGCCTTTGGATATTTTATTGTTGCACCATTAAGTATTCAGTTTTTTGGAACTTTTACGATGAGTTCTAAAATTGAAAATATTTTCACCATCAATTCCTATATGAGTACAGTTATTTCAACCGTATTTTACACTGGATTATTTTTTTTACTACCTGTCGTTTCTTACTTCTTAACCAAAATTGGTTTATTCGATTCGGCATTTTTAATCAAATTTAGAAAACACGCAATCGTAGCGATCTTAATTTTAGCTGCAATCATTACACCACCCGATGTATTATCGCAAGTAATTGTTTCCATCCCCATTTTAATTCTTTATGAAGTGGGAATTTATGTGGCAAAACGCGTGGAGAAAAATCAACAAAACGAAAATAAATCTTAACTATGAGATTAATTCATCTGTTATTTTTCTTTTTTTCATTTGCGGCATTTAGTCAGCAAACGACTGTAAAAGGAAAAGTAATAGATGGACTTACAGGGGAGGGGTTACCTTTTGCTAAGGTTCGCTTTCTGAATTCGAAAATTGGAACTATCTCCGATTCTGCAGGAAATTTCTTTATTCAAACTTATTACGCAACGGATTCTGTACAATTCTCTTTTACAGGCTATTTAACCCAAACTAAAAAAGTCAAAAAAGATCAAGAAAATAGTTTTGAGATTAAACTTCAAGTTTTAACAAATGACTTAGCTGAAGTAGTTGTAAAAGCTCCCGATGAACTTCCTTCGACCCGTTTACATAAACTTGTAATTGCCAATAAACCCATCAATAATAAAGAAAAATTAGAAGCTTACGAATACGAATTGTACAATAAAATTCAACTCGACCTCAATAATATTGGGGATAAGTTTACGGATAATGGACTTGTAAAACGCCTCGATGTCATCATGGATTACCTGGATTCTACAGCTGAAGGTAAAACATATTTGCCCGTAATTTTAACAGAATCTATTTCTGATTTTTATTTCAAAAACAAACCTAAACTAAAAAAAGAAGTTGTAAAGGCAACCCGTATTACAGGAATTGAAAACTTACAAGTAAATCAATTTTTGGGCGATATGTATCTGGATATCAATATCTATGATAACATTTACGATTTATTCTATAAGTCATTTATAAGCCCTCTTGCTCCTTACGCTCGGAATTACTATCGTTTTTACTTAGATGATTCAACATTTATTGGTAAAAATTGGTGTTACAAGTTGCGTTTTGAACCAAAAAGATCTGGTGATTTAACTTTTCAAGGTGAAATGTGGATTCACGACACAACCTATGCGATTAAACGCATGAGTGCCAATATTTCTCCTGGTGCTAATTTGAATTACATCACTGATTTCTATTTTGAACAAGAATTTGAACAAGTAGAAAAAGAAGTGTGGATGATGGTCGAAGAAAAGTTAATCGCCGACATTCGTGTAGTCAATGATTCTAAACTTTACGGTCTTTTTGGTCGAAAATACAGCAGTAGAAAAGATATTTTGATCAATAAAAAGCGAGAAGAAGATTTTTACAAAAGCGACAATACGGTGGAGTTTTTGGACAGTGCCAAGTTGCGAAGTGATGCTTATTGGAATGAAGCACGCCATGTTAAATTAAGTGAACAAGAAGGAGATATCATCGAAATGGTAGATTCTCTTCAACAGACACGTTTTTTCAAAACCATGAAAAATTTGGCTTATTTAGCAACAACTGGTTATGTCTTGCTTGGAAAAATTGAATTGGGAAGTGCATTTTCTTTAGTGGCATTTAATCCTGTTGAGGAATTACGGTTGGGTTTGGCTTTGAGAACATCTAATAAATTTTCTAAACGCATAGAACTCGGAGGAAAAGTCGCCTACGGATTTGGTGATGAAAGATTCAAATATATGGGTAAAATCCGCTACAATATCACGCCTAAAAAACGTGGAATGATGACTGGATTTTATTCTTATGATATTGAACAAATTGGTCAATCGGCTAGTGCACTTTCGATGGGAAATACGTTTACAACCGTTTTAAATACTGCTCCATTTGATAAACTTACTTTCGTGAATAAAGCTGGATTGAACCTTGAAAAAGACATTAAAAAAGATTTCATTTTGTTTACTGGAGTAGAGTGGAAGTCATTTACTCCTTTGGGTTTAGCGAATTATCAACGCATTCAAGGCTTCGACACGATTTCAATTTCCAATATTAAAACAACTGAGTTTACAGCGCGCATTCGCTGGGCAAAAAATGAAGAATTTCTCTCCGGATATTTTGATCGGACGAATGTCGCTTGTACGAATCCGATTTTATCTTTTCAAACAATAGTGGGAGTGAAAGGAATTTTTGGTAGTCAATATAATTATCAAAAATTTGAATTTCAATTTGAACATTACCGTCAATTGGGAGTTTTTGGAAGAATGTATTACGGCTTCACAGTTGGGTATATCAATGGAAGGGCAGCTTATCCGTTTTTGAAAGTTCACGAAGGAAATCAATCCCTTTACTTAATGTCGAGTGCCTTTAACAAACTGAATTTTTTAGAATTGATTTCAGATAGATATGTAAGTGGTTTTGTAGAAAATCAATGGGGAGGAATACTTTTTGATCGCATTCCGTTGATTAAAAAACTAAAACTTCGATTAGTAACAACAGGAAAATTTGTTTTAGGTGAAGTTAGTCAGCGTCATCAAGCAGAAATGTTAATGCCAAGCTTCGTTAAGAAATTCAACAACATTCCTTATGCCGAGACAAGTGTTGGTATTGAAAATATCTTAAAATTCGGACGAGTTGATTTAGTTTGGCGAATGACCCACCTTGACCCTGGTGTAAGTCCATTAGGAATCAGAGCCAAGTTGGTATTTAATTTTTAGTAATTTCACGGCATGAAGTTGTACACCTCAAATATTCGTAAAACCTACAAAGGCAGAAATGTTGTTGACGGTGTCTCTGTTGAAGTAAATCAAGGTGAAATTGTGGGATTACTTGGTCCAAATGGCGCTGGAAAAACAACATCTTTCTACATGATTGTTGGCTTAGTTCGTCCAGATGAAGGCAAAGTTTTCTTGGATGAACAAGAGATTACAGGTTTGCCAATGTACAAACGTGCACAACTAGGAATAGGCTATTTGCCACAAGAAGTTTCTGTTTTCAGGAAATTGAGCGTTGAAGACAACATCATGGCAATTTTGGAAATGACCGATTTAAACAAGAAAGAGCGTGAAGAAAAATTGGAGAAATTATTAAGTGAATTTCACCTAACGCACGTTCGCAAGAATCTTGGAAACCGACTTTCGGGTGGAGAAAAACGCCGAACAGAGATTGCTCGTGCTTTGGCTACGGACCCAAAATTTGTATTGCTCGACGAACCTTTTGCAGGTGTTGATCCAATTGCTGTAGAAGATATTCAAAGTATTGTTTCAGAGCTAAAAAAACGCAACATCGGAATTTTAATTACTGATCATAATGTGCAAGAAACACTTTCAATCACTGATAGAGCTTATCTTTTGTTTGAAGGAAGTATTCTAAAATCGGGCACAGCTGAAGAACTAGCCGCCGACGAACAAGTTCGAAAAGTATATTTGGGCCAGAATTTTGTGTTGCGAGTTGCTAAGGATTTGGAGCGGTAAGTTGCGCAAGATTTCCAAATCCTGCGGAACTTACCGCTCCAAAAAAGTATCCACCATTTTCTTCAAATATTCAACCTCATCTTTTAAGGTTTGAATGTGATCTTTATCTGTTTGAAACGTAGACTGAAAATAGGCGAAAGCATCTCTATGAGTATTTTGATTAACAACCGTATTTGCCTTTTCACCTACTAATTCTGTAACAGTTGTTTCTAATGTACTAGCAATAATAATTAAACGCGGAACACTAATACGGTTATCATCTTTTTCCAAGCGCGCATAATTGGATTGGGTAATATCCAATGCTGATGCCAAGTTCTCCTGCGAAAGTCCTTTTTCTTCGCGAAGTAGGCGGATTTTGTTGCCAATTGCATTCATATTATTTACTATTTAACTATTATAGTTACAAATATACTTATTTAGTTGAATTATTGTTAAATTATTGATTTTTTTTGATAGAGATTTGCAAAAGTAAAAACCAATTTAAAAGATTAAAAATGAAAAAAATATTTCTACAATTAGGATTGTGCTTATTTACACTATCCATAAACGCACAATCTAAATTACATAAAGTAGAAGACGAAACAGTCTTAAATTTACACAATTCAGTAATTAAAGATAAAAAAAATACGAAAAGCTTATTATGTCAGGATACCCTTCGTTATGCGGAAGCAAAAGAACAAACTCTGGCAGTAACACCAACTTATTTTTATCAGGAATTATACAGAACTAGCAACGAAGAAATTTCGATGTCTTTTTTGTCATCATTTACTAATTCAATTCACGGTGTAGAAATTTTGGCAAGAAGATGTTCAAACTCTCAACCTACGAGTGTCGTAGTTCAGGTATCGATTTATTCAGCTTCACAATCATTTGAACCTAGCACGTTGATTGGTTCAGCAACTATTACCATAACGAACAACGTAAATTTTAACAACTACGTTATTAATTTTCCAGTCCCTTTGACTGTTTCAGGTAATTATTGTGTTGTTGTTAAGCCATTAACTACTAATGGTATAATAGATTTGATTATAAATGACCCTAACATTAGTAGTCATGATGAACTTTTTTGTCGTTTTAAATCCGATTTTTATCCATCTAGTAGTGGTCAATGGATAGCGACACCAAGTTTTTCTGAATTTACCATCCAACCAGCAAACTTTGAACCACTAGTTGCGCCAATTGTAAGTTACAATTTAGACACACAGATAACTTCACTTGAACAAATTATTTGCAAAAATCAGACATTGGCAATAAATGCTGAAATAACTCCAAACGGTATTTACGGAAATCGATTCTATAATTACTATTCTTTCTGGGCACACTTCAATAGCGGAACCATTGACTCAACATTAAATTGGCAAACACCGAATAATTTAATAGCTAATAATTCATATGGAACGCAAACAAACGTAAAGTACAATTCAGTTGCACAGCATTCAATTAGTCTTTTTAATCAATTTGGGTTTTATTCTAATTGCCTTGATCAGGATACAATTATAATTACTATTAATGAGCCAAATACTTCAGCAGGAAATGACATAGTAATTTGTGAAGGAGAATCGGTAACTTTAAACGCAACCGGGGCAAATTCTTATAATTGGAATAATAATGTTTTAAATGGCCAACCATTTACACCCAATAACTCAGGGTCTTATATAGTAGAGGGGTTGAGTACATTTGGCTGTATTAAAAAAGACACATTGTCACTAACCGTAAATCCTTTACCTACAGTTACTTTGGCAACCTTTAATCAATTCTGTGATACACTTGGTTTAGTCACATTATCTAGTGGCGCTCCTTCCGGGGGAGTTTATTCGGGAACTTCTGTTTCAAATAATTCATTTAACACAGCAATTGGTTCGGGAACTTACCCAATAACTTATAACTTTTCTGACAGTAATGGATGTAGTTCTAATGCAACTCAAAACTTAACTGTTATTGATTGTAGCGGAGTTGGTTTAGAAGATTTAATAGAAAATGAAGTCTCAATTTATCCAAACCCAACAGATAATATTTTCACTATTGAGGTTAGTGATTTTATCATTGGTCAAACATTTGCAATCTTTGATATCAGAGGTAGATTATTGCTAAATGGTAATTTGAATGAAACAAAAACACCAATCAATGTTTCTTCTTTTGCAACAGGAACTTATTATGTTAATTTACCTGAAAGTAATAAAATGATGAAACTAATAAAACAATAACCCAATTAGGAGTTTAGGTCAAATCCCATCAGCATCAGTTGGTGGGATTTTTTATTTCATAGTTTTATGGCTAAATCACAAGTACGTAAAGTGTATTTGGGGCAGAATTTTGTGTTGCCAGGTTGCGAAGGATTTCCAAAAAGTTTTGAAGTTGCGCAGGATTTCCAAATCCTGCGCAACTTCAAAACTTTTTTCGTAACTTAAGGTTATGAACGGAATAAAACACACCATAAAAAAAGAATTCACGCCTTATTATTTGACAATAACCGTTACGGAGTGGCTTCCTATTTTTGAACACGATTCAATTAGAATGATCATTATCGATTCACTGAATTTTTTGATTGAAAGAAAAAACCTTGTAGTTTATGGATATTGCATCATGAATAACCATATTCACATGATTGCTAACACAGAAAGTCCTTTTTTGTTAAGTGACTTAATGCGTGATTTTAAAAAATTTACTTCTAGAAATATCGCGTTGGAATTAGAAAAGAATATGAATGAAAAGTATTCTAGTTACCTCTCAATTTTTAAAATGGCGGGTAGAAATCATTGTAAGCCAATTAACATAAAAGTTTGGAAAGACGGCAATCATGCTATCGAATTGTTTTCCAATAAGTTCTTTCATCAAAAATTGAATTACATTCATCTAAATCCTGTTAGAGCAGGCTATACGGATAAAATACAAGACTGGCCTTATTCTTCTGCTGTGGATTATTTCGGTGGAAAATCGGTGTTAACTAAAGTTTATTTGTTGTAGGTTTGGGTAAGTTGCGCAGGATTTCCAAATCCTACGCAACTTACGGTGTAATAAATTGGTGCAGCTTGAAAGTGAAAATAGTTAAAAATCGAATATATAGTTACCCTTTAGGTTGCCATTTAAAACAAAACTTGTTCAAAAAATCCACCAATTTTTTGAGTTTCATGTATGAAGTGAATTTCTAAAATCCAATGTTTATCAAAATTGTTTTTTTCTTTTGAAAATAGACAATTATGATTTTCAGGATGAATGTACAACGAGTAGTTTTTTGGTTCTAGTTTTTCGTGGGGATATTTCCCAATTAAATGTCCAGCAATTTCTCCACCAAATGTCCATCC
This sequence comes from Crocinitomicaceae bacterium, assembly GCA_044350515.1. Lineage (GTDB taxonomy): Bacteria > Bacteroidota > Bacteroidia > Flavobacteriales_D > Crocinitomicaceae > UBA952. The sequence goes on along the minus strand of JBILHL010000002.1, from coordinate 165,791 downwards.
AAACTCAGAAGCGAGTTGTTTAACAAAGTGATAAACTTCAGCACCGGTGAGTTCCTCCTGACTTAAAATCCAATCTTTGGTGATGTACCAAGCTTTTTCAACATCTGTTTTAAGTTTGATTTTCAGGGAATCGGAGCCAATTACAAACGTTCGACCAAAATCTGCTTCCCACTCCTCGAAAATAGGACCAAAATCTAAAAATACGATTTCATCGGCTGCTAAAATTCGATCTTCAGGATTTTCATTGTAAGGCGACAATGTATTTTCTCCAGCTCGTACAATTCGCTTGTGCCAATAATCTTCCAACTGAAAAAGTTCATAAGCCAAATCATAAATGGCAGAATTCAAATCTGACTCATAAATACCTGCTTTGATTAATTTTCTATGTTCAATTTCTTTAAAAAGTTGTGTAGCTTTTTCTTCTGCTAAAAGCAACTGTTCGAGTGCTGTATTCATTTGTTTATTAGTTGGAACTTTTTTATTGCATCTTTCATGTACACTTCAAAACACGTTTCAATTTCCTGTTCACGTTCGTAAAACAATGTCGGTGCTTCATGCAGTTTATTAGCAAACGAAATACGCTTTGAAACCCCTTCACATGATTTTTGCAATCCATAAGAACTTGGGTAGTGATCAAGCCATTTTCTAGTTCTGAAATACCCCATAAATTCAGTAAATTCTGATTTTAATTCAGGTTCAAACCCTGCTTGATGCGAATAAAAATCATCTAAGAAATCGTTGTAGTCTTTTGAGTGAAATTTTTCCCAATTACGAGCCAATAAATGATCAAAATAGAGGTCTATTGCGATGCCTGCAACTTTGGGAAGTTTGTCGTAAAGTGATAATCTTAAGTCTGTGACTGCTAGATGTGTATCAATAAAATAATCGATAGATCGATGTAAATGTATTCCCTTTTGAACTATTTCTGGATAATTGGAGTAATCTTTTCCTTTTACAAAATCACCATATAGATTTGAAAGCATCAAATCCTTGTCGTTGTTAGAAAAATAAAGGTGTCCGAGAAAGTTCAATAGGTGTTTTTAGTAGTTAATTTTAGTAATCATCTCCAAAATCTTCATTTTTAGAACAGCGGTCAGAAGCATATTTTAGTTGGAGTCCTTGCAAGAAGTTTCTTAAAAATTGGTCTTTACACAAGCGATAATGCTGATGGTCAGGTATTCTAAAGAATGCGCTTAACTCGTGCTTACTAATTTGAAAATTCATGAGTTCATAAACATTCAAAATATCCTCATCGCGGTAATTCAAAGCGATTTTCAATTTTCTGAAAACAACATTATTGTTTAGTTTCTTTTCAGCAATTGGTGTTTCACCTTCCTTTTTTCCTCTATTTAAGATTATAAAGCCATTTAAAAAATACGCAAGTTGTTGATCGTTTAGATTTTTGAATTCTTCATCTTCTTCTTTTTTTAACCAATCACTTATCTCTGCTCTTGTTACTGTTTTACCAGCCAATTGAAATAATTCAATCATTTTCGTATCATTAAAATCGAAGGTAAATCGCAAGCGGCGGAGAATGCTATTGTTGTTCATGCTGAGAATTTTTCCAAAGATAGAAAGAGCTGTGAAATGAGTGTTGAATTAGTAGGCTTAATGCTGAAGAATGTAATCTGTATTAATTTAACGTTTTACGTTTACGTTCAATCGCTTCAATTTTAGATTCTTGCGCTTTAAAAGCATCTTTTTTCTTGTTTTGATTTGCTTTAACTTCATCTATTTTTCTTTCAGTTTCTTTGATTTTTTCTTTATAATCAGCTATGTCTTTTTCATAGCCCGAAAGTCCTTTCTCAAGATTGTTTTGTTCTTTTTCAAGCGATTTAAGAATTTTTTGTTCAGCTTTCACTTCTTCATCAATTCCTGTATTTGCGCAGTCAATTCCAAACTGAATCAACAATCTTTCCATGGCTTCTGACTGATTTGGGTGTTCTCTGCTGTTCATAAATGCACCTCCTAAATCAACTGCGAAAACTGCAATTGGTAAACCATCTTTTCCGGTCATAACCCGTGCATACACATCGAAAGGCTTGTCACTTACTTTCTTTTCTTTTCCTAAAAGCACTATAAATTCACCTTTGTTTTCCTTTGGTTTACCAAATTCTTTTAAAAAACTTTTCAATTCTTCCTCAATTAAAGGTTTACTAGCATAAGGAATTTTTAGGACGTAAGCGTTTTTAATTCCAATACTAAATGATTGATTTTCTTGTGTTAAAGAAACTTGTTGCGACCATGTTTGTATGGTTACAAACGCAAAAAGAAAGAACAGAATTGTTTTCATGAATAGATTTTTTGATTGCTTAAAGGTACAACTAATAATAAAATTAAGGCATTCATTTCTATAATTTCCATTAAATTTGAACGTGCTATTTAGAAACGTTGTCGGACAAAAAGAACTTAAAACAGATTTAATTCGGGAAATTAAAGCTGGGAAAATAAGTCATGCGCAATTATTTAGTGGGAAACTTGGATATGGGAGCCTTGCAATGGCTTTGGCTTTCACACAATATTTATTTTGCGAAAACAAAGGTGATGAGGACAGTTGTGGAAAATGTGATTCCTGCCTAAAAATCCAAGATTTACAACATCCCGATTTGCATTTTGTGTTTCCAGTAGTACAAGCAATTAACAAAGTTTCCACCTTGTTTATGGAGCCTTGGCGCGAACAACTGAAGCAAAATCCATACTTCAATTTATTTGATTGGACACTAAAAATTGATGAAAAATCGATCCGCAAACCGATTATTGGAATTGAAGAAAGTAAGGAGATTTTACGAAAGTTGAGTTTTAAAGCTTACGAAGGTGGCTATAAAGTCATGATTATTTGGATGCCTGAGGAAATGAATCAAGAAAGTGCCAATAAATTATTGAAAATACTTGAAGAGCCTCCAGTGAATACTTTGTTTCTATTGGTTTCAGAAAATCCTGATAAATTATTAATTACCATTCGTTCACGAACACAGTTGGTGCGAATTCCTAAAATACAATCAGGTGATTTATCTGCATTTATTGGACATCATTTTAAATTAGATAAAGTTCAAGCAGACTCTATTTCTTCTTTTGCAGAAGACGATTTGATTCGTGCTTTGGAGTTCATAAACACCAATTCAGACAAAGATATTTATCGCGATCTATTCATTCAAATGATGCGAGTAAGCTACAAAAAAGACGTTATCGGAATGTTAGATTGGGCAGAGAAAATAGCTAGCGGAGGTAAGGAACGTCATAAATTATACATTGTATATGCACTTCACATGTTCCGACAATCATTGATGAACAATTACGTCGGCGAACACATGTTGCGCGTATCATCGGAAGAGGAAAAATTCTTGCGAAATTTCGCCCCTTTTATTTCAGGTAATAATATTCGTGAGTTTATGGAAACATTTGATAATGCGTATTTTCATATTGATCGTAACGCAAACTCAAAAATCTTGTTTACTCAGCTGTGTTTTCAAACGATGCGCTATATTCATCAGGCTTAGCAATTTTTTTTCTTATTTTTACACTTAAAACAAAATAAAAATGGGTTGTGCGTCATGCAGTAGTGAAGGAGGAACTCCTAAAGGTTGTAAAAACAATGGGACTTGTAGTAGTGGTGGATGCAATAAATTAGAAGTTTACGATTGGTTAGCAAACATCGCTTTGCCAGTTGGTCAAGAAATATACAATATCGTTGAGGTTCGCTTCAAAAATTCAAGAAAAGCATTTTATAAAAATAGTTCCAATTTGAGTTTGCAAGTTGGCGATATCGTAATTGTGGACACCGCTCCAGGTTATGATGTTGGTTTAGTTTCCGTTGTTGGTGAATTAGCACGCATTCAAGTAAAGAAGAAAACGCCGAATTTGAAAGATAGCGAAATCAAACGCATTTTAAGAATTGCCAATCAAGAAGAGATTGATAAATGGATCAAAGGTCGCTCTTTGGAAAAAGAGTTGATGTACAAATCTAGAACGATTGCTATTGATTTGAATTTGGAGATGAAAATTTCCGATGTCGAATACCAAGGCGATTTAAGTAAAGCAACATTTTATTACACTGCCGAAGGGCGAATAGATTTTCGTCAATTGATAAAAAATTTAGCCGACGAATTTAGGGTAAGAATCGAAATGCGACAAATTGGTTCGCGTCAAGAATCTGCTCGTTTAGGCGGAATTGGTTCTTGCGGTAGAGAATTATGTTGCACGACTTGGTTAACTGATTTTAGATCTGTTTCAACTTCAGCAGCGCGTTATCAGCAATTGTCATTGAATCCACAAAAATTAGCTGGACAATGTGGAAAATTGAAATGCTGTTTGAATTACGAATTAGACATGTACTTGGATGCAATCAAATCTTTTCCAAAAACAGAAACCAAATTGTTAACAGAAAAAGGCGATGCTTACCACGTGAAGACGGATGTTTTTAAACGTGTAATGTGGTATGCCTACCAAGGTGAAAATGGATTAATTGCATTGTCTCCAGAACGTGTAAAAGAAATCGTTCGCTTGAATAAAAACGGCGAGAAACCAAAAGAATTAGTAGAATTTGTATTCACTGAAAAAGTAGTGGAAATGGGTTATTCGAATGTTGTTGGTCAAGATAGTGTGAATCGTTTTGAGAAAAACTTCGTTAAGAAGAAAAACAACAACAATCGCAACAAGAAGAAAAAACCAAATCCAAACCAAGCTAATCCAAACGGAGCTGCACCAACTAATTCAACGAATGCTTAACATGCGTATTTCATTTTTTCTCTTTGGGTTTTTATTGCATTTACAATCATGTGAATCACCTGCCTTTTATAATAAATCGTTTGCTTTTAAAGACAATAAATGGAGCCAAGATGTTAAACCAAGCTTTGTAATTGACTTTAAAGACACAGTAACATTATATGATTTTGTGATTACTTTGCGCACAACGACAGACTATAAGTACAACAATTTGTGGGTGTTTTTGAACACAACGCCACCCAATGGAAAATCAGTTAGAGAACCTTACGAAATCAAAACAACTTATCCCGATGGTTCATGGATTGGCAAAAAAACAGGAACAGTTGTAGAGCATCAATTGGTTTTTAAAAGAAGAAAATTGCCTTTTGCAGGAAAATATAAATTTGTGTTAGAACAAGGGATTTCTGAAAAAACTATAGACGAAGTATTAGATGTTTCCCTTCACGTTCAAGAAGTAACAGAATAATTCATATATGCGATTCAGACGATTAACGATAGAAGAACTTACAGCGCTTGAAACAGAGTTCAATCAGTTTTTAATCATCAATCAAGTCTATAATGAAGAGTGGATTGAAATGAATCAAAATGACCTCGAGAAAGCAAATGTACTTGTAGATTTATTCAGTGATCAAGTTCTTGAAAAGGTTTATTCTAAAATGAATTTTCTTGAAATTCGCTCACCTAAAACTTATTCTATATTTTCATTTAATGAACAAACAATCAATAGTTTAATTATTCAATCTAAGGACGAATCTGTTTTGCTTTCAACTGAACAAGAAATTGAAAATGCGTTGAATACAAATTTATTGAAATTAGAAGTTTTTAAAGCTTCCAAACCTCTAACTAAAGCAAAGTCGGAAGAAGTTTTTGAATTAATTAATCAAGGAGCGATTATTTCTAAACCGGAAGTTTGGCAGGCTTTTTCGTTATTTTTTGACCAAAAAAATTAAACCCCAAATACTATGAAAAATCTATTTACCCTTTTAACCGTTTTTACCCTTTCAACTTATTCATTTGCTGCTGAATTGAATTACAAGTGGAAAGCAAATTCCGCTTACACTTACGGAGCAACGATAACAGACAATATTTCCACTTCAATGATGGGAATGAATGTTCAAGAAAAATACTTGACTACGGTTGATTTTGTTTTGGCAATTTCAAGTGTAGACATGGAAGGAACTGCATCAGGAACGCTTTATTTAGTGAATTTCAATGTGAAAGATTCAAAAGGGATGACGGTTGCTTCATTGCTCAATCTTCCAAAAAATGCAGTGAAAAGTGAAGTAAAAGTTGATAAAAAAGGAAACTTCACTTTCTTAAAAAAACTTCAATTGATTACAACACCAACTTCTAATGCTTTAGTTTATGCTAACGTGAACGAAAATGGAGGTAGTGCAGGAGCTGAAGTTGATGGAGAAAGGGTAGAGGTTTACGCTGAATTTGACCCAAAAACTGGAAAAATGAAAGCTGGATATTCTGCAACTACAATTTCAAAACCAAAAAAAGTAGAGGTTAAAGAAGATCAACAAAGTGATGAAATTGACATTATACCTTATGACTTATTGCAATTTTTAATTCTTCCTGATGGCGATGTTAAAATGAATGACAAAATCGAAGTTCGCGCAGGAATGTACACTGTAAATGAAGTTATTAAAACATTAACAGCAACCCAAGCTGTAATCGGACAAAAAATCTCAACAGATAAAAATGCGGACATGTTCGAAGGAAGTGCTAAAGGCGAATCAGAAGAAGGAAGTTTTGATATGGGAACTTTTGGTGGAACTGATGGAATGGATTTAGATACTCAAGATCAAGCTGCTTTAGCAACAACAAATTCAATGACACCAACAATTAATGGTGAGTTAGTATCCACTTTTGATGTTGCAAATGGACAATTTGTCAATTCAAAAGGTGTAATTACATCTACAATTGATACAATGGGAGTTAAAATGACGTGTACTACAAATTTTGACTTTAGAAAAAAATAATCCAAACAATTTGAGCAAAAAGCATCTTTTTTTTGTTTTCTGCGTATGATGTTTTATATTTGTTAGACTATAAAAACTTAATTACAAGCGACATGAAAATTATTTCAGTTTATTTCTCTTTCCTTTTTGTATTGTTAAGCGCAAGTTCTTGCATTGAACACGAGGTTGTTCCACCTCCAACAAACACCTTAGATTTAAACGCTACCTTCGTTGGATATGTTAACGGAACACAAGTAGAATTTACTCAAAACGTTTTAAACTACAAAGGTTATTCTGATAAAAAGACGGCAATATATGCATCGCCTGCATTATCTAAAATGTTGTTTATTTCTGAAATGAAATCATTTACAGATCAAAGAGCGGTTCGTTTAACTTTTGGTTCTTTAGATTGGGATGCTTCCGCAAATTCAACTCCAACTTTAACAATGTTTAATGATTTTCATACAAGTACTTCTGGAATCAACTTACCATTTAGAGATGAGGCAACTTTACTTGAAGTAGCTAACACAGTTGATGGTATTCAAATTGAATACACGGATCAAAATGGCCTTGTTTGGATTTCAAAACAATCAGACCCAGGTCAAATTGCAAAGTTTACAGTTTTAGATCAAGCGACAGACAAAACGGGTGATTATTCATTATTTGAAGTGACTTTTAGCTGTAAAGTTTGGCGATACAATGTTCAAACAGAATTAGATGAATCCTTAAACATTTCAAACGGTAAATTAACAGCTTGGTTCAAATTGTAATTGGACAAATTCACTAACAACTGAATGAGTCATCTACTCAAAATAGCCATCATTGGTGATTATAACTTTACGTTAAATGCGCACCATGCGACCAACATTTCTATTGACCATTCTGCAAATTTTTTAGAATTAGAAGTTAATTATTATTGGATTAGAGTAAGTGAGGCCGTTCAACACAAACCAACTTATTTTGACCAATTTGATGGTGTTTGGATTGCTCCTGGTTCTTTTCAAAATCTTTTCTTTCTTAATGGAATTTTCAAAGCAATTACGGCTCGTAAAATTCCTGTTTTAATTACTGGAGAAGCATTCAAGTTTTTTATAGACTTCTTGATTCTAAACAATAGTTTAAATCCCGGAGGCGAAAAGTTGATTTCTGAAAATCTAGTTTCTGGAAATCAATTCGAACGCGTAACTATTTTACCAAAGTCAAAGATTTTTCAAAAATTATACGAAAACTTTAGCGATACCGAATTGACATCTTCTCGTTTTAGTTTGTATCCGCAATTACTGGAGTTAATGGATGGAAAAATTATCGATGTCGAAGCAAATAATCAATTTGACGATCCTGAAATTATCAGTTTACACGAACATCCTTTCTTTGTTGCTTGTGCTTTCTGTCCACAGATTTCATCTACGAGAGATATTCCTCATCCAATCATTTATACGTTCTTAAAAATGTCTTTAGAACGCAATCAATCAGATAAGCACTAATTCGTTTGTTTCTGTATAATACAAGTAACTCTTAACTTCCAATCCATACATTTCTTGAAGAATTGAATTGTAAGTTGAAATCTGAAATTGATGTTGTAATTTTTCTTTTCCCGTTTTGTAATCTATCACAATCAATTCATTTTCCTTTACCAAAATACGGTCTGGTCGTTTTGTATCGTCATCTTGAACCAAAATTAACTCTTCATTTATCACTTCGATAACATTGCTTAACAGTCCTGCATTTTCGATACTTTCAAAGAAATTTGTGGCCATTTCAACTAACGCTGAGCGATTAGAAGATTCAACAATTCCGAGTTGAATCAATTTGTCAATCGTAACTTCAAGTAGACTTTTATCATTACAAGCCGCCATTAACTCATGAAAATTCTTACCAAAGTTTATTTCCGCGTGGTCTTGTTGTGCTTCGTTCACGCCCACTTTTCGGAATACAATATCGGGATACCAAAGTTTATCTTGAAACTCAGCTGGAACATAGAAATTCTCTGGCTTTTCCTCTGAAGCTGATTTGCGTTGTACTTCCTCACCAGCGGTATAAATGACAGCACCACTTTCTTCTTCTTCTCCCTCAACTGTTGTTTCTTTTGCCAGTAAAGCTAATTCTTGATGAAACATTTTTCCAATTCCTGACTTGAAATAATTGAAAGCATACAAACGTTCGATCGGACGAGTGAGTGCAACATAAGCCAAGTTTAATTTATCCAAAAAAATCAATTCTTCCTCCAAGGTCGCGAATTCAGCTAACTCCCCGATTTTATTTTTAGTTGAAACGGTACTGTATAATATTTTATCACCAACTTCCACTAAATACTTTGAAATCGATCTAATTTTCACATCAAAATCTAAGGAAGGAATAATAACAACAGGAAATTCCAAACCTTTTGACTTGTGAATCGTCATAATTTTAATCGCCTTGTTGGAATCAGGCATTTGTAAGGCAATTGTATTTTTTTTCTCGTTGAAATAATCTAAAAAATAAACTAAATCCGAGCGTTTTTTTGCTTGAAAATCAAAGATGACATCTAAAAAATGATGTAAATATGGATTTTCAGTTTCCTTCCATTTCATAAGCTCCACAAACTTTCCAGCTAAATCATAGATATTCTCGAAAGAACTGAAGAATTTATCTTCGCTTTCAAAGTAATCGGTTATGAATCGCGCGTCATTGAAATCCTTGAACGTTTTTCCATCGATTGTTTTTTCTTCGAAATAGGAAAAATATTTTTCAATACTTCCCGTCGGAATTAAGCGCATGAATAACTCAGCAAAACGTTTAATCTCTGTTTTTTTAGAAGGATAAGCACGACGCTTGAAGTAGGAAACAAGCAATTGAACTTGTGCATCTTTCGCAATTAACAAGGATTCTGGTGAAACTATCTCAATACCTATTTCAGTCAATGCGTTGGCAATTAAACTTGCTTCTTTGTTTTTCGCTGTCAAAATACACATTTCTCCACGCAAGAATCCATCTGCATCACACTGATAAACAGCACCCAAAATCGAATCCATAATTAATTCAAATTCTGGCTTCCCTTCACACGAAAAAACTTTTACAAATCCGTCTTTTTTAGACATTGGATGTTGACTCACGGAATTATAAAAAGACAGCGAACGTTCCGATAATTTTGGCTTGAGTGCTTCAAAAAAAGCATTATTGAAATTCACAATTTCTTTAGCTGAACGGAAGTTATTTTCTAAATTTTCCTTGTGACCTCGAGATTCAAAATAGCGCGAACGTTCCGCAATATGTCCATCGTTCTCCGGATTGTAAATCGCAGGTAAGGCCACAAACTGATCGGCAATTCCATTATTGAATCGATAAATCGACTGTTTTGCATCGCCAACAATCAGATTCATACGGTTATTTGCCAACGATTCGTGCATCAACGGAATTAAATTCAACCATTGTAAGCGCGAAGTATCTTGAAATTCATCCAATAAAAAATGTTCTAATCGCGTACCTAAACGTTCATAAATGTAAGGTGCTTCTTCGCCACTCACTAACTTGCTAATCAATTTGTTAAACTCAGAAATACGAATCAATTGTTCGCTATCACGAATTTCATTCAGCTCATTTCCAATAAATTGAAGCAAAGCCATATTGTAGAAATTCGTTAAGTACTTTTTCAGAATCAGAAAATCCGAGTGAACAGAACTATACAATTCATTTACGCGCAAAATTTCAGTTGCTAATTCAGGAGGAAAAGCTTTCTTACCCGATTGATCACAACCTTTGAGTAAAGTATTCGAAAACAACTGACCATTATCTTTTGCGTTGGGCATAGCATCGATATTCACAAGTGCGCTCAAAGCTTTTTCGGAAACAGACGCTCCTGGTAAAGTGGCTGTACCAAGATTCATTGCTATAAATTGTTCCCCAAGTGCGTTTATAGCGCTAACCACCCCATCTTCAATTGCTTTTACATCAGCTTTCAATGATTGATACGTTTCTTCGTCGAGTTGCAATTCCATCAATTTTGCCACCAATTCTTGGTTTCGCTCTTGACTTAAAATAGACGCAAATTGTACTAATTGACTTTTAAAATTCCATTTTGCACCTTCGTCTAAATTCGTTCTAGCGTAGGCAGTCATCAGTTTAGTCAGTCGCTCTTCGTCTTCAAATCCCAATTTACTCATCAATAAATCCACTACATCTTCCACTAATTTAGTTTCGTCCATATTTATTTCAAAATCTCCTGGTAAATCCAAATCGCGACTAAACGAACGAATCAAGCGCAAGTTAAATTTGTCAATTGTTGAAACGTGGAAATCTTCGTAACCGTGTAAAATTGCAGTCAAAGCATCGTTGCATTTTTGTTTCAAGGTAGTTTCGTCTGTTTTCAATGAGAGTAATAATGCTTCTAACATTGATTTTATTTTAGTTTGTGAACCATCGTAACGCACAATTCCGTCTAAGGTACTTATGATTCTATTTTTCATTTCCAAGGCAGCTTTGTTCGTAAACGTCATTGCCACAATGGATTTGAATTTGTTTTTTCCAGCCTGATTACCCAATAAAATGGTCAAATATTCCAAAACTAATTGATGTGTTTTACCACTTCCTGCCGAGGCATTTAAAACTAAAAGCGGAAATTTTTGTCTATCTATAGAATTCATAACTTTGATTAAGTCTATTTAACTTTAAAGATAGAAATTAAACCGCTTTTTACTTTAAATTTGTAGTATGAGAACAATTTATTTACTGATTCTTTCTGGATTGGCTTTTTATTCTTGTGATAAAGAAGAACCTACAAAAACAGAGGACACCTATTTATCATTAACTGTTCAACCTAAATTTGGTAATGAAAATCTATTTTTAGATTCAGTTTATACGACTGTTGAAGGTTATGATTTTAAAATTTTGGACTTCAAGTTTTATATGACTGATGTAAAAAACAATTCAAATCAACTTGCTGAAGCTGTTCTTTATGACTTTAGAGAAAATGGTAAAACAGCTTTGAGAACAATTGGCGACCCTACAAAGTTTACAAGTTTACAAGGAAGTATTGGAGTTGTTGAAAGTCTTAACCACGATGATCCTTCTGCGTTTCCGAATGAAAGTCCTTTGAACATTAGCAATGCTGGTCCTATGCATTGGGGTTGGAATACAGGCTATATTTTTATTGTTATCGAAGGAAAAGCGGATACTTTAAATGACGGAGTTGCTTTGTTTGATCATAACTTTAGCTATCATATCGGAACAGATACTCATTTAGAAAATTTTAGTTTTTCGAATTTAAGTTGGGTTAAAAATTCAACTTATGAATATGAACTTCCTTTCAAATTTGAGTTTGGCAAATTCTTTCAAAACAATGGTCAAAATATTGATTTGAAAACTGAATATTTAACGCATACAGCTTCAGGTCAAGAAGCACTTACACAAAAAGCCAAACTTAATTTTAAACAAGCTTTGAAGCCTTTTTAATGAAATTAATTATTTCTTTCTTATTGGTTTTAAGTCTAATTTCCTGTCGAAAAGATAAGGTGGGTTTTCAAGCAACACCCTATAATTTAGAAATTCCAAGCCATTTTCCGAAAATGAATATCCCAAGTGACAATCCTTTAACGGTTGAAGGTGTTGAATTGGGAAGATTGCTTTTTTATGAAAAAAAATTAAGTGGCGACAATACAATTAGTTGTGGTAGTTGTCATTTTGCTGAAAATTCATTTTCAGATAGCCGCCAATTTTCAGTTGGTATAGATGGAATTGCGGGAAATCGTCAATCAATGGCTTTGATAAATATGGGATATGAAGATTTTTTCTTTTGGGATGGTAGAGCTGCAACCCTTGAAAAACAAATTTTAGAACCCGTTCCAAATCCAATTGAAATGCATCAAAGTTGGAAAGATGCTGTAAAAAAATTAAACTTAGATATGGCCTATCGTAATCGTTTCTTTAGAGCGTTTGGTGAAGAAGGAATTGACTCAATCAAAGTTTCAAAAGCAATTGCGCAATTTATTCGAACAATGGTTTCAGGCGAATCGAAATTTGATGTGATGTATAAATATGAAAATGGTTTACCATTGAGTCAAACAGATTTAGCCGTTTTTCAAACAATTGATGTAGAAGAATGGGCAGGTTATGATTTGTTCAAAAGCTTAAACGGAGCAGATTGTTTTCATTGCCATAACGGTCCTTTGATGCAAGTTAAGAAATTTAGTAACAACGGATTAGATGCTACGTTTACAGATTTAGGTCGCGGACACGTTACAGGAAATCAAAACGACAACGGAAAATTCAAAGTGCCAACTTTAAGGAATATTGCCGTTTCAGGTCCTTATATGCACGACGGGCGTTTTGCAACCTTGGATGAGGTAATTGAACATTATTCAAGCGGCATTAAAATGAGCCCAACAATCGATCCTTTGATTGAATTTGCTGGTCAAGGCGGGGTTCAATTAGATTCTCAAGAAAAATATTTATTGAAGAAATTCTTACTCACATTGACTGATTACAATTTCATCAATAATCCAAAATTTAAAGATCCACATTAATTATGGGAGAGACAACATCACGTTTAACGACAGAAGACAAAGCGCTAAAAATCAATTTAACACCTGATATTTATGGTTGTTTTGCTGAAATTGGTGCAGGGCAAGAAGTAGCAGCAAACTTTTTTAAAGCTGGTGGAAGTTCGGGTACAATCGCTTTTACACAGTCAGCCTATGATATGAAAGTTTCTGACTCATTGTATGGTGAAGCTTCTAGATATGTTTGTGAAGAGCGCTTGGTTACGATGCTTGATATCGAATATAATCGTTTGGTGGAAGTGCTTCCAAATAAACACAAAGAATCGCGTTTTTTTGCATTTTGTAACACTGTTGAATCTTTAAATTATCACAAAACAAATCAAGGTCAAGGTTGGGTTGGAATTCGCTTTCAATTACACTTAGGAGGGCCTTCAAATGACGTGATTCTCCACATTAAAATGCACGATAACAGCCACAAAGCTCAACAAGAAGCTTTAGGCATTTTAGGTGTCAATTTAATCCACGCGTGTTACACACATCACGACGATTTAGACTTGTTTTTAACAGCTTTAGTCCACCGAATTCCGCGCGATCGGATGGAAATTGATATGCTTCGCGTTTCGGGAAAAGATTTTGAGCAGATGGATAATCGCGTTATAGCTTTGAATTTAGTGAAACGAGGAATCACTGATGCAACAATGTTTGATTTGTCGAAAAATGTAAAACAACCTGCAACTGCTTTATACAAGAAAAATGTTTTGCTAATGCGTGGGCGTTTTCGTCCAGTTACCAAAGTACACATTGATATGATTGAAAATGGAAGAAAGGCCTTTTTGAAAGAATCACGTGTGAAAGAAGATAATCTCGAAGTAGTTTTTGAGTTGACTTTAAAGGACTTAACAGCGGATGGAAAAATTTCAGATAACGACTTTTTAGACCGTGCTGAATTATTGTGTTCTTTGGGTTACACTGTAATGATTTCCAACTATTTAAAACACTACAAAATGGTGGAATACCTTTCCGCTATTACCAAAGGAAATTTGATGGGTGTGATTTTAGGAATTTACAATTTAAATACTATTTTCGACGAGCGTTACTACGACAATCTAGCAGGAGGATTACTGGAAGCTTTTGGTCGCGGTTTTGGTCACAATGTTAAATTGTATGTTTATCCTGCTGTTAACGTTGACAACGGTGAGATTTACAACCTCGACAATATTAAATTACCTAAAAATCTACTCGGTTTATTGCAATATATGGTTGACAACGATAAAATGACAGCCATCAAAGAATACGATCAAAATTTATTACATATTATGTCAGATGACGTTTTGAGCAAAATCAAAGCTGGTGTTACAAGTTGGGAAGAAGATGTGCCTGAAGAAGTGGTGAAAGCAATCAAATTTTTTGAATTATTCGGCTACCAAAACAAAGTTCTGAGCAACTAATGTCGCATATTAAAAATGCCATCATTCGCTACCGTATCATCGACCGAATGATTCGCAATAAGTACAAAAAATTCCCATCAAAGCAAGATTTCAGAGTTGCTTGTGAAGAGGCTTTGTATGGCTCAACTTATGGTGACAATATTAGTGCTTCAACTATTGAAAAAGATCTTTTCGCTATGCGAATGGAGCACGATGCACCGATAAAATACAATAAAAAAGAAGACGGCTATTTCTACGAAGACCCTGATTTTAGCATCAACGACATCCCACTTTCAGAAGATGAATTGAGTTCTATTAAATTTGCGGTGAACACTTTACAGCAATTTAGAGAAGTACCATTTTTTCAACAATTTGGTAGTGCCATTGATAAAATAGTTGACCGTGTTTCGATTAGTGGAAATCCGCAAGATGAAGATGTAAATCGCTTCGTTCAGTTTGAATCTGCGGTTTCTGTTGGTGGAAATGAATTTTTACCCTTGATTTTAGAGGCAATTCGTGGGAAGAAAAAAGTGTGGTTCATGTATGCAAGTTTCGTAAAAGGAATCGAAAAGCCACGAAAAGTTTCGCCCTTATTTTTGAAAGAATACCGCAATCGTTGGTATTTGATTTCCTTCGATACTTCTAAAAATGACATCATCACGTACGCTTTAGATCGAATGAAAGACCCAATGGTTTTGGAAGACGAAGCTGAGTTACCAATAGATTTCAATCCTGAAGCATATTTTCAAGATACGATTGGAATCACGACTTATAAAGGAAAAACAGAAAACATCGTTTTGAAAACAAATCCTATTGCGGCAAAATACATTGCTTCTCAACCCTTGCATCAGAGCCAAAAACTGTTATCAGAAGACAAAGAAAGTTCTGTTTTTGAACTAAATATTCTTATTTCGGAAGAATTAATTCGTACGGTGTTGGGTTATGCTGGCGAAATTGAAGTTTTACAACCCGAAAGTCTTCGAGAAATCCTTTCAGAAAGAATTCACCAAATGGCTGCTATTTATTTGAAATAGTTACTGCTTTTTCCGTTTGCCTTTCTAAATTTGTAGGTAAACTTTTTTTTATGGAAATTCTAAGATCAGATTCAAACGGCGTGTGTACCTTGACTCTCAATCGTCCGAACGTTTTTAACTCGTTTAATCAAACAATGGCATTTCAATTACACGCAGCTTTAGACGCTTGCGCAGTTGACGATAATGTGCGTGTTGTAGTTATCAAAGGTGAAGGAAAAGCGTTTTGTGCAGGTCAAGATTTGGCAGAAGTGATTGATCCTGAAGGACCAGAAATGAAAAACATCGTTGGTGAGCATTACAATCCAATTATTCTTAAAATCAGAAATTTAGAAAAACCAGTTATCGCTGCGGTGAATGGCGTGGCAGCTGGGGCAGGAGCAAATATCGCTTTGGCTTGTGATATTACGATTGCTAAAAAATCAGCCGCTTTTATTCAAGCTTTTTCAAAAATCGGTTTGATTCCAGATTCTGGAGGAACGTTCTTTTTACCGCGTTTAATCGGTTTACAAAAAGCAATGGCATTAATGTTTACTGGAGAAAAAGTAGGAGCGGAGCAAGCTGAAAAATTGAATATGATTTACAAAGCTGTTGACGACGAAACATTCGAAGAAGAAGTTTTGAAATTCGCTGAAACACTTGCTGTAATGCCAACTCGTGGTTTAGGTTTAACTAAAAAAGCAGTGAATTTAGGACTGTTCAATAACTTAGAAGATCAATTAGCTGTAGAAGGAGTTTTACAAACTGAAGCCGGAGAAACTGAAGATTTCCGTGAAGGAGTAAGTGCGTTTTTGGAGAAAAGACCAGCGGTTTTTAAGGGGAGATAGTTTAAAAATGAAGAATTGAAAATGTAGAATGTAGAATGAAGTTCGCAATGGAGGAGAAATTCATGGTTCGCAATTCGCAATTATAAAGTATGAAAGAAATAATAGGAGTTTTAGGAGCTGGAACGATGGGTGCTGGGATTGCGCAAGTAGCAGCTCAAAGTGGTCACGAAGTGATTTTGGTAGATTTGAATACAGCTCAACTTGAAAAAGCTAAAAGCAATTTAGATAAAACCTTAACGAAACTGGTTGAAAAAGGAAAAATAGACACGACTGAAAAAGACGCAATCGAAGGAAAAATTAGATACGCCAGTGAAATCAGCGAGTTTTCATTTTGTAATTTAATAATCGAAGCAATTGTTGAAGATTTAGGCGTGAAACATAAAGTTTTTGCCTCACTTGAAGAAATCGTTTCTGAAGATTGCATTTTGGCAAGTAATACTTCTTCCTTATCCATTGCTTCAATTGGTTCAGTACTTAAAAATGCAAATCGCGTCATTGGAATTCATTTTTTCAATCCAGCGCCATTGATGCCGTTGGTAGAAATTATTCCTGCGGTTCAAACAAGCGAAGAAACTTTATCAAAAGCAGTAGATTTAATCAAAAGCTGGAAAAAAACAGTTGTTGTTTGTAAAGACACACCTGGATTTATAGTAAATCGTGTAGCTCGTCCATTCTATGGTGAAGCTTTAAGAATTTACGAAGAAGGAATAGCAGATTTTGCAACAATTGACTGGGCAATGACGCATTTCGGAGGCTTCAAAATGGGACCATTTACTTTGATGGATTACATCGGAAACGACGTGAATTATGCTGTGACTGAATCTGTTTTTCAAGCGTTTTATTACGACCCACGATTTAAACCATCATTCACTCAAAAACGTCACCGTGAAGCAGGATATTTCGGTAGAAAAACAGGACGTGGTTATTACAGTTACGCAGAAGGAACAACATTGCCTCTACCAACTGAAAACGAAGAATTAGGAAAACAAATTTTCAATCGCATTTTAGTAATGTTAATCAACGAAGCATTCGACGCTGTTTTTATGCAAGTTGCAAGCCGCGAAGACGTAGATTTAGCAATGACTAAAGGCGTGAATTATCCAAAAGGATTATTGACTTGGGCTGATGAAATCGGATTGAAAAATGTCCTCAATCAATTGCAGGCATTATTTGAAGAATATGGAGAAGATCGTTATCGTCCAAATCCATTGTTGAAGCGTTTAGTGATGTAAGTTATCCCTCATTATAGTTGATTTATTGCGTTTTTTATCCCTCATTATAATTAAATATTTTAAAATTTTATCCCTCATTAAGAAAATTACATAGAAATTTAATTACCTTTGTGGAAAATTAAAGCTATGTTTTACAGAAAGATACTTACCGAATTAGAAGAATGGAAAAACGATGAGTACAGAAAACCATTGGTAATTCGAGGTGCGCGTCAAGTTGGTAAAACGACCGTTGTTCACGAATTTTCAAAACACTACAAACAATACATCTATTTGAACCTTGAAAAAGAAGAATACAAAACACTTTTTCAAACTTTAAGTGATATAGAATTACTAGCACAACGTATCTTTTTTATCGAAGGAAAAAAGTGGGAACTACTTTCCGAAACCTTATTGTTTATAGACGAAATACAAGAAGTACCAAAAGCAATAAACTTCTTGCGCTACTTTTATGAAGACCTTCCACAATTACACGTTATCACAGCGGGAAGTATGCTTGAAACATTATTGGGAAAAAACATCAGTTTCCCCGTTGGAAGAGTAGAGTATAAAATATTGCGACCTGTTTCATTTGAAGAGTTTTTAGGTGCAATCGGTGAAACTTTAGCATTGGAAGAATTAAAGAAAGTTCCATTAAAACCGTATGCTTATGACCGATTACTAAACTTGTTTCACACCTACGCACTTTTGGGAGGAATGCCAAATATCATTCAACAATATGCGAAACAAAAAGACATAACTTCCTTAAAACCAATCTATGAATCATTGTTGAATTCCTATCTTGAAGACGCTGAAAAATATGCAAAAAATGAAAGTCAACTTCAAGTAATACGAACAATAATCAATGAATCATTATTTCTTGCAGGAAAACGAGTAACCTTTCAAAGTTTTGGAAATAAAAAATTTACCTCAAAAGAAGTCTCGGGAATACTTGAAAGTTTGCAAAAAACCCATTTATTGAATTTATTCTATCCGACAACCTTTGTTGAACAACCCTTACTACCGGATTTAAAAAAATCACCAAGATTACAGTTTTTAGATACCGGATTATTAAATTTTGGTGTTGGATTGCAAAAAGAAATACTAGGAACAAAAAATTTAAATTCCGTATATCAGGGAACAATGATTGAACATTTGGTTGGGCAAGAATTGATAGCTCACAAAAGCACGCCACTTGAAAAACTAAACTTTTGGGTTAGAGACAAAAACAGCTCAGATGCTGAACTTGATTTCGTTTATCCTTATGAAGGGAAAGTTATTCCAATAGAAGTGAAATCAGGAAGTTCAGGAAGATTAAGATCTCTTTTGAATTATTTGGACGAGTCAAGATTGAACTATGCAATACGATTTTTCGCGGGCGAACTTTCACTGAATGAAATAAAAACACCGAAAGGAAAAACGATTCATCTTTTAAATTTGCCTTATTTCTTAGCTGGACAAACAGAAATGTATATCAAATGGTTACAACAAAACATACCCAAAGTTCCAAAAAATAGCGTTTCTGAGCCAAGAGTTGTTTATTTAAAACAAAGTAAAACTGAAGAGGTCGTTTCGAGTGTTGAAGAATTGACACCAAAGCATTTCAGCATTTTACGTTATTGTAAAAATGAACCAAAGAAAGGCAAGGACATCATAGAAAACTGCTTAAGGCTGCATTATCAATCGAGAAATAAACGTGTTTTTATCAATCCATTACACGAATTAGGACTTTTGGAATGGACCAAAGAAAATCCAAAAGACAAACAACAAACCTATCGATTAACGGAAAAAGGAAAGGCGCTGATAAATTAGTCTATTTTATTGGCGCCCCAATTTTTTCACCTAGCATTTGTGTAAAATGTGCTCCAAGAAAAACAATTTGAGCTGAATAATTGACCCAAGCTAGAAATATAAACAGTGAACCCACAATACCTAAATTTCCAAGAGAGAAATAATTTTGGAGGTAATATTTTATAAGTAATTGACTAAAAAACAAAAGAACAGAAGTTACAATTGCTCCTCTTATTGCTAAACGAAACTCCACTTTTCCATCGTGAATGTATTTGAAGATCAAAGTAAAAATAATTGCATTAGACAAAATAGAAATAGAATATTGAATTAATTTGAACGAAAAATCTACAAGAAAATTATTCGCATTTAAATAAGTTTCAAGACCTGAAAACACAAATATTTGAACGAAGTAAAATAGAATTACAACTAAAGCAAATAGGGCCAATAATCCTAATGAAAGAAAACGAAAACCAAGAAAATCAAGAATTACATTTTCTTTTTTGATTTTATATGCCTTGATTCTAAAAAAAGCATTAATACTTCTTTTCAACGAAACTAAAAATGCCGAACAAGTATAAACTACAATTGTGATGCTAAAAATCTCCATCAAAATACTCGGTTTATCGAAATCTACCCCATTTAGCATACTCATTATTCCTGATGAATCCTCAATTCCAATTTGATTTTTAAATAAATCACTGATGATACTTTCCATCGTTTCTTTCCCAAAAACACGACCAAAAATGGAGGTTGTCAAATAAACTATCGGAACAAAAGCGAACAACGTATAATAAGCCAAAGCAGCACCGTGAAAAAAGGCACCTTCACGAATATAGCCGATTAATGATTTGTAAATCAGAAGAAAAAACCAATACCAAGGTTCTTTTTCAACTTTTTCAGTTAAATTTTCTGCTGATTCTGATTGAGTTGACTCCATTTAATTTTGTTAATCCATATAAAATGACAGATGCATCATTTGCATCCAAAAAATAATTGATGTAAAAACCACCAGCAAAAACTGCTCTCACAAATGACAAATTCACCTCTCCGATTTCCAAAATTTCATATTCGTCAGGTCGGAAACTGTAATTGTTTTCATTTATGACAATTCGATTGACAGGTCCAAAAAGTCGAGCTAAAGACAAATTCGAACAATCATAATAAACCTTTTCGGCGTTCCGTTTTCTAGACAATTTACCATTTTGCAAGAAACAAACTGAATCACACAAGCCCAAAACATCTTGTCCGTCGTGAGAAACCAATAAAATTGCCATTTCTTCCTCTTGGCTAATTTGCACTAAATATTCACTCATCTTTTGGCGCAACACACTATCCAAATGACCAAATGGCTCATCTAAAACTAATAATTTTGGTTTTTTAGAAATCGCTCTAGCTATTGCCAAGCGCTGCTGTTCACCACCTGAAATCAAATGAGCTTTTGAGCTAGCGATCTTTTGTAATTCAAATAATCGCAATAATTTATCGACCCGTTTATCCCTTTCGACAATCGGTAAACTCAAAATAGCCTCGCGAATGTTTTCCTCCACAGAATGATACAGATCTAGTTTAAAATCTTGATTAACCATTGCAAAATCTGAAAAACCGGGAATCAGCAGGGAATTTGCATTTGGCAAACGCTTTCCATCAAGCACTAATTCACCATTTCCTGGTGTAATTAATCCAGCAATTATCTTTAAAAGAGAAGATTTTCCAGCGCCACTTTTTCCTACAATTCCAACGATTTCACCTTTTGCGATTTCGAAATTAATTGTTTTTAAAATTGGTCGATTATAACTTAATTCAATCCCTTTTAATTGAAGCATCTTAAATTAATTCTTTTGGAAACTCTTTTGAAGCAATGTAAATCCCAGGAATAGGATTCGCGTGTGGCTCATTATCTTTGATGTAAATAGAAACTAAGATTTCGTCATTCAATTTTTCGATGCTCAAGGTATCAATCATACTTTCAGAAGCGCCAACAAACACATCAGGTGCATTTGTAGATTTGATTTTCACTAAGCGCATATTTGTAACTTCAACTGCAAAATAGTCGCCAGCTCCATTTTCTCCTTCTAATTTATAAATTGAATTTTGAAGTTCTTCCGCGGTCGCAACATCACTTGAAATACTCAATTCGTCTTCCCAATCAAATTCTTTATTGTCTTCGGAAGGATTTCCTCCGTGAAATTCATCTGCAAATTCTTGCGAATAAAGTTCGTTAATTAAGTAAACGTGAATAGTACATTTCATAAAGTTCAATTATTTTTCCAAGTCATTTTCCTTGAAAGAAGAAGGCAACAAATCTGGGACAATTTTGAGAATCAAAGGTAACAAAAGCGCTCCACCTGGAAGTAAAAAGATGGCCATTGAAGGCATTGATTTTAGAATATCCATAAATTGGGTTTTGACTTGTTCCTTTTCTTCTTTACTCAATTCGTGCTTTGTCGATTTTTGAATCAAAGCAATCAAGTCCTTACTTTCCTTTAATTCGTTGACTAATTTTTCTTTATTTCGTCCTAAAATTCGCAACCAACGACTTGAAAAATTTGCAATTCCATAATGCGCTTTAGAATCAGAACTGATCAATGAAACCACTTTTTCATTTTCCATTAAAAAAGAATTCACCAATTCAACAGAATCTTCCATTTCATAGCTGGTAAGACCTATTAGTTTTCCTAATTCAATCAATTTTTCCTCCTCCTTCTCAGAAGTTTGATGCGTTCCTTTTGTAATAAACACACCTAATTCGAAGGTAATTCTAGCAAGCATTGGATGTTCGAAAAGCACTTTTTTAACTTCTTGATTCGAAATTCCGTGCATAATAAAACCTTCAATTTTTTCTCGTTCAAACTTTGGTAAATTAGCAGACGACAAAAAGCGCCAAAGCATTCGTTGTTCTTTTTCCTCCACTTGTTCATCTACATAGGCAGCGTAAACAATTCCGCAAAGCACAAAGTTGGCGTATTTGGTGTAGTTCTTATAAAAAGTAGCTTCTTGATTTTTAAGAAATTCATAAAAGAGAATTACATCTAAAAAAACAAAGCAATTTGAAAGGTGATTCAACCAATAATTTGTTCCAAAAATGGGCGATTTAACCTTTACCCGTTCCTCTAAAATATATTCTACGCGCGATTCAATCTTTTTGTCTTTGAAGATGGTAAACCAATTTTCTATTCCACTTGCAATGGGCGCTTCGGAGTAGAATTTTCCAAGTAATCTTAAGAAATCTGTTGAATTGAAATCTTCCTTTGAATGTTGTTTGTAACAAAAAAGTAAGGTTTCAAAAATGAGCAATTTTAGCTTTTCGTCATTTGTGTAATGCTTTGTATCTAAGTCATTTGAATAAATCAATGAGCTTGGAATGCCGTAAACCAAACCTGTTTTATTGGAAAGAAAATGCAATATTTCTAACTCGTCTTCTTCAATTTCAAGGTGTAGCGAAATGTCATTTGATTCCACCAAAAGAAAATACTTTTTAATCCAGTTTTTTGCTCCTGGTGAAAGTTTTAGGGGATTACTTGATGGCATATCTAACAGCAATTCCTGCACCCCAACCAAATCCAAACGAGTTGATAATTCTTAGGTTTGGACCAGTATCAAGCGCAACATTTAAAGGGAAATCTTCAAAAGTGTATTCAATTCCAACGATTCCATTTAAGCCTAGAATCATATTACTTGTTCGTTCATTAGTAATTGTGTTTTTAAAGGAGTAAAATCCAACATTAGCTCCACCACCAGCATACCAATTCAGTCCTTGTTCCAACGAAAAATTCAATTCATACAATCCTTGAAGCCAAAGTGTATTTGTTCCACCGCCGATGCTTCCTTCAATTGCAGTTTTTGAGTTTAAAAAATGTTTTCCATTCAATGAACCGTAACCAGGATATCCACCTTTGACTCCAATTGCTGTTTTGTAATTTTGGGAATATGAAAATGTTATAACAGCAAAAAGCACTAATATTATTAAACTATTTCTCATTTTATTTTTTTCTGCAATATTACAACTTACCAGCAACCGTTACAGCTAACTTGTCTGTAAAAAACACACCTCCATTTGTTGAAAAAGCTTCAAAAACGAGTACATAAACACCAATACTTGCTTTTGCTTGTGAATCTGTTGTTCCATCCCAAGAAAATGTTCCAGAAGTTGCCATTAATTCATTAGAAAATAAATTGCGAATTAATCGTCCGCGGTCGTCATAAATAGACGCTTTTGCCAATAAACCAGGCTCCGACATTTGGTAATTGATTTGTAAAATATCTTCAAATCCATCGTTGTCGGGTGAAATAACCTCACTTGTCAAACTTAGTTTTCCATTGGTTAATGCAGGTAAATATTGAGAATTTTTTCTACCAGGACTAGCAAAACCAATAGATTCAGCAGCCGAGTGCCAATTGAATTCACTTGAAGAAGCTCCGTTTGGATCAATTCTTTCTAATGAAACACCATCTGTATCGTCCAATAAATCTAAATGCCAAGCATCTAAATAGCTAACTCTATCGATAAGTTCTTGGTTATAAATCAAATAAACCGTTCCAGAATCATTGTTATAACTTGGTAATTCTGCATAAACATAAGTTCCAACTGCTGCAAAAGGATAGTTCATTTTGACGAAATTGGAATCTTTTCCTATGACTACATATTCATTTGGGCTCAAAAGATAATTGTCGTTGATGGTTTTGAAATTAGCGATTGTGTCGTCATCAAAATTTGCTAGTTGCCAATCCTTTAAATTCAAAACTTTAGAAGAATTATTGTACAACTCAATCCAATCTTGTCCTCCATTTTTGGGATTTTGTAAAATTTCATTGATGATGAGATCTCCTTTTTCTGGTGACTCTGGTAAAACGAAATCACCTGTAAAATCTGATTCATTCAAAGAGCAGTCAGAAATATTTTCAAGTGTAAGGTTATAAATCTGCGAACCGACTAAAACCTCGTTAAATTGAACGGTCATTACTTTAGGGAAAGTTGTTTGAACGAAGCGATTTTGAATTGTCAAGGTTGGTGAAAAACTCATTGTGGCATTAACCAATGAAATCGAATCCATTCCTTCGTTAAAATGAATTTCTAAGAAATTTGGAGCCAAGGCAAGTAATAAATCCACAGTTGGTTCGGCTGTATCAGGCGTTAAGTCGTTTACTGAATTAACAAAACCGGGAGTTCCTCCAGTTGTTGAATTAGAAGCAATCCAATTACTAGCATCTGAGCACGGATTATTTGGGTTGATTAATTCTAACGTAAAACCACCCGCTTTTTTTATTTCGTCCTTGTACCAATCATCGGTAA
Source organism: Crocinitomicaceae bacterium (assembly GCA_044350515.1). Taxonomy (GTDB): domain Bacteria; phylum Bacteroidota; class Bacteroidia; order Flavobacteriales_D; family Crocinitomicaceae; genus UBA952. The sequence goes on along the minus strand of JBILHL010000002.1, from coordinate 141,055 downwards.
AAGTCAATTTGTCTACAGCTATCCCATTATTATCTTTCAAGACAACATCATCGCCAGCGTTGTTTAAACTTGGAAAAGAAGTTGTTTGTATTGCTGTTGTGGTTGTAAACAACGGAACATTTGCTGTAGCTGTCAGCACTTTGTATTCACCAGGAAGTAACCAAGCTGAACCAATTGTTCCATCTGTTGAAGCGTCCCCAATTTTCCAACCTTGAATGTTAAAAATCTTCGTGCTTTTGTTGTAGATTTCCACAAATTCAACTTCTGGCAAACCAATTACTGGACTCGGGTCAGGGAAAAATTCAGTAATGATTACGTCTCCTTTTTGAGCAATATCGGAAACCAAATATTGAAAAGTTAGCGTTTGACTAGCAGCAATGTTATTAGCTAAATCTGAAATATTTGTAGCTGTTAAAGAATAAGTTGTGCCATTTACTAAATTCCCACTTAATGTAAAATGCATCAAGGAAGGATCTGTACCGTCTTGAACGATAGTTGTAATTCCAATTGTTGGAGAAATTGAATAATTTGCAATTAATTGACTACTTGCCAGCGTCACTGCTTCATTAAACTTAACATCAATTTGATTTGCCGAAATAACAGTTACCGTATCTAAAATGGGAGGAGCTACATCAAAAATTTCGTCACCGATGTAAACATTGTCGTAAAAGAATTTATTGGCGTTACTTGCTGTATAAACATTCAGAAAACCAAAACTGGTCCCAAGCAAAGCTGAAGTTTCATTTCCTGATGCTTGCAAAACATAACTATCTCCACCTGTGAAGTCAGCAAAAACACTCCATTCTCCTGTTGCACTTCTTTTCACACGAATATTTGCTGTTATACTGTTTACGATTTGTCCATCAGAACCAGAACAAATAACCGATGAGGTTCCATTTTCTAATTTATAAAGACGAATTGCATCAATTGAACCTGCTTCACCGAACTGTAAATAATATCCATTTTGAGCTAAAGTTAAATCAGCATTATCAGCTGTTAAAAAAACTCTTCCGTAATTACTTCCTGAACCAGCAAAGGATTGCTTGATATAAAAGCGCCATTCTTTACCATTCAAAGTTGTTAATTGATGCGGAATAGAGAGATAAGAAGTTGCTGCAATCGTATTATTTAACTGCAATTGTTGACTACTATTTATTATGTAATCAGCAGTTGTTCCTGTCCAAGTTGGATTGGTAGAAAAATCGCCATCTGTAAAATCTTCTGTTACTTGCGCAAAAGCAAAGGTTTTTAAAACTAGAATGCTGAAAAGTAAATATAGACGCATAGATTTTTATAGACTTCAAATATATTAAATTTGACCCCAGAATGAAAGAATTCTAACTTTTAAGATTGATAATTAATATTTTGATAAAATGAGAGTAGCTGTAGTTGGTGCAACAGGAATGGTAGGAAACGTGATGTTGCAAGTTTTACGTGAACAAAATTTCCCCATAACTGAATTGATTCCAGTTGCTTCTGAAAAATCAGTTGGAAAGAAAATTGAATTTGGTGGATTAGAATTTTCGGTTGTTGGTTTACAAACAGCGGTTGAAATGCGTCCAGATATTGCAATTTTTTCAGCTGGTGGTGATACTTCTTTGGAATGGGCACCAAAATTTGCCGAAGTTGGAACGACAGTTATCGATAATTCTTCTGCTTGGAGAATGGACCCAACGAAGAAATTGGTAGTTCCAGAAATCAATGGCGATGTATTGACAAAAGAAGATAAAATCATTGCGAATCCAAATTGCAGCACAATTCAGTTAGTCTTAACGCTTGCTCCTCTTCACAAAAAATATGGTGTAAAAAGAGTAATTGTTTCAACCTATCAATCAATTACTGGAACAGGAGTGAAAGCTGTTCAACAAATGGAAAATGAGCGCAATGAAATTTCGGGTGAAATGGCTTACAAATATCCGATTGATAAAAATTGTATTCCGCAATGCGATTCATTTTTGGACAACGGCTACACGAAAGAAGAAATGAAATTGACGAATGAAACGAAGAAAATTTTAGATCCGAAAATCAATGTTTCAGCGACTGCAGTGCGCGTTCCTGTTGTTGGTGGACATTCTGAAGCTGTAAATATTGAATTTGAAAATGATTTTGATTTAAATGATGTGCGTCGTTTGTTGCACGAAATGCCAGGAATTACACTTAAAGATGACCCGACAACTTATTCCTACCCAATGCCAAAATACGCTGAAGGAAAAGACGATGTATTTGTAGGTAGAATTCGCCGCGATGAAAGTCAAGCAAATACCTTAAATCTTTGGATTGTTGCCGATAATTTACGCAAAGGAGCAGCTACGAATGCCGTTCAAATTGCGAAGCTTTTAATGGAAAAAGGGTTGATTTAATGAAGTTTTTGTGGTTGTAATCGTAAATCCATAGTTTATCACTTCGGGAAAATATGAATGTAAATTATACGTGAAAGTTTGTAGTTTTTCTTTGCTGCAACAATCATTACAAGCGAAAGAATTGTTATAATCCAATTGAAGGATAGATTCGGAAATAAGAAATAGAGAAGTACAAAAGTTGAAATTCCTAGAAATACTGCAATTGCATAACTGACGTACATTGCGCCTAAAAAGTATCCTGGTTCTCTATCGAATTTATAATTGCATTCATCGCAATTGATTTTCATTACAGGCATGTGGAAAATGGATTTCGTTGGATAATAAACAGTTGATCTTCCGCAATTTGGACAACGTTCTTTTAAAATACTGACGAATAAGTTTTCTCTTTTTTGCATAGCTCAAAGGTATAACGAATCAAACTAAATTAAAGTTCAAAAATCACACTACTTGTGGTACAATTAAGACATTTTGCTACATTTACATATGTCAAACAAATTACCTGTTTATTCGATTGCTAGTTTTCAAAATCAACTTGACACTAATGAATTCTATGCGAATAACTTTAGCAATCATGTTCAAAATCATCATTTTACAAATCTTCCACACAAGCATGATTTTTACCTTGTAGTTTTGATAACTAAAGGAAGTGGTTGGCATGAAGTTGATTTTGTGCGATACACGATTGAGAAAGGAAGCGTTTTTATGCTACAGCCCGGACAAATGCACTTTTGGGAGTTAAGTTCGGATATCGACGGTTTTGTTTTTTTTCATACGAAAAGCTTTTTTGATGAGGTTTATACAACGTTTAAAATCAATAATTTCCCGTTTTTTAATTCTTTCTACAGCAATGCTGAGTTCAGTGTATCTAATGATAAACTGGACAGATTAGCCGTTTTGATGAAAGAACTAATCACTGAAACTCAATTACTAGCCTATTTCAGTAAACAAAAAATTCATGCCTTATTAAACCTTGTTTACATTGAGTTTTCACGTGGGTTTATTCAAGAAAATAGCACTATTCAATCCGTTTATCTCAACAAACTTTTAAGCTTTGAAAACGAGATTGAACTGAACTATAAAAATGAAAAATCGGTTCGGTTTTATGCAAATAAATTGAACATTTCAAGTAAACATTTGAATCGAATCGTGAAAGAAAGTCTTAATAAAACAAGCTCCGATTTAATTGCTGAACGAGTAATCCTAGAAGCAAAACGCATGTTAATTCAATTGAAATTCAATGTCACACAAATTGGTTACGAGCTTGGCTATCACGACAAATCCTATTTTGTAAGATTCTTCAAAAAACAAACGGGAGAAACTCCAATGAATTTTTTAAACAATTATCAAAAATAGAATGAAGGTTGAGGGTTAAACAAAAAAAAACGGATGCTTTCACACCCGTTCTCTATTTTATTTAAAAAGTCAATTACCTACAAATCGTCTCCTCAGTCATTTTAAGGATTTTGCGAACTTCTTCCAAAGTTGGAGCTTCAGCATACGTTCTTAGTACAGGTTCTGTTCCTGAAGGACGAATCATCATCCAACGGTTTTCATCGAAGAAATATTTGAAACCATCAATTGTTTTCACTTCTTTCACTTCGTAATCGCCAAATGCTTTGTAGTTGCCTGCTTTGCAATTCGCGATGATGTTTTGCTTCATTTCTTCCGTAATATGCAAATCACTTCTTTCGAATTTGAATGGACCAACGATGTCGTAAACTTCATCAATCAATTCATCTAAGGTTTTTCCCGATTTCGCCATAAATTCCCAGATGATCAATCCCATCCAAATTCCATCGCGCTCAGGAATGTGACCTTTCACAGCAATTCCACCTGATTCTTCTCCACCTAACAAAACGTCTTCTTTCACCATAATCGTAGCGATTTCTTTGAAGCCAATTTTTGTAGTGGTTACTTCTAATCCGTAATGTTCACACATTTTGTAAACGCGAGGCGTAACACTGAATGCAATCGCCACTTTTCCAGTCATTTGCTTGTATTTCACCATGTAGTGAATCAACAATAAAATGATGTGGTGCGAATCGATGAATTCTCCTTTTCCGTTGTATAAACCAATTCTATCTGCGTCACCGTCTGTTGCTAAAGCACAATAAATACCTGGATTTGAAATAATATAAGATTCTAATTCCTTTAAGTTTTTAGCAATCGGCTCAGGTGCTTGTCCCATAAATGATGGATTTGGGTCGCAGTGCAATAATTCCACATTTGGTAAAATCCGAGGCATCACACGTTGTCCAGCACCATACATTGCATCGTAAACCAAACGCATTCCTGATTTTTCAATTGCTTCTAAATCGAAGTTCTTTTTAACATGCTCCACATACAATGTTTCGATGTCGATCACTTCTACTTTTCCAGCAGCCATTGCCTCTTCAATTGAAATAGTTTCAAAATCGATGCTACAAACTTCAGGAATAATATCTTCCACTTCTTGAACGTGCTCAGGTGCCAAAGGTCCACCGAAATCTGCTTTCAGTTTAAATCCATTATAAGAAGGCGGATTGTGACTTGCTGTTAAATCAACACCGATTTCACAACCAAATTGATAGGCAGCTAAAGAAATCATTGGTGTAGAAACAAATCCGCGCGACATTTTTACAGGAATTCCTTGTGCGATGAATACTTTCACTGCTGTTTCCATAAACAATTCTCCTGCAAAACGACAATCGTGTCCAACAAATACAGAAGGATTTTCATAATTCTTTTTCAACCAAATTCCTGTTGCTTCTGTAACGCGCGCTACGTTATCAACTGTGAATTCTTTTGCGATGATTGCTCTCCAACCGTCGGTACCAAATTTAATTTTAAGTGACATATTTTTTAGGTTAAATAGATAATGATGAAATGGTTTAATCGAGAAAAGAATCAATAGTCACCCTCCTTAATTTCCCTGCACTATCGCTTGGTCTTCAAAAGCAGTGCTTTTTCTTCTCAAGGGAGGAGACCAATTCATTCTTCATTTTTCATTCTTAATTCTACATTCTTAATTGTTTTTTCTATAATCCCAACGCATTCTAATAACTGATCTTCAGTAATTACCAAAGGTGGTGCGAAGCGAATGATGTTACCGTGTGTTGGTTTTGCCAGTAAACCGTTTTCTTTTAAAGCTACGCATAAATTCCAAGCAGTTGGACTATCTTCAGTGTCGTTTACAACAATTGCATTCAACAAACCTTTTCCACGAACTTTCACAACTAAATCGGAATTTTCAATGATGCGATTCATTTCTTTTCTGAAAATATGTCCCAAGCGGCGTGCATTTTGAATCAAGCCTTCTTCTTCCACAGCATCTAATGCAGCAATCGCAACTTTCGCAGCAATTGGATTTCCTCCAAAAGTTGATCCGTGTTGACCTGGTTTTATTACCATCATTATTTCGTCGTCCGCTAAAACTGCTGAAACTGGATAAACGCCTCCTGAAAGTGCTTTTCCTAAAATCAAAATATCAGGACGATTATATGTTTCTGTTTGACGTTCACATTTATTTTCACACGTACAATTTCCACAAACAGCTAACAAACTTCCTGTGCGCGCAATTCCTGTTTGAACTTCGTCTGCTATGAAAAGGACTCCGTTTTCAGTACACAATCTTCTAGCGTTTGATAAGAAATCTTCTGCCGGTGTATAAACTCCAGCTTCTCCTTGAATCGGTTCTACTAAAAATCCAGCAACGTTTGGTAATTTTAAAGCTGCCTCTAGCGCATTCACATCGTCGTAAGGAATTGCCAAAAATCCTGGCGCGTAAGGTCCAAAGTTTTTATTTGAATCTGGATCGCTTGAAAAAGAAACGATTGTAGTTGTACGTCCGTGGAAATTACCTTCACAAACAACAATCACCGCTTGATTTTCAGTAATTCCTTTTTTCTCATACGCCCATTTACGACATAATTTTATAGCCGTTTCTACCGCTTCTGCGCCCGTATTCATGGGTAACACTTTGTCAAAACCAAACAGACTTGTCACGTATTTTTCATATTCACCTAAAGAATCATTGTAAAAAGCACGCGAAGTCAAAGCCAAGGTTTGTGCTTGATCAATTAATGCTTTTGTAATTTTCGGGTGACAATGACCTTGATTTACAGCCGAATAAGCCGATAAAAAATCAAAGTATTGTTTGCCTTCTACGTCCCAAACAAACACACCTTCACCTCGAGATAATACAACAGGAAGTGGGTGATAATTATGCGCTCCAAATTTGTCTTCAAGCGCAATTAATGTTTGTGATGTAGTGGCATTCATAGTTTCATTCATAAAATACGTATAAGGATGGCAAATATAATGAAATCAGTTGCTAAGCCGAAATTCTAAGGTATTAATTTCGAAGGGATTTACTTTAAATAAGGTGTTTTTTAAAAACTGTTCCAATTTGTTTTCATTGAGCTTAAGGCTTCTTTCAACTACGAAAACTAATTCTTTTTTCGATTTTTGTGAACTTAAATTTCTTTTTCGATTTATCAAATTACCAAACAAGGATTCTTTTTTTCTTTTGTATATTTGGGCAACTTATAAAAAAATATGTCAGAAGTACTTACAAATAAGCAAGCTATTGCTGTTGACAAAGAAACGCTTTTGGAGGCATTTAGTTTAATGTGTACCGCTAAAACTTTAGCTGAAAAATACGAAGCAAATAAAGAAATCACGGCAAAATATGTGCATGCAACTTCTCGTGGACATGAAGCTATTCAATTAGCTGTTGGTATGCAGTTAAAACCACAAGATTGGGTTTCACCTTATTACCGCGACGACAGTATTTTGTTGGGAATCGGAATGCAACCTTATGAACTAATGTTGCAAGTGTTTGCAAAAAAAGACGATCCATTTTCTGGAGGAAGAACTTATTATTCGCATCCTTCTTTGAACAGAGAAAATATGCCAAAAATTCCACATCAATCTTCTGCAACAGGAATGCAAGCAATCCCAACAACAGGAATTGCGATGGGAATTCAATACAAAGAAAAAACAGGACTTTCAACTCCTGAGGCTGGTGAAGCTCCAGTTGTAGTTTGTTCGCTTGGTGATGCTTCTTGTACTGAAGGTGAAGTATCAGAGGCTTTCCAAATGGCAGCATTGAAGCAATTTCCGATTGTTTATTTGGTTCAAGATAATGGTTGGGATATTTCAGCAAATGCGAAAGAAACAAGAGCACAAGACATTTCAGAATATGCAAAGGGTTTTAGTGGAATTGAAGTGAGAACAATTGACGGAAGTGACTTTTTAACTTCGTATCAAACTATAAAAGAGGTTTTTGAAATCGTTCGAAATGAAAGAAGACCATTTATCGTTCATGCGAAAGTTCCACTTTTGGGTCATCATACTTCTGGAGTTCGAAAAGAATGGTACCGCGACGATTTAGAGGAAGCAGCTACACGTGATCCCTATCCAAAAATTAAAGCAAATTTGGAGGATTATGGGGTGAGTTTGGCTGAAATCATAAACATTGAAGCTGAGGTAAGAAATTTAGTTGACGAAGATTATGAGAAAGCACTAAACGCAGAAGACCCAATTCCAAGTTCAGTAACTGATTATATTTTTGCACCAACGCCAATTACAACTGAACAAGGGGAGCGAGAACCTGAAGGAAAAAAGAAAACCGTAATGGTTGATTCTGCTCTTTTCGCTGTTAGAGAAATAATGCATCAACATCCTGAAGCGTTATTGTACGGTCAAGATGTTGGAGGAAGATTAGGTGGTGTGTTCAGAGAAGCAGCGACATTGGCTCAAACTTTTGGTGACGACCGTGTTTTCAATACACCAATTCAAGAAGCATTTATCATTGGATCAACAGTTGGAATGTCAGCAGTTGGGTTAAAACCGTTTGTTGAAGTTCAATTTGCAGACTACATTTGGCCAGGTTTGAATCAATTATTTACTGAGGTTTCACGTTCCTATTACCTTTCAAATGGCAAATGGCCAGTGAGTTGTGTGATTCGTGTTCCAATTGGAGCATACGGTTCTGGTGGTCCTTATCATTCTTCAAGTGTTGAATCTGTTTTAACCAATATTCGAGGAATTAAAGTCGTTTATCCATCTACAGGAGCTGATTTAAAAGGACTGTTGAAAGCAGCATTTTACGACCCAAATCCGGTTGTTATTCTGGAGCATAAAGGTTTGTATTGGTCAAAAATCCCAGGAACTGAAGGAGCAATGTCTATTGAACCAAGTGAAGATTATGTAATTCCGATTGGAAAAGCAAGGACGGTTTTGGAGGCAAATGAATCTGAAGTTGAAAAAGGTAATTCATGTGGTGTAATCACCTACGGAAGAGGTGTTTATTGGACATTAGAAGCTGCAAAAACGTTTGAAGGTCAAGTGGAGATTTTGGATTTGAGAAGTTTAAATCCTTTAGATCACGAAGCAATGAATACGCTATGTCAAAAACATAATAAAATTCTTTTTGTAACTGAAGAATCAATAGAGTCTTCTTTCACCCTTGGTTTAGCAGGAAGATTGCAAAGAGATAATTTTAAATTTTTAGATGCTCCGATTTCAATTGTAGGTTCGATTGATACCCCAGCAATTCCTTTAAATTCTATTCTTGAAGCAGAGCTTTTGCCAAATGCAGAGAAAGTGGAAGTGAAATTAAAGCAGTTACTAGCGTATTAAGAAATAGGTTTTCTTAATGCAACTTTTACATATTAAATTGAGTTATTGAACTACTAAATAAAAACCATGAATCTTAAGTACATTTATTCTAAATTTCTACTTGTTCTTTTTTTAGCAATTACATCCATTTCAAGTGCACAAATCAAAATAAATGAAGTGATGGTAAATCCATCAACGAATTCAACAAACTCCCAATTTCAATCATTGAAAATGTGTTCGCAAACAACCTATGGAAGTGAATATATAGAACTTTATAATCCAACGTCATGTCCAATTGATATTAGTTGCTATTTCATAGGATTTAATGGGAATTTTTCAACAGGAGTTAACGGAACTTTCAGATTTCCAACAGGAACAATTATTGCTCCAAATGGTTTTTTATCAATCGGTGGTCCAAACTCTGGAGCGACTTTAAATTTAACTAGTTTTTGTGCTTCAACAAATTTAGCAACAGATGCTGATAGATGGTACCTTCCAAATGGTGATGGTTATTTAATTCTTTGGAATGCTAGTGGAGTTGCAGTTGATGCGGTTTATTGGACAACAAATCCAAATGAAGCTTCAAAATGGGGTACAGATTCAGATATTTCTTTAGCTCCTACATTTATTGCTGCAGGTACGAGTTGTGCATCAATTGCTACTCTTAATGGCCCAGCTCAAATACCAGCTACTTCGAGTATCGTGAGTTATGCAGGTCAAGCTCCAACTATAGGAACGGTTATTCACCGAGTTACAGATGGCGCTGCAACTTGGCAAACAAATGGTGTTGCATCGATTAATGCATGCAATGCAGGTTGCAATACAGTAACTCCTTCTTTTTTGTTGAATGCCACAGTTACACAACCAACATGTGGAAATAGTGATGGCGCAATTTCCTTTAATCCATCTCCGACAGATACCTATTTTTATGCATGGCCTTTCCCAAGTACAGGTACAGTAAGCAATGCAACATCATTAGCTGCAGGTACTTATCCAGTAACCATTACTAATCTTGCGGGTTGCTCAATTGATACAACTATAATCTTGTCAGAAATCCCTTGTGGAAATACCTGTGATCCTAATGGTAATCTAATTGTTTATTCTAATTATAATGGTGGAATTCTCACAATTAATGTTGATCAGAATATTCCCAATTTAAAAATTGGAATTTGTACTTATGAACCAATTCAAGTTTCTTTTACTGGTCCATTTGTAGGGAATATTACCCAGGTTATTTATGCTGGAATGAACTCAAATCAGAATAATAATAATTGCGGACTTGGTAATTTTACAACCTCAATAACAGGTGTTCCATCTAGTATCGTAACCATCAGTTCTCCGATGTCACCACCACCTGTTGGGTATACCCCAGCACATGGAAATGGAGCAGAACCCTGGGGTGGACTTATGCTAGGGTCAAATGGACCATGTGATACCACAATCGCTGGAGGTGGAGGAAATACTCCTGATGAGATAGTATATTACTTTCAGAGCGCAACTTCAGGAACCCTGCTTTATCATCAAACTCAATATGCTTGTTGGGTAAATGAAACACTTAATGTTACTGCTGGAGGTAACTGTTGTATTCTACCACCAGATTTGTGTAATCTCGCTGCAACAGTTAGTGTTGTTCCAAATTCTGCTTGTGCACCATGTAATTACAGTGGACCTACCATTTTAATTAATGAATTAATGATTTCTCCATCAGCTTTTGATGGATCACTGAGTGGAAGTGGTGGTGTTTCTGATGGAAGAGGAGAATGGATAGAATTGTTTAACCCAAATTGGTGCGATTCAGTTGATATTTCATGTTATTATCTTGGAAATAGTGCGCCTGGATCATTACCTGGAACACAACCTGGAGGTTATGTTATTCCGCAAGGAACTGTTATTCCACCTCTTGGTTTGGCAATGATAAGAGGATTTAACGCAACTCCTGTTCCTGCAAATCTTTTGGTTGAAAATGGAGGTAACGTTGTTGAATTAGTGGTACCTTATAATACTAATGAACAAGGAGTTTGTATAGGTGGCGGCGCTAGTAGACTTTGGTTTCCAAACGCAGGCGGATGGTTTGCATTTTATGATTCCCAAGGCGTCCCTCAAGATGCAGTTAGTTGGGCTAGTGGAGGAAGCACACAAGACAAGGCAGGTAATCCATGTATTGCTCAGTTAGCACCTTGTAACTTTAGTGGTCAATTAGCTAGTTACAATCAAATCCCAAGCAATCGTAAAGCACAAGCAACGACTGTAGATGCATCATCCCACACTGGTCAATCTATTAGGAGAATTCCTGATGGCGGTGCATGGATTGGTCCAAGTACACCAACTTATGCAACTTGTAATGATCCTGCTAATTGCGCTTTGATAACAGCCATAGCAAACTGTAATGGAACAGCAACTGTAAATGTAACTTCAGGAACACCTCCATTTATTTATCAATGGAATGACCCTTTAAATCAAGCAACGCAAACTGCAACAAATTTATGTGATGGTGTTTATCAAGTTTTAGTTACAGATGCAGACTTGTGTACACAAACTTATTCCGCAACTGTCACAACAGATCCATTTGATTTAACCGCTACTATTGTTCAGCCTGGTTGTAATGCAAATGATGGTTCAATTACATTTACTCCATTTGAAACAAGCTACACTTATTCTTGGTCTCCAAATGTATCAACAACAAATGTCGCGAGTAACCTTGCTCCTGGAACTTATGATTTAACAATTACAGAGGGAACTTGCTCTTTTGATACAACTGTTATCTTACTCAACCCTGCAGCGTTTTCTACAACAGTTAGTCAAGTAAATACAACGTGTGGCTTTGATAATGGAAGTATTAATGTTGATGTTACTCCTTCAACAGGAACTTATTCCTATACTTGGACACCAAATGTTACTACAGTAGACTCAGTTTTTGCACTTCCAGCAGGAGATTATAGCATCGTAATAACTGATAATATTTGTTCAACTACTCAAAATGTAACCATTTTATCAAGTGAAGAAATGAGTTCAACGGCTCAAGTAACTCACACTTCTTGTGCACAAAGCGACGGAGCAATTAATATTGATGTAAATCCACCAAGTCAATATTATTACGCATGGACTTCAAATGTTTCAACGGTTGACTCTGCAATTAATTTAGCTAGTGGAACCTATGTTATAAATGTTACGGATAGTATTTGTTTTTATGATACAACGATTGTGGTAAATACTTCTTTTACTCCAACGGATTTATTAGCAAACATAACAGCTTCAAATTGTGGAACAGATAATGGTGAAATAGAAATTTCTCAAACAGATGGTGGAATCGCACCTTATCAATACAGTTTTTCGGGAATGAGTTTTAGCAATATTATGTCTATTGATTCACTCGATGCAGGAAGTTACATTGTGGCTGTTGAAGATGCAAACGGATGTGAATATCAAGAATCGTTTGTTGTACCAGAAATACCAGGTCCTTCTCAAATTTTAACTACAAGTCAAAATCCAAATTGTGGATATAATAACGGAGTAATTGAAATAGTTAATGGGGTAGGAGGCGTGTCTCCATATACATATACGATCAATAACCAAGTAGTTGCAAATTTAATTCAGGCTGATTTATTAAATGGAAACTACACAATTATAGCAAGTGATTTTTACGGATGTACGACCAGTGAAAATATTGTTTTAACAATGGAAGCCGGATTATCAATCGTTTTTATTCCAAATGTTTTTACACCAAATGAAGACAATGGATTGACAAATGAAGTTTGGAAAGTTTCAGCGACTTGTACAAAAACATTTAATTGTAAAATTTTCAATCGTTGGGGATCTTTAGTATATGAGTTTGATGATTTAAATGGTGAATGGAACGGAAAAACGACCAAAGGAGAAGATGTTTCCGATGGTGTTTATTTTTACAAAGTAGAATTGGGTTACTTTGACGGAAGAAGCGAAGTTTTCCAAGGACACATAACAGTAATTAGATAATATGACAATTCAAGAAACGATATCACAAGTTGAAAAATTCCATGATGCTTTTGGAATTAAAAATAATTACAGCCCAACATCGAAACTTACAAATGATGAGGTTGAATTACGATTTAACTTGATGAAAGAAGAAAACGAGGAATACCTTGAAGCAGCGAAAAAAGGAGACATTGTTGAAATTGCAGACGCATTAGGAGACCAGCTATATATATTATGTGGTACCATTTTAAGACATGGTTTACAATCAAAAATTGAAGAGGTTTTTCAAGAAATTCAACGTTCTAATATGAGTAAGTTAGATGAAAATGGAAGGCCGATTTATCGTGAAGATGGAAAAGTTTTGAAGTCAAGTTTATACTTTCGACCAAATATTGCTTCGATTTTGGAAAAATAGTTATACACGTCCTCAACTTGATTTCTTTATTGAACAAAACAAATAACTATCGTTCTTATAATTAGTTTTGATTTCAAAAATCAATCAACTCGAATTATGAAGGATATTTCTATCTATTTTACACCTGTAGTCTTAGACGATTTGAAATTTGAAGACGACCAAATTGGTGCTAAGATTAATTTATTTCAAACAGATTTTCCAGAAGTAAAGAAAAATAGTTGTGTCGTTTTTTCAGTACCTGAATTTCGAGGTCATCACACAGCTTTAGATCAATCTATACCAAGCAATTTTAGGAAAGATTTTTATTTACATTATTTTGGTGGAAATTGGAATTTTGAATTATACGATTTAGGAGAAATTCTACCAGGAAATGAATTGAAAGATACTTATTATGCTATTTCTAACGTGGTAGCTGAGTTGGTTAAAATAAATGCAATTCCAATTATTATTGGTGGAAGTCAAGATTTAATATTCTCTGTTTATAAAGGTTATGAGAAATTGGAGCAATTAATAAATATATGTTCGATTGATTACGCCTTAGATTTAGGAGAACCAAATACTGAAATTAAATCGAACGGTTATTTAAGTCAGATTTTATTAAATCGACCATGTTACTTGTTTAATCATGCAAATATTGGACTTCAAATCCCTTATGTGAATCCAAAACAATTGGAATTATTTGATAAGCTTTATTTTGACATTTGTCGATTAGGGGAATTTAATAAAGGTTTTCGAATAGCTGAACCACATTTAAGAAATGCAGACATAATTAATATTGATTTTCAATCTATTAAAGCATCGGAAGTACTTGGACAAAATTCAATTCCTAATGGTTTTTATGCTGAACAAATTTGTCAAATAGCAAAGTATTCAGGTATTTCAGACAAATCGACTTCTTTTGGTGTTTTCAATTACACCGATGTTAACCCAGTTTCAGATAGATTGCTAGCACAAATAATTTGGTATTTCTTGGACGGAGTTTCTGACCGTAAAGGTGATTTTCCAGTAGGAACAAAATCAGACTATATCAAATTTCAAGTGGTGCTAGAAGAGTCAAATCATGTATTGGTTTTTTATAAAAGCAATAAATCAGAGCGTTGGTGGATGGAAGTTCCTTATCCTCCTTCAAATGGAAAAAAATACGAAAGGCACCATATAGTTCCTTGCGATTGGGAAGACTATGATAATGCTATGAAAAATGAAATTCCTGATTTGTGGTGGAAAACCTATCATAAATTGAGTTAATACTGGAAGTAACTTTTTTCTTTTAATATTTCTATATTTAATAAATATTACCTATTTTAGCCACCTAATTTAGGAAGATATTACGTGTTGATTCCTGATGCAAACCATTAAATAAACCATATGCTATTGAAAAACAGTTTTTTAAGCTTCTTTGTAGCGCTATTCTATTTTGGGATTAATGCTCAACAAGATAAGTTACTTACGCATTTTATTTATGATAAAATGACCATTAATCCCGGTAAGACTGGTATTGATTTATATAATGGCATTTGTGGTACTTCGATTTACAGGAATCAATGGGATAAAGTAAATGGAGCTCCAAATTCAGCAGTATTAAATGTTGAAGCAAATCTAACAAAGTTTTTCCCCGGAGGAGTTGGAGTTTCATTTTATCATGATGCCATAGGTTTTGCTAGACAAAATAACCTCTTGTTAAATTATTCTTATCCAATTCAAATAGGTCGTGCAGGTGTTTTAGGTGTTGGTGTTGGTTTAGGTATAATTAATTACGGTATGGATCCTGATTGGGTACCACCGACACAAGACCCTGATAACTCATTACCAATAGGTTTCGCTGCAACAAGCTTTGATGCAAATTTTGGATTATACTTTCAAGGGAAAGATTTTTATGCTGGTTTATCTTCAACTCATTTGTCAGCATCTTTATTAGAGCAATCCGTTAATGGATTCAGTCAAAACTACCAAACAGCAAGACATTATTATGTAATGGGAGGTAAGCAGTTCAAAAAAATTGGAGGTTCAAAAAAAGGCACAATTGACGCTCAACTTTTGTTAAGAACAGATTTAGTTAAATTCTCTGGAGATTTGAATGTAAGATATCTTCATTCTTTAGCTGAAGGAAAACAAGTTTATGGTGGTGTCACGGGTCGTTCTTCAGATGCTTTTGCAATCATGGCTGGATATACTCCAATTCCTAAATTAACGGTTGGTTATTCTTATGACTTAACGTTGAATAAATTAGCAAGTATTTCAAGGGGTTCACACGAATTAGTCGTGAAGTATTGTTATTTTTTACCTCCTCCTCCAAAACAGAATGCTCGTCATCCTAGATGGTTGTAAAAAAAATAAATTATAAATAAAATTGTAACCATAAGCATAGTTCCTCCGTTATATCCAAAACCCAATATCCTGTAGCAAGTTAATTTGGAAACTGGTAGAACCAAAAAAGATAAAATGAAAAAGTTATTAAGTGTTTTTACAGTATTAGTTTTACTTTACTCGTGTAGTGAAGTTGAAGGGAACCTCGTTGGCGTTCGACGCGACACATGGTATCCAGATGTACTTGGTCCAGGTAAATTACCAATTGGGATGGTTTATGTTCCTTCTGGTGGTTATCAAACAGGCGAAGATGATGAAGACATCATGGGTTTGCACACAGCAAGAATGAGAACAATTTCTGTTCCTGCATTCTACATGGACGCAACCGAAATTTCAAATAACGAATACCGTCAATTTGTGCATTGGGTTAGAGACTCAATTGCTAGAGAAAAATTGTACAGAAGAAGTATCGATGATGAAGCAGAACGTTGGATTAATGTTCCTGATAATTTCTTCAAAGAGCCGTATAGAACAATTATTGATATGGGTTCTGATGTTCAAGGTGGTAATACTTCTTTCCAACTTATCAATGACACTATTAACAATGCTGAAATTGATAAGACTTTGTTAACAATGATGGGCAACTATGAAAAAGGAAAAGGAAAAGGTAAAAAACTTTTAAATGGTTATTCTTTTGACCAAAAAAACTACCCATCAAACGCAAATGCAAAAAACACAGGTGATGTTGTTGTTTCCGAAGCTGAATTGAGAGGTATCATGCAAATGTACACTGGTGCATCTTCAGGAAAAGCTGTAAGTAAAAATAAAGCAGACAAAACATTGAAAGGTGCTAATAGTAAAATTGTTTATACTCAAGGAGGACGCGTTGAAAATAGAAAATATTTTACATTGAATTGGGAGGAATTGATTGATTACAACGATCCTCAAATTTCTTTTTTACTTGCTGACATGTACTACAGTGAGCAAGAGCGTTTCTACAAACGAAGAGAGATTGATACGCGTTTGTTATTTTTTGATTACTATTGGATTGATTATAAAGAAGCTGCCAAAAAAGGTAAGGTTATTACAAAAAGTGTTGATGCACGTAAAACATTTGCCTATGATAGCCTAAGTGCTGATAATGGAACTGTTTTATATCAAAGAGGAAGAAGAGAACCATTAAACAAAGATTATAAAACAAACGACCAACATCGTTCAACTTTATATACTGTTGATCAAAACACTAATAAAGTTTGGGTAGATACTACAATATACAATAAAGGTCGTCAGTTTGGAGACCCTCAAGGTGGATTGGTTGACAAAGCAGTATACAGTATTAACGATACTAGTAATCTAAAGGGTACAATTTTGGAAAATCCAGGTCAAGATTTAGACTTAGGTTATACCAACAGTAAAGGTCAGCACAATGCAATACGAGGTCATACTGACAGAAGTCGTTTTATAATCAAAGAGCGTATAAATGTTTACCCCGATACGTTATGTTGGGTGAGAGACTTTACTTACTCTTTCCATGAGCCAATGACTCAAAATTATTTCTGGCACAACGCTTATGATAATTATCCAGTTGTTGGTGTAACTTGGACGCAAGCAAAAGCATTCTCAGTATGGAGAACTCAAGTATATCATAGTTGGTTGCAAGCAAACGGCGATTTATTTGTAAATGATTTCAGATTACCAACAGAATCAGAATGGGAAAGAGGAGCTAGAGGAGATTTAGATTTAGCTCAGTATCCTTGGGGTGGACCTTATATTAGAAACTCCTCTGGTTGTTTCCTAGCCAACTTTAAGCCTTTAAGAGGAAGATATTTTGAAGATGGAGGTTTTCATACTGTAAAAGTATACTCATACAATCCAAATGGTTTTGGTCTATTCTGTATGGCTGGAAACGTTGCAGAATGGTGTTCAACAACGTTTGATGAATCGATGTATGAATTTTCTCATGACTTAAGTACGGATTATGATTACCAAGCTAAAGATGGCGATCACCCAGTAAAAAAGAGAAAAGTTATTCGTGGAGGTTCATGGAAAGACATAGGTTATTATTTAATGAATAGTACTAGAACTTACGAATATCAAGATACTGCTAAATCTTATGTTGGTTTCAGAAATGTAATGACACATTTAGGTCGAGGTGGTAAAGATATTGATCAAGAAAATGGTGAGGAAATCCAAAGTGATATCCAATTGAAATAGTAAGTTCAAGTTTAATTCAATAAATAAAGTTTAATTTAAAATCAAGTGTTATGAGTGGTAAAGGTGGTTATTTACACAGTAAGGGTTTCAAAACAGTTATGAAACATTTTTTCGGTTGGGGTGCAGCAATCGTAATTATTGGAGCGTTATTTAAGATTCAGCATTATCCTGGATCAGATATCATGCTACCAGTTGGCTTAGGTCTAGAGGCGGTAATTTTTATCGTAATGATTTTCGTTCCAGATCATCCTGAATATCATTGGGAAAGAGTTCACCCAGTTTTGGATCCAGATTTGACAGTTGAACAATTACACGAAATGTCACCTAATGCTATGATTGGTGGTCATGGTGGAGGTTCATCAAATGCTGAGTTAGTTGCAAAACAATTAGAAGATGCTGGTATTGATGAGAAATTATTAGCTAAGTTGAAAGACGGCATGTCTAATCTTGCCTCTAATGCAGCATCTTTAGGCGCAGTTTCTACTGCTGCTGGTGCAACAGATTCTTATGTTAAAAGTTTAGAAACAGCTTCAAATAGCTTGACTAAATTGACTGAACAATATGCTTCTTCAGCAAATGCTATTGCTGGAATTACAGCAGATGGTAACGGTAATTTTGGTGCTGAAATGCAAAAAATGGGTCAAAATTTATCTGCGTTGAATAATGTTTATGAATTACAATTGAAAAGTTCTCAAGAGTACCTTACTGGACTTTCACAGATGGGTTCTTTACAAGAGAATATCAAAAACATCATGACTGATTTGTCAGCTTCTGCAAAAGATACGACTATCTACCGCGAAAACATGGCTATGTTATCTCAAAACCTAACTGATTTGAATAACGTTTATGGTAACATGTTGAAAGCGATGAGAGCTTAATCTTAATAGATTTATTTACTAATAAGTTAATATAAAGAATTATGGGAGGTGGTAAAGAAACCCCAAGACAGAAGATGATTGGGATGATGTACTTGGTGCTCATGGCGATGTTAGCTTTAAATGTATCGAAAAGTATTATTGATGCTTTCGTTGCAATTGAAGAGAATATTCAGATTTCATCGCAAAATGAACATGCAAGAGGTCTTGAAAAATTAAAGGAACTTGAAGAGAAATATCAGTCAGGAGATACTCCTGAAATTAAAGCAAAAGCCAAGAAATTACTAGATTATATTGCTTTAATTGATAAGGAAACAGCAAAGCAAATTCAGTATTTGGATGCGTTAAAAATGGAGATTCTTGTTGAAATTAAAGAAGAACCAGCAAAATTAAAACCAGGTCCTGAATCAATTATTTTGGTTGGTTTTGACAAAAACTATCCACTGAAGCCAATGAGAATGAATTTAGCTCACGTTACTAATAAAGACAAGTATGATGAGTCTATGCGTATTTTTGGAATTGCGAAAAACTTGAAGAAACCTGAAGTTTATGCTTGCAAATCTCCAGATGCAAAAGGTGCCAAAGGAGGAATTGAATTATGGAATCAAATGAGTTCCTTTAGAGGTAAAATATGTGAATTAATTGTTGCAAGTAGTTCAAGTGATACAGCAAAATATACATTTGTAGATCCTAAGATTTATGCTTTTAAAGATTTAACTGATTTACAAAAGAAAGTTAAAGAAGGTTTGAAAAAGTCTAAGATTAGTGTAGATGACATTCAAGATGTAAAAAAGATTTATGAATCATTGACTAAAAATGAAATGTTAGAAGATGAGCATGAGCCAGGTGGTGTTCATTGGTTAGCAAAGACGTTTAATCATGCACCTTCAGTTGCTGCAATTGCATCTTTATCTTCTTTGCAGAAAGAAATATTAACTGCAAGAGCTGATGCTGTTTCATTAATTAGATCTAGACTTGGTGGTGGTGAATATTCATTCAATAAAATTGTAGGTTTAGCATTCCCAGAATCTGCGGTTCTTAATCCAGGCGATCAATTTGAAGTTACTGTAATGATGGCAGCTTTTGATTCTGATAAGCAACCAATTGTTAAACCACAAGGTGGAAGCGTAACAGGTGTTGCTGATGGACGAGCTACTTTAAAAATGACTGCTCCTTCAACTGGTGAAATGATTATTAAAGGTACTGTAGGAATTGCAAATAAGCGTGGTGAAATTAAAGAAATGCCTTATGAAACTAAAATTCAGGTTGCTACAAAAGCGGGAAGTATTTCTTTGCCTGAATTAGCAGTTCTTTACACGAGCTGGGATAATAAAGTAGTTCCTGTTACTTCTGGTACAGTAAGTTCTGATATTACAGTGCAAGGTGGAACAAAAACTAAAAAATCTTGGACAGCTGATGGACAGAAGTTTGATGGTTATTACGTTAATGTTTCTCCAGGAACTAGACAAGTAACAATTGCATTAAACGGAAAAGACAGAACAGGAAAATCTATTAATTTTGGTTCATTCAAGTATAAAGTGAAACCTTTCCCTACTCCTCAAGTACAAGGTGGAACAATTTCTAAAGGTAGTGGTACTAAAGTTATTGTAAGTTTAGGAGCTGATAGTCCTTTTACAGGAGTTAATTTTACGGTAACTGGTGGTGAAATAACAGTTGGTGATGTAACTACACCATTCAGTGGAGATAGAGTTCCGGCTTCAGCAATTGCAAAAGCTAAAATAAATAAGAAAGTTGCAATTGACGTTTTCTACACAAGAAATGGTGTTAAAGGTGTTCCTATTTCTTCAAGTTTAAGAGTAGTTCAATAATATTTAAATTATAGAGACCATGAAAAATTTAATTCTATTATTTTGTTTGAGTGTTAGCGCTTTCTCAATTTATGCTCAGGATCAACCACCTCGTGGTCCCTATAATATATTACAAGGAGGTGTAGTTGATGGAGTTGTAATAAAGGATGAAGTTCCAGTAAGAGAAGCTATTCCTTATGAACATGTTAGACTTGCTGATTATGTTTGGTCTAAACGAGTTTTTTCTAGAATAGATTGTAGAGAAAAAATGAATCATGATTTGTTTTTTCCATATGATTACTTCGAAAGTGATGGTGTAAGTTCACTGTATAAACCAAGAGATGCGTCTGAAGTTGATGATCCATCGTGGTTTAAAGATCAAAAAAGATGGTCTTTATGGACAGTTATAATGAGACACATCATTTTAGGTGAATTAACTGTTTACACGGTATCAAGTGAAAGCAATGAATTTATTGAAGATGGTTACAGTTTAAAGTATCCAATCGAAAGACAATCAAAAAATGATTTCTTCGAGTCTGCAATTTATAAAACAAAAGTTAATCGTTTGATTTCTGCTGGTGGTCAAGGTCCTCAGTTGAAAATATACAGATCAAATTCTCAAGATACAGTTCCAATCCAAAAAACAACACAAACTTTTCAAGTTTTTTATGACTCTTTAGCCTTAGATCCTGATTATGAAGAACTAATTAAAGGTTTTGAAAAAGCAGATGTTGAAAGATGGTGGAATGCAGCGAACCCTAATGGGTTATTGAGAAAAGATGGTATATCAAATTACATTTCTTCAAACAATATAATAGCATACAACATTAAAGAGGATTGGTTTTTTGATAAAGAGCGTTCAATCATTGATAGAAGAATAATTGCTATTGCTCCAGTTGCTCGATACACTTATGACGACGATACTACAACACTATTATTTGAAAGAGGAAAAATATTATGCTACAATAACTCTGGTATTGCACAAGAATTTTCTTCTAATACTAATACTTTTGAAGAGTATAAAGGTAAAGTTGATGAACGTGAAATGTTTTGGTTGTACTTTCCTGAGTTGAGAAATATCATGGTAAATTACTATGTTTACAATGATAAATCGGATGCTCAGTGGATGTCATTCGATGATGTTTTCTGGAAAAGAAAGTTTACAGCTCAAATCTATAAAGTATCGGATAAATTTGATAGAGAATTAGAAGATTTTAAATACGGTGTAGATGCATTGTATGAAGCAGAAAAAATTAAAGATGACATGCGTAAATGGGAACATGACGTTTGGAATTACTAAAATGTTAATTTAAAAATTGAACCCCATCAATTCTATTGGTGGGGTTTTTTTATTTTTGTCGAATGAAATTAATAGGTCAGCGAATAAGTTTTAATGATACCAAAGAGAAATTTACTGTAGTAATTGAACCAGAAAAAAATGGATTAGTAAATTCTTTAATGGGTGCTTGGCTTTCGATGTGGTTAACGATGGGTGCAATTGTAATTTGGTCACTTTCAGCTTTAAAGTTGAATCAGCAAGAACAAATAATTCTTTATATCTTTTTAGTTTTTTGGTTCTATTATGCATTTAGAGTTTCGCGTTCTTTTCTTTGGTTGATGTTCGGAAAAGAATTAATAAAAATTGATGAAGTTTCGTTAACCATAAAAAAATCGATTCGAAACTATGGACAGTCAGTTCCTTATTATTTTGAAAATTTAAAGAATTTAAAGTTTGAAATTCCCGAATCAAATTCAATTCAATCACTTTGGGAATCATCACCATGGATCAATGGTGGAGAAAGATTATACTTCGAATATTTTGATAAAATTGTAAGATTTGGTAGAAAATTAAATGAGAAAGAATCACAATTGCTATTTAATCTTATTGCTAAACAAATTAAAGAACGCTTTAAAAAGTAATTTATGTACGGAAAAATGAAAGAATTCTTATCTGAAGAATTACAAACAATTGAGTCAAATGGCTTGATGAAAAAAGAAAGAATTATAGTTACACCACAAGGTGCAAGTGTAAAAATCAATTCTGGAGAAGAAGTAGTAATTATGTGCGCCAACAATTATTTAGGTTTGTCTTCTCATCCTGAAGTAATTGAAGCAGCAAAAAAAACATTAGATACACATGGCTTTGGAATGTCATCCGTTCGATTTATCTGTGGAACACAAGATATTCACAAGGAATTAGAGCGTAAAATTGCTGAATTCTACGGAACGGAAGATACAATTCTATATGCAGCTGCTTTTGATGCTAACGGGGGTGTTTTTGAACCATTATTTGGTGAGCATGATGCAATTATTTCAGATGAATTGAATCATGCGTCTATCATAGATGGTGTTCGTTTAGCAAAAGCTCATCGTTATCGCTATAAACATTCAGATATGGCTGACCTAGAAACTCAACTAATCAAAGCACAGGATCAACGTTTTCGAGTTATTGTTACGGATGGCGTTTTTTCTATGGACGGAGATTTGGCTAAAATGGATGAAATATGTGCTTTGGCAGATAAATACGATGCATTAGTAATGACAGATGAATGTCATTCAGCTGGATTTATTGGTAAAACAGGTCGCGGAGTTCCAGAACATTGTGGAGTTATAAATAAAGTTGATATTATTACAGGAACTTTAGGAAAAGCATTAGGTGGTGCAATGGGTGGATATACAACTGGAAAAAAAGAAATCATTGAGTTATTACGCCAACGTTCTAGACCTTATTTATTTTCAAATTCATTAGCTCCTTCTATTGTTGGTGCATCTATTAAAGTATTCGAATTGTTGAGTTCAACAACTGAGTTAAGAGATAAGTTAGAAGAAAACACGCTTTATTTTAAAGAACACATAAAAGCTGCTGGATTTGATATTAAAACGGGTGATTCTCCAATTGTGCCTATCATGTTATACGATGCAGCTTTGTCGCAAAAGTTTGCAAATAGACTACTTGAAGAAGGCGTTTACGCTGTAGGATTCTTTTATCCTGTTGTAGCAAAAGGTCAGGCGAGAATTAGAACCCAAATTTCTGCAGCTCATTCAAAAGGAGATTTAGATAAAGCTATAGCTGCATTTATTAAAGTTGGAAAAGAATTGGAAGTGATTAAATAAGTTACCACAATATAAAGGAAAAAAAGGGGATAATTACTATTCCCTTTTTTTATTTATTTTTAGTTTGTTGTGTTTCAATTCATCAACTTTTTTTGCAGAATCATTTTAAATGCCAAGCCGATATTTTCAATTACATCAGTTACCAACATTGATTCAACCGATTGATTTTTCAAGGTTAAATCTGCTGCCAAAGAATGTATATAGACGCCAATTATTGCTGAATTTAATGGTGAATATCCTTGTGCTAAAAAGGAAGTAATAATTCCAGTTAATGCATCCCCAGAACCACCTTTTGCTAAACCTACATTTCCAATTGAATTAATAAAAATGGTTTCTTGGTAAATAATATGTGTGGTTGCACTTTTTAGAACGATGACACAGTCTAGTTTTTTTGATTGAAGAATTGCTGTTTGAATTCTAGTTTCGTTGTTTAGGTGCTCACCAAATAATCTATCAAATTCTCGTTCGTGCGGAGTAAGAATACTCTTTTTTGGAATGGAGTTTATAAATTCATTTTTTGCGAATAAGTTTAATGCATCTGCATCAAAAACTAGTGGAGAATTAGTTTTTTCAACGATTGTTTTTAATAAACGAAATGTAGTTGATTTAGTTCCAATTCCTGGGCCAATGCCAATGGCAGTATAATAATTTAATTGATAATTGAAATCTTCTCTAGAAATTATCATTGCTTCTGGAATGGCGATTTGAACAATTTGTCGCTCTTCAATTGGTGTATTAAGCGTAAGTAAACCAACTCCTGATCTCAGACAAGCACGAGAAGAAATTACTGCTGCACCCATTTTACCAATTTCTCCTGCAATTAATAATGCGTGACCAAAATCAACTTTACTTCCATCTTTTTTTCGTTCTATAAGAAGCGAAGCCACTAATTCTTTTGTAATTTTTTTCATTACTGCAAAAGGTATGCATTTTTTCTATAAGTTATGAAACTATACTGATTATTCACAAACGTTCCTCCAAAGTACTTAGAGTTGAAAATAAAAAATTTCAGTTTCAGAAAGGAGTTAAAATTGTTCTCAACGAGTTGTAGATAATTATAAAACAAATATTTGCGTCCGCCTCCGCGGAAAAACAAATTCAGAGACTTGAATTTATGTTAGGAAAAAAAGTAAGGCAAAAAATAATATTTGCTCAAATTGAGATTTTTACTCGAATTTAGAATTTTACTACATGTGCAAAAATGTACTCTAAAAAATTATCACCTTAGAAGAGTAACATGTCCGACTAATTTTCTATTTCCATCAAAATAAAGTTCGTAGTCTATTTTCCAAGTATAAATACCCTCCTGAACATCTTTTCCAAAAGCTCGACCATCCCAACCTTGATTAAGATCTGTTGTTTCCCAAATGTTTTGTCCCCAACGATTATAAATCGTTAGCTTGTATTTTTTAATTCGATTAGGATCTGCAAATACAGGAAAGAAAACTTCATTATATGAATTTCCATCGACTGTTATTGTGTTTGGGACATAAACAAAAAACTCAGAATCGATGGTTACTATGTTTACAACTGTATCCACACAACCATTTGAGTCTGTTACAATTAATGTTACATAGTAAGAAGTGTCAATTTGGTTAGGATACTCGTGATCTGGATTTTCAAAAATTGAATTTGGAGAATTGTCACCAAAAGACCAAACGTAAGTAGAACCTCCAATTGATAGGTTATTAAATGCTACTTCTCCAGAATAGAAAACATCAGAAGCAGTTGTAAAATTGAAGGCTGCACTAGGATTTGCTAAAACACAAACAGCACTATCAATTTCCATTATAGAAGAACAATTTGTACCATTATTTAAAGTAAGAGAGATCGAATAACAACCTGGATTTGTGTAGGTGTAATTTGTTAAATTGCAGTCTGTGGAACTTTGTCCGTTTCCGAAATCCCAGAAACAAGAGGTTGGTGATCCTTGACTTGTATTTGTGAAATCAACCGTCAATGGTGAACAACCTGTTAGAGAATTTAAAGTGAAATCAGCAATTAAAGGCTCCGGCTGAATAACATCTACAACTGAATTAAATACACAACCATTTGCATCCGTTACTTGAACAGAGTAACTTCCAGCAGACAATCCATTTTGTGTTGTACTTGTAACACCATTATTCCATAAATAGGTGTAAGGTACAGTGCCACCATTTGCAGCAACACTTACAGTTCCATTTGTGCCTGCAAAACAAGTAACTGGAGTTGAATTACTTACCGCGTTTAATGCTGAAGCCGGTTGTGTAATTGTGTAACTTGAACTTATAACACAGTTATTAGCATCTGTTACGACAACAGAATAAACACCAGAAACTACATTGAAAACATCTTGTGTTAAGTAAGTACCATTATTCCAAGAGTAAGTGTAAGGACTTGTTCCTCCAACAACTGTTAAATCTATTGAACCACTCGCATTTCCAAAACATTCAACTTTATCAATATTTGCAGATAATGTAGTTTGAGCAGCTGGTTGATCTATAGAAATTGTCAATAATTGACTACATCCATTTGCATCCTGAACATTCACAGTGTAATTTCCTGCTACAAGGTTTGCTAAATCTTGAGCGTTTAATCCATTACTCCAAGTATATAAATACGGTGCTGTTCCACCTGTAACTGTCAAATCGATGGATCCATTATTACCACCAAAGCAGATAATATCTTGATGAATTTCAGTTACGGAAAGAGGTGTAGCTGGTTGTGTTATTATAACATTAGTAGTTTGTTGACAACTATTAGCATCTGTTGTTATTACGTTGTAAGTGCCACTTACTAAGCTAGAAATATCCTCTGTTGTAGCTCCATTAGACCATTCGTAGGTATAATTTGGTGTTCCACCACTAGCTTGTAAATCGATAAATCCTGTATTATTACCGTAACAAAGAATATTGGCTTGAGAAACAATTAATGTAATTGGAGAAGGTTGAGTTAAAGTTATAACGGTATCTAATGTACAACCTAATTGATCTGATACTTGAAAGGTATACGTTCCTGCAAATAAATTATTTAGGTCTTCAGTAATTTGGAAATTATTCCAATTGAATGAATATCCGGGAGTACCACCTATTGTTGAAATATCAATTGAACCATTATTTCCATCAAAACAAGAAATATTTGAAGTCGAAATAGTTATACTAATAGGAATTAAAGGCTGGTTAATTGTAAATGTATCTGAAATTGTACAATTGGAAGCATCTGTTACATTAACAATATAAACTCCTGCTTGAATAGCTGATAAATCTTCAGTTGTTGCTGCATTTGACCAAGTATAGTTATAAGGAGAAGATCCTCCATTTACAATTAGATTTATAGCGCCATTATTTCCATTTGCACAAGTAACATTTTGAGTATTTCCAGATAATGCCATACCGCTTGCTGGTTGACTAACCGTAAAGCTTGATTGAATTTGACAGTTGTTATCATCAGTAACAGTTACTGTGTATGAACCTGTTGTTATATTCAAATTATCTTGAGAATTAATCCCATTTGACCAATTATATGTGTATGGAAATGTGCCTCCAGCAACTGTAATATCGATTAAACCATTACTTCCATTGAAACAAGAAATATTTACAACACTTCCAGTTATTGAAAGGGGAGCTATTGGTTGAAGAACGTTTATTGAATCTGAAATACTACACGAATTTGAATCTGAAACTATTACTCTATAGAACCCTGAGGGAATTCCTGAAATATCTTCAGTGATTTGTCCATTATTCCAATTGATAGTATAAGGGCTTGTACCACCTTGAATGGTTAAATCAATACTTCCATCACTTGATCCGAAACAGGTTGAATTAATAGCAGATAATTGTAAACCAATGCTATTTGCAGGTTGAGTAATAATTGTTGATGCATTTAAAACGCATCCATTTGAGTCTGTAACTACAACCGAATAGCTATTAGCAGTTATTGAAACTAAATCTTGTGTTGTTTCACCATTTGACCATAAATAGACATAATCCCCAGTACCTCCCGTAATATCAAGATTTATAAAACCGTTTGAATTTCCAAAACAACTTACTTCAGTATTTCCAAAAGTAGCTGCTAAAGGTTGTGGTTCTGTAACAAGGAAAGTTCTATTTATTGAACATCCATTTTCATCTGTAATAATCGTACTATAAATGTTGGCAGGAATATTTATTAAATCTTCTGATACAGATCCATTATTCCAATTGTAATTATATGGTCCAGTACCACCACTTACTTGAAGTAGAATATTTCCATCGCTAAAATTGTTACAAATTGTATTGGTAACGTTCGCCGAAACTTGCAAGCTATCTGTTGGTTGACTCACATTAAAGGTTGCATTTTGATTACAATTGTTTCCATCGGTGATGGTTACGAAATAGTTACCAGCTGCAAGATTTAATATGTCTTCAGTTGTCTCCCCAGTTGTCCAAGAGTAAGTGTAGGGAGCAGTACCACCAGAAACGTTTAAACTAATTGAACCATCATTTCCATCAAAACAATTAACAGGAGTGATTATAGGATTTGCACTAATTGCCGTAACTTGACCAACAACAAAGGAATTATTTGTAACGCAATTATTATTATCTACTACAGTAACGGTATATGTCCCAGCGTTTATGAATTGAATGTCTTCTGTTGTTGCCCCATTATTCCATGAATAAACAAAACCTAGATTAGCGCTATTTACTGTTAAATCAATGCTACCAAGTGGCTCATTGTTACAAGTTGAAGCCACAACAGCAGCACTTAAAGTTGTTGCAAAAATAGGTTGATTTATAGTTGATACTAAAGAAGCGCTACATCCATTAGCATCGTTAACTGTTAAGTTATAATTTCCGGCAATTAAGTTTGCAACATCTTCTGTTGTTGCACCGTTGTTCCATAAAAAGTTAAAAGGAGCTGTTCCTCCAGATATTGTTGCGTCTATAAATCCATTATTCCCGGCAAAACAACTAACATTGGATCTATTTGTATTTATAACTATTGCAGATGGTTCTGTTAAAACGTAATTTTCAACAACAGAACAATTTCTAGAATCTGTGATTGTTACACTGTAATTTCCTGCAATTACGTTAATCAAGTTATTAGACGTTGCACTATTTGACCAGGTGTATGAGTATGGTGCAGTACCTCCTCCAACTTGTAAATTAATTGCACCATTTATTCCATTAAAACAAGAGACATTTGTTAAATTATTTGTAACAGTGATTGGTGCTATTGATTGTGTTAATTGATAAGTTAGATTAGAAAAACAACCTAATGCATCTTGAACATTTACATTGTAAACTCCTGCTGTAAGGTTTGAAATTGTGGAAGTTGTTTCTCCTGTGTTCCACAAATAAGTATAATTTGGAGTTGCTCCAGTTGTTGTTAATTGAATGTTTCCTGTTGCTTCACCTGAGCAATTAATGTTTTGTTGAATTGCATTTACGGATATAGCAGACGCCGGCTGTGTAATCGTTGTATTGATTTGTAGATTACAATTTTGTGCATCTGTGATAACAACATTATAGATTCCACTTGGAACATTTGCTAAATCTTGTGAATTATTACCATTTGACCATAAATAAGTATAAATTGGTGTTCCACCACTAACTGTTAAATCAATTGTTCCAGTACTTTGTCCAAAACAATTTACAGCTGTTGGGTTCAATGTTGCAACTATTGGCGATGATGGCTCACTAATTGTTTCATTTTGAGTTAACTCACATCCATTAGCATCAGTAATAGTTACAGAATAGTTACCTTGTAATTGATTATTCAAATCTTGTGTACCAAGGCCATTTGACCATAAATACTGATAAGGTGCCGTTCCTCCAAAAACACTAATGTCTATTCCTCCATTATTTCCTCCAAAGCACGTTACATTGGTAATATTCGCTCCATAAGTTAAAGGTGAAGATTGTTCCGTTACATTAAATGAAGCACTAACACTGCAACCAACGGAATTAGAAACAGTCACATTATAAATTCCAGCTGTTAAATTCGAAATGTCTTGTGTTGTTGCTGCATTAGACCAAAGATAACTGAATGGTGCACTTGGTCCTGAAACTTGAAGATTGACACCACCTGTATTACCACCATTACAAAGAACATTTGATATTAATGCATTTGTACTTAGTCCAGTACTTGGTTGTCCAACAGCAATGTTTTGCGTGAATAAACAATTATTTGCATCCAAAATAGTAACAGTATAAGTTCCTGCAAGCAACTGTGTTAAATCTTCAGTGGTTGCAGTATTATTCCATAAATACTGATAAGGTGCTGTTCCACCTGTTGTGGTTAAATCAATACTTCCTTCATCCTCACCAAAACAAATATTAGCAGTGACATTAGCATTTAATGCAATACTATTTGTAGGTTGATAAATTGTATCTGAGAAAGTAGTTGTACAGCCATTTGCATCAGTAATATTTAAAAAGTAAGGACCAGCTGCTAAATTTTGAATTCCAGTAGTTGTTGCTCCATTACTCCATAAATAGGTGTAAGGATTTATTCCACCAGTAACATTACTGCTTATAGTTCCAGAGGATTGTCCGTAACAAATGACATTATTATTTTGAGTATTTACAATTAATGCTGGAGGCTGATTTATTTGTATCGAACTAGAAACACTACAGCCATTATTATCTGTTATGACAACCGAATAATTTCCAGCAACTAATGAATCTATTGTAGTTGTTGATTCTCCATTATTCCAAGTGTAATTGTATGGACTATTTCCTCCCGAAACGTTTACTTGTGCAACTCCAGAAGCACCATTGTGGCAAAGTACTGAAGTTCCTTGAATTGTGGCAATTAGTGAAGTTGAAGGTTGTGTAATTTGAGCTGTATAAGAATTAGTACAACCGTTTGCATCTGTAATTAAGACAGCGAATTGGCCTGCTGTTAAATTACTTAAATCCTCTGTGGTAGCACCATTGTTCCAATTATAAGTGTAATTAGGCGAACCGCCTGATACTGTTAATTGAATTGCCCCATTTGCCCCATTTCTACAAGAAACATTTTGCGAAACTAGGACACCTTGCACTCCGCTAGTTGGTTGAGTTATGACAAAGTTTTCTTGAACAGTACATCCATTAGTATCTTGTATAGTCACGGAATAATTCCCAGCACTTAGGTTGTTTAAATCTTCGCTTGTAGCACCCGTATTCCAAGTGTAGGTATACGGACTTATACCACCTGAAACTGCAACATTAATCGCACCATTAGACCCTGCGAAACAACTAACATTTATTTGATTAGAGGTTGTAGAAATTAAGGAACTAGCTTGATTAATAGTTCCGTTATATGCGATACTACAACCATTAAAGTCTGTAATTACGACACTATAATTTCCAGCACTTAAATTACCAATATCTTCCGTTGTTGCTCCAGTTGACCAAATGAACGAGTTGGGCGCTGTACCTCCAACTGGATTTAAGTTAAAACTACCAGTAGTTTGACCAAAACATACTACGTTTGAAACAGTAGCTGTAACTGATAAAGGAGCAATAGGCTGAGATATAGTTGTTGCTAGAAAAGTATTACAACCATTTATATCAATAACATTTACAAAATAATTTCCAGCACTTAAATTATTTAAATCTTCAGTTGCAGCTCCATTACTCCAATTGTAACTAACTACTGCATTACCTCCAGTAATTGTTAAATCAATAGAACCATCAGTTGCACCAAAACAAGTTACATCTGAATGTGTTTCAGTAAGAATTATTAAGTTATTTGGATCGAGAATTTGAACTGAAATGTTTTCTTGACAAAGTTGTCCGTCGGTTACTGTAACTGTATAAATCCCTTCACTTAGAGAAGAAATATCTTGTGAAGTTTGACCATTACTCCAAACGTAGGAATAATTAGAATTACCCCCACTTACCGTTAAATCAATTGAACCAGTAACAGAAGAAACGCATAATGCGTCTTGATGTGATTCTGAAATTGTCAATGGTGTTGTAGGTTGACTAACGAAAATAGTTGAGTTGGCAGTACAATTATTTTCATCTGTAATTAAAACAGAATAACTTCCAGAAAAAAGGTTTTGTAAATTTTGGGTTGTTTCACCATTTGACCACAAAAAAGTATAAAATCCAGTCCCCCCATTAGCGTTTAAGTTAATCGCACCAGTTGCATCTCCAAAACAAGCAACGCTTGTAGGAATTGAACTAATTTGAATCCCAGAAACTGGTTCATTTATTGTTTCAGAAAATGTTGTTATACAATTGTTGGCATCAGTAATCGTCACAGTATATGTTCCAATTGATAAACCAGAAATATCCTCTGTTAGTGCTGAATTACTCCAAACATAATTGTAAGGGCTTGTCCCACCATTTACACTTAAATTTATCGATCCATTTGATTCTCCAATACAAAGAACATTTGTTATAGTTGATTGGTTTTGTATAGGTTGTAGTGGTTGAGTTACGTTGTAAATATTGGAAACAGAGCAATTGTTCGCATCAGTAACAATAACAGAATAGGTTCCATTTGCTAAGTTTGATAAATCTTCGCTTGTAGAACCATTGGACCAATTACTTGAATATGGTGTCGTTCCTCCAGTGATTGTACTATTTATAGAACCTGAATTTCCATTGTGACAAAGTATATTTTGAACGACGGCATTTTCTGAAAGTGGTGTGGGTTGATTAACTGTTGCACTTAAATTTGTAGAACAATTATTAGCATCTGTAATCGTTAAAGTATAGGTTCCAAAGCTTAATCCAGTTAAATCTTCTGTGGTTGTACCTGTATTCCACGCATAACTATATGGTGAAGTTCCTCCTGTTGTTGTAACTGAAATTGTACCATTGGCTCCTCCAAAACAACTTACATTTGTAATTGAATTAGTAGTTGAAAGCGCTGCATTTGGTTCGGTAAGTGTATAATTCGTAGTTAAAGAACATCCATTATTGTCAATCAAAATAAGTTGATAATTTCCCGCGCCAATGTTATTTAAATCTTGAGTTGTTTCACCATTTGACCAAGAATAAGTGTAAGGAATTGTTCCTCCTATTACAGAAATATCTATTGTTCCTGTGTTTTCATCAAAACATTTGATTGCTGTATTTTGAGCAGATAATTGAAGTGAAGTTGGTTGTGTTATTGTTGTAGTACTTGAATTACTACATCCTAAATTATCATTAACAGTTAAAGTATAGGTTCCAATTGTTAGACTCGAAATTGAAGCAGTTGTTTCACCATTTGACCAATTGTACGAATAAGGACCGACACCTCCACTTACTGTTGATTGAATACTACCAGTACTATTTTCAAAACAACTAAGATTTGTTCCAGTTAAAGCTAAGGAAACAGGAGTTGGTGTTTGAGAAATTGTTACTGTTAAACTTGTGGAACAGCCATTTGCATCTTGAATTGCTACTGTGTAATTCCCTGCTGATAAACTACTTAAGTCTTCTATTGTTGCGCCGTTTGACCAACTAAAAGTGTAAGGACTTGTTCCTCCGGTAACTGTCAAATTTATGCTTCCAGTTGAGGCTCCAAAACAATTTACATTTACAGAGCTGGATGTTGCCGCAAGGATTTGTGGTTCTATTATTGTGTATTGATTTGTGAATGGACAACTATTTGCATCAACTGCATTTATAGTATAACTACCAGGACTTAGAGAATTGATTGTTGCAGTTGTAGCACCGTTCGACCAAGTATAAATAAAAGGTGCTGTTCCTCCTTGTGGCGTTAAATTAATAGCTCCATTTGCTGCATTGAAGCAGGAAATCTGAGTTAAAGAAGCAGAAAACTGAATGCTTGTAGGAGGTTGAGTAATTGAAATGATTGAATTGGTGTTACATGCATTTGCATCTGTTACAGTCACCGAATAATTTCCAAAAGAGAGATTACTAATATCTTGGGTTGTTGCTCCGTTTGACCATAAATAAGTATATCCAGCTGTTCCACCATTAACTATTAAATCCAAACTACCATTTGCACCTCCAAGGCAACTTACGTTAGTACCTGAAATTGCTGTTAATAGTTCACCTGAAGGTTGAGTTAAAATTATTGATTGATTTAATTGACATCCTTTGGAATCGGTAACTGTAACACTGTAAGCTCCTGATGGTAAATTACTTAAATCTTGTGTGGTTGCACCATTTGACCACAAATAAGAATAAGGACTTGTACCTCCAGCAATAGTTAAATCAATACTTCCTGTTGAGTTTCCAAAACATAAAATATTAGTGGAAGTAAGTGTAGAAGAGAGTGCTGCACTTGGTTGCGTTATGGTGTAGGAATTATTTGTTGTGCAATTATTAGCATCTGTTATTGTAATAGTATAGGTTCCAATAGTCAGATTTGAAATGTCTTGCGTGGTTGCACTGTTTGACCAAGCGTAAGAATAAGCAGGTACACTTCCTGAAACAGTGATGTCGAGTGCACCATTATTTCCACCAAAACAAGAAACATTTGTTTGATTTACAGCGCCAAGTTGAAGAGCTGTTGGTTGGGTTAAAGTAACACTTGAGTTGGTCGTACAACTTTTAGAATCGGTAATAGTTACTGTGTAAATTCCAGCACCGATATTAATTAAGTTTTGTGTTGTAGCTCCATTTGACCAAAGAACAGAATAAGGAGAAGTTCCACCTGTAGTAGCAACAATTGCGCTTCCATTTGTACTATTTATACAACTAACATTAAAACCATTGTAATTTGAAGTTACACTTGCGCTTGCACCTAAAATTAGAGGCTGAGTAAGTGTAAAATTTTGAATCGTTGTACAATTTGTACTATTTGTAACTGTTACAGTATAATTTCCTGCCACTAAGTTTGAAATTGAACTAGTTGTTGCTCCATTTGACCATAAATAAGTAAAAGGCCCAGTTCCAGAAACGATTACAGAAGCACTACCATTGGAACTTCCAAAACAACTTGGGTTTACAAAAGAACTTGATTGAATGATAGGAGCACTATATATTGTGACTGTTATGGAAGTATCAATTAAACAACTTAAACCAGGAAAGGTATAGTTTATGGTGTAAGTTCCTGCATTTGCACTAGTAACATTTGGAATACTTGGATTTTGTAAATCTGAGGTAAAACCATTTGGTCCAATCCAGTTGTATGTGACATTTTCAGAAAATTGAGAAAACAAATTTAATGTCGAGCCTGGACAAACTGGTCCGTTTGAGTTTAATATCGGGGTAGGGCATGAGGAAACATTGATTGCTAGGGTATTACTAGCTGTCGAAGGACAACCATTTGCATCTAAAATATCTGTAACACCATCATTGTTATAAAAGTTTTGAGAAATATTTCCTTTTCCAAAAATGTAAGCTTTATTACTTAAATTGTTATCGCATTGAAATAACAAACAATCATCTACAACAACTACTCTGAATTTAATTACTGTACTATCCGCGCCTGTTGAGGAGTTGTTAACTTGTCCACCAATAGTTGAATTTGCGCCAGTTCCTATTCTTACTTTAATTGTATTATCGAGTGAATTAAATTCCGCTTGATCATCACCAGCAAAATCTGTTTTTGCTCCTTGATTTGGACCATGTACAATTGAAATTGAACCTGGAATATAGGTAGTTCGAGCATCTAAGGTATCAACCATATACGTTTCCAATGAAATATCCGAACCGATATTTTTACCAACCAATGTGTATTCTAGAATATCGCCAGGATTGGTTAAACCGCCATTCAAGTCATTGATACGAACATTTGCCCTTAAGTCTGGTTCTAAAATATCAATTGCTGAAGTGATAACACGAGGTAAAATTGCATCTTGCGAAGTAACAACCTTAATTGTTGCATTAGTTGCATTATTTCCTATGTAATTAAAACCAGCATTATTTGGATTAAAAATCCCACAATCTAAC
Source organism: Crocinitomicaceae bacterium (assembly GCA_044350515.1). GTDB lineage: Bacteria > Bacteroidota > Bacteroidia > Flavobacteriales_D > Crocinitomicaceae > UBA952. The sequence goes on along the minus strand of JBILHL010000002.1, from coordinate 105,601 downwards.
CCTAAATTATTTTTGTAATTTGGATTTCTGAATGGAGTGAATGCACCATTTGAAGTACAAGTACTATTGAAAAAATCATTACTACTTCTTAATGGATCGACAATATCAATAAAACTTCCATTTCCGTTAAATTGAAGCTTATCTCCTTGAATGTTTCTGTCTCCTTCGTAAGCAACTACGCCTAATTCAAAACTTACAGGACCTAGTTGCGGAGTAACAAACCCAGAAATTGGTAAATCCACACTATTTCCACTGCTTACATAAGCCATTCCATCAAAAACGGTTAAGTTTCGCATTGATTGAAATACATTTTTGTAAACTACTACAAGCGACCAAGCACCAAAAAGATTATTGACCCCTGTTTGAGAAACAACATTTGCAATTGTATATCTTGCTTTGTTTCCGCCTGCTTGAACTATTCCTGTTACGTCCTTGAAACAAAAATAACTTGGCATTTGAAAATTTGAATTGGATGCAATACTAGGAACATCTAGCGTTTGATCAGCGGTTAAAGTTTGATAGCTATCATTGTTTGTTCTGATTCTTACCGTATTACGAGAGACATAATTCGTTGTGGTTTCCGTAACTCTTGCACTCCAATACAAGCCTGCCCATAAAATTTCACTGCAATTATTTAAGTTCAAACTATCACTCGATGAATTGTAAGTACTTGTAACAGCATCAACATCAACAAATCCCATAACAATATTTCCATCTTGATTATGGTTACCAGCAGGAGGTACTTGTTGTTGAAAGGTTCCACAATTTGGATTATTACCGTTACAAGTAAGAGAAACGTTTGATAGAATTACGATTCCACCTTTTTGGTTTGTTTGATAACGAATGTTGAAAGGGGAAACAACTTGTGCTGTAACAATCTCTCCAAAAAAAGAAAAAAAGATGCAAAAAAAGAGAAAGAATCTGTAGTACATTAATGTTTTGTAAAATGTTGTCCACAAATTTAGTTCACAAAATGTTAAGAAAGAAATGTTTTGAGTCTTTTACGTTAAATTTATATTAATTTTTTTAGTTTTATTATAACTTATTTTTACAATTCCTAATTTGAAATCAAAATTTTTTAAAGAATTCAAGTATTTATTTTCGTATCCAGACCAATTAATTTTCATTTGTGTATTTAATAAAAAACTGTTTTAGGGTTAGTATTTAGTCTTTAAAACTATATTTATTCAAAATGTTTAGATTTTTAGAACATTTGAAACATTAAACTTTTAATCAAATATTAGGTTAATTTCTTTTCGAGGCACGTCCAAACCTTTTCAACAGATTGATCCCAGCTAAATTCTTGGCTTCTTTTCAATCCATTTTGTGACAATTCCATTTTTAGATTTTTGTCTTCGAAAAGTTCAATCATTCCTTTGGCAATTGAATTTATATCAAAAGGGTCACAATAAATCGCAGCGTCGCCAGCAACTTCAGGTAAGCAAGTTGCATCTGCTGCTAATATTGGCACACCACATTTCATCGCTTCAACTAGAGGAATTCCAAAACCTTCAAAGTAAGGAACATAGGTTAAGGCAAATGCACTAGCAGTTACTTTGGTCAGATTTTCAAGTGAAAGATGTCCTAAGAAAATCACATCTTTCTCTATTTCTTTTGGAATACTTAAAAATTTATCCTTCCACATTACACCTCCAACAATTACTAGTTTTAATTCTTTCAATTCGTGTTTAGCTTGTGCAAATCCATCAATCAATCGTTGTACGTTTTTACGTGGATGAATGGAACCGACAAACAAAAAATAATCTTTATCCGAGGTATATTTCTTCTTAGTGTTTTCTATTTTTTCTTCTGAAATTGGCTGATAGATTTCATTTGGAGCGTTATAAACTACACTTATTTTTTGACTCGAAATTCCGTAAGTTTTTACTAAATCAGCTTTTGAATAATTTGAAACTGTTAAAATATGTTTTGCTTTCTTTGCGAATTTTGGAAAGAAAAACTGAAAATATAAACGTGCAATCCAAGGAACATCTTTCGGATAATGTTCAAAATTGATGTCGTGAATCGTTATAATTTGAGGAACTGAAGAAAGTAGGGAACATAATCCATCAGGCGACCAAAACACATCTATTTTATTTTTTTTTAAGGCCAAGGGAAGTGAAAATTCTAACCATAAAATCCACAAAAATGGATGACGAGTTGGAGGAAATAATACAACTGTTTTGACATTTGATGGGAATTTTAAAGAAGCATCAACTGATCTGTCAAAAAATAAAACGAACTCGTGTTCAGGATGTGATTCACAAAGTCTTCTGGTTATTTCAAATGAATAATGGCCAAAGCCTTCCATTTTTTTTGGAAGGATATTCCGTGCATTTATTCCTATTCTTGCCAAAATTAAAACTCTAATATATAATTCGTTTTTTTCTCTACACCAATCGTTGTTTTTGGCCCATGTCCGCAATAAACAACGGTTTCTTCTGGAAGTTTGAATAGGATGTTAAAAATCGATTCTTTTAAAGTTTCTAAATTTCCTCCAGGCAAATCAACGCGTCCAAAACTACCTCTGAACAAAACGTCTCCATTTAAAACAAAATTTTCCTTTTCAAAATAGAAAACCACATGACCCGGCGCGTGACCTGGTGTGTGTAAAACGGTTATGTATAAATCACCAAATACTAATTTTTGATTGTGAGCCAATGTTTTTGTAGGTTGCGGCGAAACTTGATAGCCTTCAAAACCATATATATGAGCGTAAGATTCAACCGATTGAAGAACTTTTAAATCATCAGGATGCAAATAATAATCGACTTCAAAATTGTTCAAGATGAATTGATTTCCTAGTACATGGTCGATATGCGCATGCGTGTTCAGTAGTGCTACAACTTTTAATTCATTTGATTCAATAAAGTCAATTAATTCCAACTGTTCTTCACGAGAATAGCAACCTGGATCTATAACTATACAGTTTTTTAGTTGATCCCAAACTAAGTAGGAGTTTTCTTGAAAAGCGTTGAATTGGAAGGATTGGATGTCACTCATTTTTAGATGGTTGTGGTTCTGATTTTTTAAAGACGTTTCCAGGAAATGTTATTATGTTTTTGAATTGTTCAATCTCTTTAGAAATAATTACTGCATTTGATGTATTTTCAAGAACTTGAATATCAAACAATTCTTGGATGTCGGAAGTGTAATTAATTTCTCCAATTATTGTTGAAGTCTTCATGCAAAATACTATCAAGCCAGCGTTTATTGAATTTTTCTTTATTTCTAAATGATTGAAATCACTTGAGCTTTCTCGAATTTGAGATTTACCAATAAAGGCTAAATCATTCGAAAAAGACAAACCTCGGATAAAGCATTGAAAATTAAAAACCTCAACTGATTTCTTTTCTTCAGGTAGTACTTTTAAAAGTTTTCCTGTGCCGGATTCTAATAAATACAATTCGTTTTTATAAAATCTTGGTGAATGCGGCATTGATAAATTAGAAAGAATAACCTCTCCTGATGGAACCTCTAATAATACACCTGTTTCAAGTTTGTTTTTTCTCCAACCTTGATAAACATTATCTACACTTAAAGATGTTACAAATCTTGGAATGTCATCTTTAATCGCCATACCATTTAAGTGACATCTATCTTCGGGTACTAATTGGGAAATAAAACTAGGTTTCCACTTGGGTCTGAAACTATAATTGATATCAAAGATGGATAAGCAAGAAAACAAAGTGTTTACACCCCATAACAACCCGTCACCAAAATCCAAATCATGAATGTCTAATGTGCTTGTATTATAAGTAGCGCGTTCAACATAAATACAATCATACTTTTTATCTTCAGTATTTACAAATGCTGATACATTTTCATTTTTAGAGAAAAAAACAATTTCATTTTGACAAGCAATTGCTAATTTATTTCCTTGAATAGCTATCCCCATTGGTTTGTTAAATGTAATCGGAGTTTGATATAAAACATCCTCTCTTGCACTTAGAATTATAACTTTACCAGCTTGATAAGTGGAGAGTAATACACAAATATTGTTACTTTTTAAAATATTTGGAATAGTGTTGCTATAATTGATGTCAAATTTATTTTTCATATAAAAAAAGCCTCGCAAGGAGGCTCTATAATTATTATTTAATTAGACTATTTTGCTTCTAATTTCCAAATTTCACCATCCGCAGCTGTGATGTCATCATCAATCCAAAGCTCTTTATTAGTAAGCCTTTTAATTTCAAAAACAGTTGCCTCACCATCTAATGTTATGATTAAGTTTTCTTTGTCAGAGGCGAAATCCCAAGAACCTGCATAAGTTTCGTTACCAGAACCTGCATATGAATAAGTGAATAGCATAGAACCATTTTTTTCAAAACTCATGTCAATACCATAGCCAGTGTTTAAGATAGTTGAACCTAAAGATTTAACTTCCCAATCACCAACAATTCTAGATTTTTTCGATAGTAAAGAAAAACCTGGCCCATCTTCATATTTACCACAACTTGAACTTGTAGCTATAATTGATGCTCCTGCAACTGTAAAATAAGTAATATTTTTGATATTTTTCATTGAATAAATTTTGACAAAATTAATTAATTATCTTAATAAATTCACATGTCCAGTTAATTGATGTTTGATGCCTAAAAAATCAACATAGATTAATTTCCAAGTGTAAGCTCCATCTTGGCATTTTTTACCTCTGTAGGTACCGTCCCATGAATCATCAATCGAGTATAGGGTTTTAACTAATTCGCCCCAACGGTTGAAAATAGTACATTCCATTTCTTTTATATTCCCGCCATAGATTCTGAAATAGTCATTTAAATTATCCCCGTTTGGAATGAAAGTATTTGGAACATAAATAGTTGCATCGTAAATTATATCGACGTAGCTAGAGTTTTTGCAACCGTTTATATCAACAAAATAAACGAAATAGGTAATGTTTTGATTGGGAGATGTTACTGGATTTGAGCAATTTACACACGAAAGCCCTTCAGTTGGAAACCAGGTGTAAGTTCCCGGGACATGACTAAATGCTTCCAATTGAATGACATCATCATAAAAAGCATAAACAGTAGGACTTACCTGTAAACTAGGATAGGGATGAACAATTACTTCCACATAGGCAGTGTCATAACAACCATTATTATCCTCTCCAACTACACTGTAAATAGTACTTCCGGGAGGTACAACTTCAACAAAGTTTCCAAATTGTGCAACTACCGTATTATATGGCTGCCAAAAGTAATTTTCAGCACCAGTAGCCCAAAGAAAAGCAGATTCTCTTGGACAAACTGTTGTATCGTTTCCAGCATAAATTGTAGCAGTTACAATTTTAATAAAAACTGAATCCCTTATGGTTCCACAAGCATTTGAAATATCAACATAATACCATTTATCGATGGGTGGATTAACCTCTACTAAGGGGCCATTTACATTTACAACATATTCATTAGGACTCCAAGAATACGAATTTCCTCCAGAAGCTAAAATACCGATTTGACTGCCTGAACACATATTCATTGAATCTGGAAGATTAGCAATTGGCAGTGAAAAATAAACAGAAATTTTAACGGAGTCACTCATAGTACAACCATTTGGCGTGGTGACATTTGCGGTATAAGTTATCGTTGTGTCAGGAGTTGAAAGGGTGTTAAATGAATTTGTGCTACTTAAAAAGTTAGGTGGACTCCAAGTTATAGTTCCAGAAGCCTGAACTTGTAAAGGGACAGAACTTCCCAAACAAATACTTGTGTCAGGCGAGATATTCATTGTATTTTCAAAAACAGGTAAGGTAACGTTTAAAGTAACAGATCCGCAGCTATCAGAAATTACAACAGAAAAAACAGTTGTTGTTTGAACAGTAGCTATTGGATTAGAAATGTTAGGATTATTCAATAAGTTTGCAGGACTCCAGCTATAGTTTATTCCACCAAAAGCATCGAATTGAAAACTTTCTCCTGGGCAAATTCCTCCAGCAGGTTGAACAACACCTCCAGCGAAAGCCCCCACATTAACTTGAATTGTAACAGAATCGGAACTAAAACATCCACTCGTATCATAGACGACTAATTTTACATCGTAAACTCCAGGAGTCGTGTATTGGTAAATTGGTGCAAATTGAGTAGAGGTATTTCCATCTCCAAAATCCCACAAATAAGCATTTCCATTCGTACTATTATTTTGGAAATAAACCGATTGAGGAATACAGATTAAAGGTGCCGGTTGGGCTGCTGCTGCATCAATAGAACTTAATTCAAATTTGAAGGTAGCCATGTTACAGTTATTACTTCCATTTGATGGAGACCAACTTCCTGGAGTACTTGTAAAACCGAATGGATTTCCGCCACAAGCACCACAAACAGCATGATAAATTCTTCCAGCTTTATCAAAACGACTTGTCCCTCCGTCAACGTGATTGGAGCTACTATTCATTCCACCCATGAAAGTTGCATACTTCATAGTTTGCGCATCTTTGCTTAATACAGCTAGGTAAAAATTACTACCATTTGTGTTTAATTGATAGGCATCTGGTGTAACATAAAAACCATTGGTTGATGATCCTGTTGCTTGTCCACTTGAGTTCAATACACCTCCCCAACCAGCAATGTAAATATCGTAACAATTGGAAATAAGGAATGCTGTTGGAGAAATTTCAACTCTTCCTGTGCTAGCACCTATCATTGTGGTCCAATTTATATTTATGAGGTTTGTTGTGTATTTTCGAATAAATTGACCTGAGTTTGGATTGCCATAACAGCCTGGGCTTATTTGCCAAGGAGATTCAGTTTGCCCATAAACGTAGACAGAGTTGTCAATATCTGTTTGCACAAAATAAGTTTGGTCATATTCACTCATTCCCATGTAAGTTCCTGACATGAAGGCTCCGGTTGCACCATTCATTCGAATTACATATCCGTCGGACAAACCACCATTATAAGTTAAATCATTTCCGGAGGATATTGGTAGGCTAGAAGAACTTGTTCCACCAGCCACGAAAACTGAACCATCTGTTCCTATCGTAATTGAATTGCCAGTATCAAGACTTTCACCTCCAAAATAAGTACTCCATAAAAGATTGCTTAAGTTAGGTGTCAACTTAAAAATTACAGCATCTTGTGCACCATTAAGAGCTGCCTGACCTGCAGCAACAGTTGGGAAATTGCCAGATGCTGTTGTACTAGAAATGTAAACATTTTGGTTTGCATCTAAGGTTATTTCACCGCGAAACTGATCACCATAATTATAATGCAACGAATTGATATTCAAACCATCAGTTCCTGATCCTCCAACGTAAGTCGAAGCAATTAATGCTGTTCCATTTGCGTTTAATCGTGCAACATATATGTCTGCCCCATTAAAGTTCAAGGAGTTTTCTGTTACATTTTGACCGCCATTATAAGAATTATCATAAGGAGTTCCAGGCATTGGAAAATTGTTGGAAGAAGTAATGCCATAAATATAAAGCTCACCATTTGGAGCTGAGACAATACTGTTTGGAGTTTCATTTCCAGAGCCACCAATATAAGTTGAAAACAATAAGTTATTTCCTTGTGCAGAATATTTTGTTATACCAACATCCATTGGAAATGAGCCTGATCCACCGTTAAATGTAACATCATAAGCTCCAGAAGAAGTTGGATAACCGACTCCAAAAACAATTCCCCCACCAAACAGATTTGAATTTACATCTGGTGTTGCTGTGAAACCCCAATTGTCAGCGGATGAGCCTGTAAAAGTTGAAAATGTTAAACTTGGGTCAATGATTAATTCTTCTTGATGGTTGTAGCCATCGGGAAAACGAAACGATACTACATTTCCAACTTTTTGAAATTTACATTTAACTTTTGTTTTTGTACCATCTTCAGAAACTGTCCAAGCAACTGGTGCGGATTGTGTAATTTGACCAAAACGATGTTTTAATATCAATTGTCCTGAAGGCGAAATTTCAACAGCATCTGCACCTTCAATTTCATAACGAATTTGAGCTGGATTTGCCCCACTATTGATTTTGAAATTGTAGCTTAATTGGTCAGAACTTCCATCGTAAAAAACACTAATTCCATCATAAACATCTGAAAATGAAACAGAATTGAAACTATAAACGGATGATTTCCATTTCGCAGAATTGTTCCCAATAAAATAATTTGAATAATGATTGGAAGGATTTAATTCTATTTTTGTTGGAGTTGGGTTTGAACCAATAAGTTGTTGTTTTATAGCGTGGTAATGTACTATTCCTTCCTCTTCTGCTGAATGATCATGTCCTCCTTCTGAATGATTGTGTCCTAAAGCATCTGTCAAAAAGAAAGTCATTCCTGTATTCTCAAGGTACATTTTCCCTTGATTCAAATCGATTGAATACTGAATTTTTTCATCCCATTGTCCGCGATTAGGAGTCATCCAAACTGTTTGTGCAACAAGATTAGAGAACGAAAAAAACAATATGAGTAGAAAAAATATTTTCACGGATAGCTAAAGTACAACTTAAATTGATGTGCGTCAAATCTATATACTTAAATTAACGATTCAGGTTGCTTGATTGTTTGAATTTATTTCGTAAAAAATTTTAAGATTAAATTTACTTATTCAATGGCCTAATTTTATTTTTTAGAGCAAAAATCAATAAAAGAACCGCTACGAAAGCAAAACTACGTCCGATAAAATCACCATAAGTAGCATAAATCGTTTGTTTTTTAGACAGTTGCACTTCCGCTTTGATTACCGCAGGAACCCACCAATCAGTGGTTTGTAAAACTTCTCCTTTTTCGTTGATAACGCCGCTTGTACCTGTGTTGGCTGAACGAACAACCCAACGTCTGTTTTCAATTGCTCTTAGACGTGCAAAACTAAAATGTTGTTTATAGCCAGGTGTGTCTTTCCACCAACCATCATTCGTGATGATGCACAACAATTCAGCGCCAGTTCGCACTTGCTGAGCAACAAACTCACCGTAAATCGACTCATAGCAAACGATGGGAGCAATTATTGAATTTTTCGTCTTAAAGTTTTTGGGATACGCTTCAATTCCTAAGGTTCCGGAGGTTCCTCCATTGCTAATTGCCAACTCTTCCAAAAATGGAAAATAGTTCGAAAAAGGTAATTTCTCAACCCCTAAAACCAACTTTGATTTATGAATAAAGCTGTGTTTGCCGGATTTTGGAACAAATAAAGAAGTGTTGTAACTTTCATAGAAACCATTTCCATTACCAAGCGGTAAAGTCGCTCTTGAAACTTTTTTGTCAAAAGCAAGTGCAGTCGAGGCGCCAATTAAAAGCTCTGTTTTAGAATAGTGTGACAAACGTTCTTGCATCAATTGATAGAACTTAAAATACTTTAAATCCGGCTCAAAGAATCCTTGAGAAATTGCTGTTTCAGGGCCCATCAATAAATCGGTGTTTTTTGTTACCTTCTTATCGGCAAGGTTAAAAAATTTATTTAGTTGAGCTTCTACCGTTGAATTAGGGCTAAATTTTTCGTTATATGGATCTATATTTGGTTGAACTAAAACTACTTCAAGCGTTTTTCCTTTCAAGTAAGGCGTCTGTAACATCCAATAAGAATAAGCGATTGGAAAAACGAGAATTACGCTTGCTATCATAAAGAAATTGCGCTTTAACTTTGGATTAGAATCGGGAGTAAACTGTTTTTTAAGCCCTAAGAAAAGCAATAAATTCACTACTAAAACCCAAAGAGTACCACCCAAAACACCAACATATTCATACCATTGAATCCAATTAGTGCGAATCGAAAAAGTATCTCCAAAAGCCAACCAAGGCCACGAAAGTTCCCAATTGAAATGAGCATATTCAAAAGCTGTCCAGATCACAAGAAGCGAAATATAGCCTTCCTTTCTTCCGATGTGTTTCTTAGCAAAATGAAAACATTGAAACGCTAAAGCCATCAGTAACGAATTAAACACAAAAGCAAGCACTCCGCCGACTTCTGTAGAATTCCAAATCCAAAAAGTTGTTCCTAAATTGTAGATAAAAAAAGTGATGTAAGCGTGTAAAAATACATTTGCTGATGAACGTTTTTGTACCGAAATACTATCCTCGACAAAAAGCAATGGAATCAAAGCCACAAAAATCAGTGGAGTTATACTTCCTGTAAAAGGAAAACAAACAATTAAAAGTAAACCACTTAAAATTGAAAGAAAGTAACGGATTGAACGCTTTTGTACCATAGGGATAAATTTATTGTAAAAATAGTGAGGATTTTTGAGGCTTGATTCTTAATTTTTGATCGTACGAAAACTCTGTCGATAATTTAGTTTAAAACTACAATTTATAGCTTACGAATTAGATTGACACGTTTTGACGATTGCAGTTAAAATTCGAATCAACCTTAGATTTTCTTCTTTTAGTTCTGACAACGGAAATTCGCTAAAATCACTAGCTTCAATTAACTCAAGCCAATAAAAACATTCTCTAGCTTCTTTTGATGCAATTCCCATTTTTGCAGCGAAATCTTTTTTAGAATATCCTGCTGATGCTTCTTTTACATTTGCACCAATACTTGTGGCGCTTCTGAAAAACTGCTTGGATAGAATGAATTCATGATTTGCTAACAAATCTTTGTATAATGGGATTGATTTTAAAGCAAATTCAAAGGATTTTTGTTGTATTAAATTATCTTTCATATTGGTTTTTTCTATTAAATTTAATAAAATAGATGATTTAACACAAACATTTCAATCAAAAATCCAACATCAAAAATCCAACATCAAAAATCAATAATCACAAAAAAAGGCCAACAATTTCTTGTCAGCCTTCTCAAAGTTTTGAACTTTAAATGTTATGCGTTCGCAGTTTCAATTGCTACAACTGAAACGAAAGAACGGTTGTCTTTTTTCTTGCGAAATTCAACTAAACCATCAGTTAATGCAAATAAAGTATGGTCTTTACCAATACCTACATTTGCTCCTGGATGATGTTGAGTTCCACGTTGACGAACAATAATATTTCCTGCAATTGCAGCTTGTCCACCGAAGATTTTCACACCTAAGCGTTTGCTATGTGACTCACGACCGTTTTTCGAACTACCGACTCCTTTTTTGTGTGCCATCGTTTAAAATTTTATTCCGTAATTGGAAGGTTAATTATGCTTTAATATCTGTAATTGTAATCGCCGTAAATTGTTGACGGTGACCATTTCTCTTTTTGTAACCTTTTCTACGTTTCTTTTTGAAAACGATAACCTTGTCACCTTTAACATGGTCGATTACTTCTGCGGTGATTTTTGCACCGTCTATAGCTGGGGCGCCAATAGTGATTTTTCCATCGTTGTCTACCAATAACACACGGTCAAATTCGATTTTTGAACCTGCGTCAGAAGCTAAACGATGTACAAAAATCTTTTGGTCTTTTTGCACTTTAAACTGCTGCCCTGCTATCTCTACAATTGCGTACATAATAGCTTGTTTTTAAATGTTAATTTCTAAAATTAGGAGGGCAAAGATAGGATTTTATTCGTTAAGGACAAATTATTCACAAAGTTTTCTTCGTATTTATTAGAAGGTGTCCATAATTGGCAGTAATAACTCCAGCTAAAACCACAAACATCGAAGCAATTTGCCCCCAACTCAAGCTCTCTTTGAAGAAAAATCCAATGATAACAGCTACAACAGGAATGAAGTAGGTAACACTACTTGCAAATAGCGCTGAAGACATACTTAGAATTCCATTAAATAAGAAAACTGCCATCGCTGTTCCAAAAATTGCCAAGATAGAAATGTAACCTAAACCTTCTAAAGCGTGCTTGTTTTCTAAAATCACAGTTGGAGTTCCAAAAATGAAAAATGCAATCAATGCAGGAACGAAAACCATTAAAAAAGCTAAGGAAGTAATATCCACAGAAGAATAATGTTGTAGTTTGTTTTTAATAGTGGTTAAACTAACGCCATAGAAAAAAGTAGCTAAAACGATTGCTAACACATGAAAAATACTTGCATTTAGAGAAACTGATTTTCCTGCATTGATTAGTAGAATGATTCCAATTGTACCAATAATCGTTCCCCCAACTTGAAAAGAAGTAATCCGCTGTTTGTAAATCACAAACCCAATAATAATGGTGAAAATAGGAGTGAAGCTATTGAGCATCCCAGCAAAACCAGAAGAAATTCCAGTTTCAGCATAGGTAAATAGAAATGCTGGAAAAAAATTGCCACAAAATCCCACTATCGAAAAAAACAACAAATCTTTTCGTGCTTGCAATTTCCGAACTGCTCGAATTGAAAAAGGTAACAAAACACTGGAGGCGATTAACATGCGCAATGCTCCCACTTGTGTTGATGAAAATATATTTCCGCCATCTTCAGTGAACATTCCTTTTTTCATCAAGATGAAGGAGCTTCCCCAAATACAGGCAAGTGTAATTAAAAGCAACCAGCTTTTGGTAGTGTTTGACATGGACGTAAAGTTAGTTGAAAACTCATAACTGAGAACTGAAAGTGAAAAGTAAGATTCAGTTTCCTCCCTTAACGAATTAGTCAAGAGGGATTTAAGGGGGATGACATTTATAAATATTAACCTTAAACAAAATCTTATGACTTAATGACCTCACGTTGCTGCGAATTCACTTTCGTTTTTCAACTTTTCTCTTTTCACTTTCATCTTTCAACTTTCATTTTTCAGTTTATTACCACTTTCTCCCACTTTTGTGAAAAACTTTTATTTTATTAGTATTTATCAGTTTTTTAATACTCAAAAAGAAACCTTTTTAATCCCTTATCGTTACAAGTTATTAACAATTTAAAGTTTGGTGGTAAAAAGTGGTAAAATACCATTAATTTTACCCATTACAACGCTATGGCAGGATTAGTAGGAGAATTTGAAGTTAAACTGGACGAAAAAGGACGGTTTTTATTTCCTTCCGGATTACGGAAGCAGCTTTCTCCTGCAGCTCAGAAAGATTTTATGTTGAATAAAGGTTTTGAGGATTGTTTGACGCTTTATCCATTGACAGAATGGGAAAAATTGAGCGCGAAACTTTCTAAATTAAATTTATTCATCGAAAGAAATCGCTTGTTCTACCGCATGTTTCATCAAGGTGCTAAACAAATCACTTTGGACAACGCAGGTAGAGTATTGGTTCCTTCTACACATGTAGAAAGAGTCGGTCTAAAACAAGAGGTAATGTTGATTGCTTACAACGATCGCATTGAAATCTGGGATAAGTCCAACTACTTCGAGATGATCGAAGCGAACATGGCCAATTTCGCTGAGTTAGCGAATGAAGTAATGGGTGACTTAAACAATGGAGAATAATTTAGAATACCACATTCCTGTACTATTAAATGAATGTATTGAAGGTTTAGCCATCAAGCCTAATGGGGTTTATGTGGACGTAACTTTCGGCGGCGGCGGTCATTCTAAGGTTATTCTTGAAAACATCAACTCAGAAGGGAAATTAATTGCTTTTGATCAAGATGCCGACGCTAATAAAAATCGCTTAGATGCTCCAAATTTCTACTTCGTTGCATCGAATTTTGCGTTCTTAAAAAATCACTTGAAGCTACTAAAAATCGACAAAATCGATGGTTTATTAGCTGACTTAGGTGTTTCTTCCCATCAATTTGATGCAGCACAACGTGGCTTTACGATTCGTGAAGATGCTCCACTTGATATGCGTATGAATCAGTATTTGGACCGTTCTGCTTATCACGTAGTAAACGAAGATACAGAAGAACAATTGATTTTCATTTTCAGGTATTATGGTGAATTAACAAATGCACGTGCACTTGCGCAAGAGTTGATACTAAAACGCGCCGATAAACCGATCAAAACAACCTTTGAATTAATGGAAGCGCTGAGAAGATTTGCTCCAAAATTCAAGGATCATAAATTCTATGCACAGGTTTTTCAAGCGATTCGTATTGAAGTAAACCAAGAACTAGAAGTATTGAAACAAATGCTAGAACAAGCTTCAGAAATGCTAGCTCCAGGTGGACGTTTAGTGGTGATGTCTTATCATTCATTAGAAGATAGATTGGTGAAAAACTTCATGAAACGTGGTTCATTTGACGGAGAAATTGAAAAAGATTTCTTTGGAAATGTTCAAAAACCGTTGACTGAAATCATTCGACACCCAATTGTTCCGAACGAGGAAGAAATAAAAGGAAATACGCGCGCTCGAAGTGCCAAATTAAGAATAGCAGAAAAAAATGGCTGAGAACGAATTTGACACCTACGAGAATGGCGAAAAAACAAGGACTAAGTCTGAAAACAAGACAAGTTCCAAGAAAAGTACAGGCAAAAAACCGAATGCTTTTATGCAAATATTGAATGGAGAATTTCTAACTAAAGAATTCTTTTTAAGCAATTTAGGCTATATCTTTTTTATAATGGGTCTCTTATTGGTAATAGTTTCAAAAGGCTATTATGGAAAACAACTTATTGATGAAACAAATAAAACGCAACGAGAATTAGATCAAAAAGCGGCAGAATATATTGAAGCAAAATCGCGCTTAGAATTTGTGACAAGAAGATACAAATTGGTAGAAAAATTAAAATCAAGGGATTTACAAGAATCTCAAAACACTAAAAAAGTAATACGATTAAAAAAAACAGATGAGTAAGGACAAAAATTTTCTTTACTATAGAGCTTATGCTGTCTATGTTGGGTTTGTACTCATCATGCTGTTTGTATTGTATCAAACGGCTTCGCTGCAATGGCAAGGACGCTCAAGTTTGTTTGAAGAATCAGACGAAGTTATTCCAGTTCGAATCGTTAAACGCTACCCAAGGATGGGAGAAATTTTGGACGAAAACATGGTTCCATTGGTTTCTTCCGTGACTTTCTATGATATTCACATGGATCCAACGGTTGTGAAACAAGAGGTTTTTGACGAAAAAGTATCTGAACTTGCTGCCGGCTTGAGTAGAATTTACCCAGAAAAAACGGCTCGAGAGTATGAAAATCAAATTCGAAGTGCTAGAGCAAATGGTTCGCGCTATTTATCGATTAAAAACAAAGTAACCAACGAACAAAGAAAACGCTTGAGAGCATTGCCTATCTTCAAATTGGGAAGAATGAAAGGAGGAATAATTGATACGGATGAAACTATCCTTAGAAAAAAACCAAATGGAGCTTTGTTAGATCGTACCCTTGGATATTATCAAAGTAAAGAAGAATATGGAAAAGAGGTCAAAGTAGGAATTGAAGGTGCTTTTATAAATTATTTACGAGGAGTTGAAGGTGAAGAAATCGAGCAAAAATTCTCAACTGGTTGGAAAAAAATTGGACAAATTGTTAAAGAAGCCGTAGAGGGAGCAGACATCATAACAAGTTTTGATAAAGATATTCAAGAAGTTGCTCATTCTGAATTGGAACGTCAACTACGCGACATGGATGCAGAGCATGGGTGTGTTATAGTAATGGATGTAAAAACAGGTTTCGTTAAAGCCATTGTAAATCTAGGGAAACTTAACAATGGAAATTATTCTGAGTATTACAATTACGCAATAGGTGAACTTTCAAACCCAGGATCAACCTTTAAGCTTGCTTCTATTATGGCTGGATTGGAAGATGAAAAATACAAAATCACAGATAAGGTTAAAGCTTACGGGTCATATAATTTTGCTGCAGGGAAAGTTATGAAAGATTCCAACAAAGGTATTGGTTATGGAGAAATTACTATCCAACAAGCATTCGAAAAATCATCAAATGTGATTGCTCAAATCACCAATAAAGCGTATAGAAGTGAACCTGAACAATTCATAAAAAGATTAGAGCAATTCGGATTAACAGAAAAATTAGGGGTAGATATTGATGGAGAAAAAAAACCGATCATTCCTAGACCAGGAGCAAAAATCTGGTCAGCTCTTTCCATTCCTTGGATGTCTATTGGATATGAACTTGAAATTACACCGATTCAAACCTTGGCTTTCTACAATGCTGTTGCAAATAACGGAACGCTCGTAAGACCGCAGTTTGTAAAAGAAATTCGTCGTTCGGGTCAAGTAATAAAGAAGTTCAACCCTATAATCATAAATAATAAAATTTGTTCTGATCAAACATTAAAAGATGTTCAACGCTGTTTGGAAGGCGTTATGAAAGATGGAACCGGAAAAGATTTAAAAGGTGTCGAATTCGAAATTGCAGGAAAAACAGGAACATCAAAACTTAGCGGAGCAGGTGGAAAATATCAAGATGAAAAAAACAGCCTATACCAAGCTTCATTCGTGGGTTATTTTCCAACTGATAAACCAATGTACTCGTGCATTGTCATGATTTCTAAGCCTCGAAAAGAAATCTATGGCGCTCGTGTATCTGGAACCGTTTTCGCCGCAATAGCCAATAAAGTGTATGCTTCTACATTGAAATACCACAAAGCAATCAACGAAACAACACCTTTAAGCTACAATTTACCAAAAGTAAAAAGTGGAAACAAAAGAGATATTACCGCTTTATTAAAAATGCTTAAAGTGAACTATCAATTGAACTACGAAGGAGAATGGTTGACAGCTGATACCTTGGCTAAAAAAGTACAATTAGACAGAAAGAAAATTAATAAAAACTTGGTTCCAAATGTAATCGGAATGACGGCGAAAGATGCTGTTTACTTACTTGAAAATCGTGGATTGATTGTGAAATTAATCGGTTATGGTAAGGTAACAAGCCAATCACTAAACGCTGGAACTCCATTCGGAAAAGGACAACTAATTAAAATAGAATTGAAACAATGAGTTTGCTTTTAGACTTACTTCCTGCTGTAAATTATACGCTTGTTCAAGGAAACTTGGAGCAAGAAATCAATGAATTGGTGTTTGACTCGCGTAAAGCATCTGCTGAATCGGTATTTTTTGCAATTATTGGCAGTATGAATAATGGTCACGATTACATTCAATCTGTTTATGAAAACGGTTGTCGCGTTTTTGTGGTGCAAGAAACAACAAGTCTACCAATGGACGCAACAATTGTAAAAGTAGCAAATACTTCCGAAGCGCTAGGATTAATGGCTTGTGCCTATTACGATAACCCATCACAAGATTTAAAATTAGTTGGAATCACCGGTACAAACGGAAAAACAACAACAACAACGCTTCTTCATAAATTATTCACAGAATTGGGTTATAAATGCGGCTTGATTTCAACGGTTGTAAACAAAATTGGAACAGAAGAAATTCCTTCAACGCACACAACGCCAGACCCAATCAATTTGAATGCACTTTTAGCAAAAATGGTAGCTGAAGGTTGTACGTACTGTTTTATGGAAGTGAGTTCTCACGCAGTTTACCAACATCGTATTACAGGGTTAGAATTTATAGGTGGAGCTTTCACAAACATCACCCACGATCATTTAGATTACCACAAAACCTTCGCTGAATACATACGCGTTAAAAAAGCTTTTTTCGACGGACTGGGAAAAGAAGCTTTTGCTTTGGTAAATACAGATGATAAAAACGGAATGGTGATGCTGCAAAATACAGCTGCTAAAAAAGTAACGTTTGCATTAAAAACACCAGCTGACTTCAAAGGAAAAGTAATCGAAAATGAATTGACAGGTTTGATTATGACCATCAATCAAACGGAAGTTTACTCGCGATTAGTCGGCGATTTTAACGCTTACAATCTTTTAGTAGTTTATGGTGTAAGCCAATTACTTGGAATGGACGAACTAGAAGTTTTGCGCATAATTTCCAATTTAGAATCGGTGGAAGGTCGCTTTCAATATGTGCGAAGCAACACTGGAATCACAGCAATTGTGGATTATGCACACACACCTGATGCACTTGAAAATGTATTAAAAACAATTAACGGAATCAGAAAAGGAACGCAAAAAGTTTTGACTGTTATCGGTTGCGGTGGCGATAGAGATAAAACCAAACGTCCGAAAATGGCTCAAATTGCGGCTGATTTAAGCACGCAGGTGATTCTGACTTCAGACAATCCACGAACAGAAAATCCACAAACGATTATAGTAGAGATGGAAGCTGGTTTAAATGCTGAGCAACATATAAAAGCTATTACTATTCAAGACAGAAAACAAGCAATTAAAACCGCAATTTCTTTAGCAAACACAGGGGATATTTTACTAATTGCTGGAAAAGGTCACGAAAAATACCAAGACATAATGGGAATCAAACACGATTTTGACGACCTAAAAATAACAGAAGAACTATTTAACCAATTAAAGAAATAATGCTATACTATTTATTTGACTATTTAGATAAATTGAATGTTCCAGGAGCTGGATTGTTTGATTTTATTTCCTTCAGAGCAGCTTTAGCTTTGATTACTTCATTGATAATTTCTGTGGTTTTCGGACAAAAAATCATAAATGCCTTGCGCCGTCAACAAATTGGAGAAACGGTTCGCGATTTAGGTTTAGCTGGACAAATTGAAAAATCTGGAACACCAACGATGGGTGGATTAATCATACTTTCTGCGATTTTGATACCAACATTATTGTTCGCCAAGTTGCATAACGTTTATGTGATCACAATGGTTTTGGCAACAGTTTGGCTTGGAGCAATTGGGTTTCTGGACGATTACATCAAAGTTTTCAAAAAAAACAAAGAAGGATTAAAGGGAAAATTTAAGGTTATTGGTCAAATCGGTGTGGGTTTAATTGTTGGTTGCATTCTCTATTTCTCAGACGATGTAACAGTTCATAAACGTGTTGATGCAGATTATAAATTGCAAGTAGACGAAGAATTTGTAACAGAAGCTCATATTCAAAACGATGGAGAAACTTACAAATGGGTCAAAACAGACGATATGACAACCACGATTCCATTCATCAAAGGGAATGAATTCAATTACAACTGGTTAATTGGTGATTGGCACAAATCGTATGGTTGGTTACTCTTTATTCCGATAGTAATTTTTATCGTAATTGCTGTTTCAAACGGTGCAAATATGACAGATGGTTTGGATGGTTTAGCAACAGGAACTTCAGCAATAATTGGTATTGCATTGGCGGTACTTGCCTACGTTAGTTCACACGCCAAATTCGCAGATTACTTGAACGTAATGTATATTCCAATGGCAGAAGAATTGGTAATTTTTATTGCTGCTTTTGTTGGTGCTTGTGTTGGATTCTTGTGGTACAATTCTTTTCCTGCTCAAGTATTTATGGGTGACACAGGAAGTTTAGCACTTGGAGGAATTATCGCTGTTTTTGCAATCTCAATCCGTAAAGAATTATTGATTCCTGTGTTGTGTGGTGTTTTCTTAATTGAAAATCTATCGGTAATGATGCAAGTGGGATATTTCAAATTTACAAAAAAGCGCTTTGGAGAAGGAAGGCGAATATTTCTTATGGCACCATTGCACCACCATTATCAGAAAAAAGGGTTGCACGAAGCAAAAATCGTTGCCCGCTTCTGGATTGTCGCTGTTTTATTAGCCGTAGTAACGATTGTAACCCTTAAATTACGATAAAAAGTGGAAGGAAAAGGTAAAAATATCGTAATCCTAGGAGCAGGCGAAAGTGGCGTTGGTGCAGCAATTCTGGCTAAAAAGCAAGGTTGGAATGTGCTTGTGTCTGACGGTGGAAAAATCAAAGATTCGTTCAAATTTGAATTGGAAGCAAACGCAATTACTTGGGAAGAAGGAATGCATTCAATGGATTTGGTATTAAATGCAGATTTAATCATCAAATCTCCTGGAATTCCTGATAAAGTTGCACTGATTCAATCAATAAAAGCAAAAGGAATTAAAATCATTTCAGAAATTGAATTCGGAGGTTATTATTCCAACGCAAAAACGATTTGCATCACAGGAAGTAACGGGAAAACAACCACAACAATGCTAACTTATCACATCTTGAAAAAAGCAGGTTGGAATGTTGGATTGGCTGGGAATGTTGGTCAAAGTTTTGCGAAACAAATCGCCGAAGAAAACTACGATTGGTATGTGTTAGAATTAAGCTCATTTCAACTCGACGACATGCATGATTTCAGAGCAAACATTAGCATTTTAACAAATATCACACCCGATCACTTGGACAGATACGAGTACCAAATGCAGAACTATGTGGATTCTAAATTCAGGATTCTAAATAATCAACAACACGAAGATTGGTTCATCTACAACTTAGACGACACAATCATTCAAGCCGAAATGGCAAAAAGAAAACCAGCAATTCAATTAGCTCCTTTTTCTTTGAAAGAAGAAGTTGAAATTGGTGGATTTGCAATAGAGAAACAACTAACAATAAACATAAAAGAACAATTAACTATGTCAATTTACGATTTAGCTTTGAAGGGTAAGCACAATACCCAAAATTCGCTTGCAGCAGGGATTGCGAGCCGCATCTTAGAAATTCGCTCTGAATTAGTACGTGAAAGTTTAGGTGATTTTGTAAACGTTGAACACCGCTTGGAATTTGTAGCGAAAGTTAACGGGATCGAATTCATCAACGATTCAAAAGCGACAAACATCAACTCAACTTGGTTCGCTTTAGAAAGCATGGAAAAACCAACCGTATGGATTGTTGGTGGCGTTGATAAAGGAAATGACTACTCAGAATTAGATGGATTGGTAAGCGAAAAAGTGAAAGCAATTATCTGTTTAGGAACTGATAATCAAAAAATCATTAATGCTTTCAAAGGAAAAGTTGAAACAATTGTGGAGGCTAGTTCAGCACCTGAAGCTGTGGCTTATGGTTACCAATTAGCAAGAAAAGACGAAACAGTTTTATTATCTCCTGCTTGTGCAAGTTTTGATTTATTTGAAAACTACGAAGACAGAGGAAATCAATTCAAACAAGCTGTTCGAGCGCTTTAAAATCTGTGAAATGAGTGAAATGGAAGAAGGGGAAATAAAAGGAATTGTAGAAAACAAATCGGATTTATCAATTTCTCGCACGGGAACATTGATGCCAAAAGGTAAGTTATTCGGAATGGATGCTTTCGTTTGGTTGTACCCGGGTGTGGAAACATTGAGTTCAACAATACAATCTTTTCCTTTCGATGTGGTTTGGATTGGAAATGGTGCCGAAATGGAAGCTATTTTAGAGCAAAATCCTACATTAGAAACTAAAGTTTTAAAGTACTTAATCATTGGAGAAACAACTTTCAAAAACGATAAATGCTTGTTTTTCAATGATATTAATTTCGCTTTGAAATCAATTAAAGAAAATTCTAAAAAACCTGGAATTATCCTTTTCACATCAACAGATTCCAATACAGAATATACAAATCGTCAAATAAATAACTTTTTAGAATTGGTTCAAATTCAATGAGAGACTATTTAAAATATCTGAAAGGCGATCCAATTATTTGGATTATTACCCTTTTAATGATGGGTTTCTCTTTGGTGACCGTGTATAGTTTTGTGCCTATACTTGTCAAAATTGAAGGAGGAACACCCTTTAGTTATTTGTTCAAACATTTTATTTACGTTGTGTTGGCGTTTACTGCGATGTATTTTGTGCATCGCGTCAACCCAAAATACATCAGTCAGCTTACGAAATTCGGCTATTATTTAGCGATTGGGATGTTGTTTTTCACTTTGTTCTTTGGTGTAGAAGTAAACGGTGCCGGTCGGTGGATTCGAATTCCGTTTGTAAGTTTGACTTTCCAATCATCAGATTTTGCGAAACTTGCCTTGCTAATGTATGTTTCTAAATTATTGGTTCGCAAAAAAGATAAACTCGACAACTGGAAGGAGGGGATTTTTCCAATCATGCTACCAATAGTTGTCATTTGTGGTTTAATCGTTAAAGACAATTTTTCAACGGCATTTATGTTGTTTGCGCTTTCGATGATACTATTGTTCATTGGAAGAGTGCCGTTTCTGAAACTTGCAAGCATGGGAATTGTTATTCTTGGTCTTGCTGGATTGGTACTTGTATTGCATTTAAGTTTACCAGAGTTAAACATTCTACCACGTTATGATACTTGGAAAAATCGTATAACTAATCGTGCCACTAGTGATGAAAACAATTTGGAAAACGCACAAGCAAACAATGCGAAATTGGCAATTTATAATGGGCGTTTTATAGGTCAAGGTGTTGGAGACGGGAAATTAAAAGAGTACCTTCCTGAAGCTTATGCCGATTTTTATTATGCAAGTTTTGTAGAAGAATTTGGGATAATATTAGCTGTCGGTTTGGTTCTAACATATCTGATACTACTCTTTAGAATAATAAAATTTGCCTTGGCTACAGACGACTTGTTTCAATCCTTCACAAGTCTCGCTATCGGAATACATTTGCTTTCACAGGCAAGTATCAATATGTTAGTATGCACAGGTGTTTTCCCTGTAACAGGTCAAAACATGCCCTTTTTAGCCATGGGAGGTTCCGCTTTAATCATGGCGTGCGTTTCTATTGGAATTATACAATCTTTCTCCTACCAACTACAAAAAAAGAAAGATGGATCATCTGCTGAAGTTTAAGCAGAAAATTAAAAAAAAATTACTATGTTAGAACGAGTTGTAATTTCAGGAGGCGGAACAGGAGGACATATCTTCCCTGCGATAGCTATAGCCGATGAAATTAAGAGAAGAAACCCGAAAGTCAAAATTTTGTTTGTTGGAGCGAGTGGGAAAATGGAGATGGAAAAAGTCCCACAAGCAGGTTATAAAATTGAGGGTTTACGCATCGCTGGATTTCAAAGGAATTTTTCTTTGTCCAATTTTTTGTTGCCTTTCAAGATTATCAAAAGTCTTTGGAGAGCAAGAAATATCTTAGATAAATTCAGACCTCAACTAGTTATTGGTGTTGGTGGTTACGCAAGTGGTTCAACTTTAAAAATGGCAAATTGGTTGGGGATTCCAACCTTGATACAAGAGCAAAATTCATTTCCTGGAAAGACGAATAAAATACTATCAAAAAAAGCTGAAAACATTTGTGTGGCGTATGAAAATATGGATCGTTTTTTTCCAAAAGATAAAATAGTTCTTACTGGAAATCCAGTTAGAAAAGAGTTTCATGATACAACAGCTACCAAAGAAGAAGCGCTTGCTTTTTACAAATTAGATAAAACCAAGCCGGTGATTTTAATAATCGGTGGAAGTTTAGGCGCAAAAACATTGAATCGTTCGATTACGAAGCAAATTGACACAATCAATGAAGCAAATGTTCAAGTTTTATTGCAAACAGGAAAGCATTATTATGACTCGATAATTGAAGAAACTTTCAACGAGGATTTGACAAATATTAAATTCTTGCAATTTATTCATCGCATGGATTTAGCATACGCCGCTGCAGACATTATTATTTCTAGAGCTGGTGCAATTTCTGTTTCAGAATTAAGCATAGTTGGAAAACCAATTATTCTCGTTCCATCACCAAATGTTTCTGAAGATCATCAAACGAAAAATGCAATGGCCTTGGTTGAAAAAAACGCTGCGATTCTTATTAAAGATAGCGAAGCAAGGAAACACTTAGTTCTAGAAGCCTTGGAATTACTAAAAGATAATTCAAAACAATTACAAATAGCGAAAGCTCTTAAAATATTAGAAAAACCAAACGCAACAATAGAAATAGTAGATGTGTGTGAAGGCATCGTGGATAGAAAAAGAAGAAGAAGGAGTAAAGTTGAGAATTGAGAATTGAGAATTGAGAATTGAGAATTGAGAATTTAAAATGTAGAATTAAAATTGAAAGGTGAAAAATAGATTGAAAGATTACAAATTTATTCGCTCATTTCTCATTCGCTTATTCGCTTATTCGCTCATTTCTCCTTCTCTCATTTCTCATAAAGTCCTAAAGTCAAAATAAAAAAAAAATGAAAACCAACCTCTTAAATAAATACAAAACAGTTTACTTCCTCGGAATAGGTGGAATTGGAATGTCTGCGTTGGCTCGGTATTTTAATAGTCAAGGGTTGAAGGTGCTCGGTTACGACAAAACACAAACGGATTTAACGAAACTACTTGAAAGTGAAGGCTGTATTGTTCATTACGACGACTTAGGCGAAGAGATTGTAGATGAAATCAAAGACTTTGCAAGTACACTTTTTATATACACTCCTGCTATTCCAGCAAAACTAGAAGAGTTCAAATTCTTGAAAGCCAAAGGTGTTGAGTTATTCAAACGCTCTGAAATTTTAGGAATGCTCACCCGAACTTCAAAAGGTTTGTGTGTTGCAGGTACACATGGCAAAACTACTACCAGTTCAATGTTAGCCCATATTTTAGACCAATCGACTTGGGGATGTAATGCGTTTTTGGGTGGAATTGCAACGAATTTTAATTCAAACCTTGTACTGTCAACAAACAGTAATTGGACAGTAATTGAAGCTGACGAATTTGACCGATCGTTTTTACAACTTTCGCCTTTTGCAAGTATCATTACAGCTGCTGACCCAGACCATTTAGATATTTATGGAAATGCCGATCAATTCTTGGAAGGATTTCGCCAGTATGCAATGAAAACAGATTTAAGTGGCGTTTTAGTCGAAAAAGAAGGTTTGGGATTGAATGCGTTGTCGAAGAAAGTAACGTATTCGATTAATTCTACAACTTCCACTTATGGAATGAATAACCTTGTTTGGCAAAATAATTTCCTCTATGGAGATGTTCGATTTGGCACACAAATTTGGCACAAAGTAAAATTGGGAATTCCAGGTTTACACAATGCAGAAAACGCACTTGGTTGTATCGCTTTATTGAACGAATTAGGAATGTCGGAGCAAGAGATTAGAAATGGATTAGAAAGTTTCTTGGGTGTTAAACGTCGTTTTGAGTTTCAATTACGAACACTCGAGTTAATCTACATCGATGATTACGCGCATCATCCCATGGAAATCAAATCCTTGGTAGAATCCGTGCGAATGCTCTATCCGGATAAGAAGATAACGGGTATTTTTCAACCGCATTTATTTTCGCGCACCAAAGATTTTGCAGATGGTTTCGTCGAAGAACTCAATAAATTAGATGAATTGGTATTGATGCCAATTTACCCTGCTAGGGAAGAACCAATTCATGGAATATCAAGTGATTGGTTGCTTTCTAAATTGTCTTTGAAGCACAAAAGTATAAAGTCACCAAGTGAAGTTTTGCAACATTTTTCTAATTTTTCAGAAGGTGTAGTTTTGACGATTGGCGCAGGTGATATTGATCGAATAGTGAAACCATTGAAAGAAATTTTAACTTCAAATAGCTCCAATTAAAATGAGAAAATGGTTAAAAATAGCCCTCGTGGTTGGCATCTTTATAGGTGTAATCGTTGTATTTATAAAAGCCTCTGAGCAAGAAGCAAAAACGCAACCCAATCTCCCACAAATTGCTATTCACGTAGATAGTGAGAACGCTTTTTTGACCGAACAAGAATTAATCAATCGGTTGAAAATGGATCGTTTGATTTATGAAGGTCAAACAAACGAAACGCTTAAAATTGATTTGATTGAAGCTAAGATTGCAGCGATGGAAGAAGTGAAAACAGTCAGAGTTTACAGAGATATTGGAAAGAAATGGTACATAAAAATTGAACTAAGAAAACCAATAGCTCGAATTTTTACAATTTATGGTGAAAGTTATTACCTAGATGAGGACGGATTTACGATGAATCGATCGGAGCTTCATACCGCTAGAACCCTTGTTTTTTCTGGAAATATTAAAGATGATTTCAACCGCGAATCAGTAGCTGATATTATTAACAATGACTCCTTGAAAAGTATTCGAAAATTAGATGACATCTACCGAATTTCCAATTATGTTTGTAAAGATCCACTATTGCTTAAACTCATAGGTCAAGTTTACTTAGAAAAAGACGGTGACTTCGTGTTAGTTCCATTGATAGGAGATCAAAAAATTGTATTTGGTACAGCCTATTCAGAAGAGGAAGTCAAAGAGAAATTTAAACGTTTAAAGATTTTTTATAAAGAGGCCATTCCTTACGAAGGTTGGGTAAAGTACAGTGAAATTAGTGTAAAATATGATGGACAAATCGTTTGCAGAAAAAGAGGAGAATAACGAAGCGAAAAAAACGCCTATCGTTGTTGGTTTAGATATTGGAACTACCAAAATCGCATGTTTTGTGGGTCGTAAAAACGAACACGGAAAAATCGAAATTATCGCGATGGGTAAAAGCGAATCGCTTGGTGTTGGCCGAGGGATCGTTGAAAATATCGATAAAACCGTGCAATCTATTTTAGCAGCTGTGAAACAAACGGAAGAAGCACAAGATGGTCGTTTAAAGATTGTAAACGTTAATGTTGGTATTGCTGGACAACATATCAGAAGCATGCAACACCGTGGAATTTACAACCGTAAAGAACGTAAAGGTGAAATTTCACAAGCAGACGTTGATTATTTTATCGACGAAATGTACAACATGGTTATGCCGGTAGGTGAAGAAATCATCACGGTTATACCACAAGAATACATTGTTGACAATTTGAATAAAATCAAAGAACCAATCGGAATGCCGGGTTCTCGCTTAGAGGCAAATTTTCACATCATTACTGGGCAAGTGACAAATGTGCAAAATATCCGTCGTTGTGTGGACAGAGCAGGATTGAAAGTAAAAGATATTATTTTAGAACCAATTGCTTCTGCAGATGCAGTTTTGAGTGATGAAGAAAAAGAAGCAGGTGTTGTTTTAGTTGACATCGGTGGTGGTACTACGGATGTTGCTATTTTTCAAGATGGATTAATTCGCCATACAGCGGTTATTCCTTTCGGAGGAAACATCATCACACAAGATATTAAAGAAGGTTGTAAGATTATGCAAAAACCAGCCGAAGCATTAAAAGTTGGTTACGGAAGTGCATTAGCAATGGAAACGAAAGGAAACGAAGTTGTTTGTATACCTGGTTTACGTGGACGTTCTGCAAAGGAAATTACGCTTACCAATTTAGCAAGTATTATTCAAGCTAGAATGGAAGAAATCATTGACTTGGTTCACTACGAAATAAAAAATTCTGGTTACCAAAATAAGTTGATTGGAGGAATTGTAGTTACTGGTGGAGGTGCACAATTGCAACACTTGCCACAGTTGTTTGAATACATGACTGGGATGGATACACGTATTGGTTATCCAAACGAACATTTGGCTAACACAAATAATTTAACTGAATTAGCAAGTCCGATCTACTCAACAGGTATTGGTTTGGTAATGAAAGGCTTTGAAAAAGTGAAAGACAATGTTAAAGTTTCTGAACCAACTGAAACAACCGTAACAGGTCACTCAGATCCTGAAAAACGCGGTGGTTTCTTTGGAAGAATTTTACAAAAGACAACGGAGTTCACGAGAGACTTTTTCAACGACGACGACAATAATTAAGATAGCATAAATAAAAATTTGAAATAGACCTGAAATTATGGAATTTGACATGCCAAAAATGGAGTTTGATTTACCAAGAGATGTAAACTCAATCATTAAAGTAATCGGTGTTGGTGGCGGTGGTAGCAACGCTGTTAACCACATGTACAGCCAAGGAATTGTTGGCGTTGATTTTATCGTTTGTAATACCGACCGTCAAGCATTGGATATTTCACCAGTTCCTTATAAAATTCAACTTGGTCCAAACCTTACTGAAGGTCGTGGCGCAGGTATGATTCCTGAAGTTGGAATGAATGCCGCAATCGAAAACATTGAGGAAATTAGAGAGTTACTTTCTAAAAATACGAAAATGGTTTTCGTTACAGCAGGAATGGGTGGTGGTACCGGAACAGGTGCTGCACCAGTAATTGCACAAGTAGCGAAAGATCTTGGAATTCTTACTGTTGGTATCGTTACAGTTCCTTTTAGTTTTGAAGGTCGTAAAAGAAGACAACAAGCAGAAGAAGGCCTAGAAAAAATGCGTCAAAACGTAGATACATTGTTAATTATCAACAACGAACGTTTACGTGAATTTGGTAAAAACATGTCTTTATCTGATGCATTTGGTCATGCTGATAATATTTTAACCATCGCAGCGAAAGGTATTGCAGAAGTAATTTCCGTAACTGGAGCAATCAACGTTGATTTCAATGACGTAAATACCGTTCTTAGAAATAGTGGTCGCGCGATCATGGGAAGTGCAGTAGCAGAAGGAGAAGACAGAGCTATCAACGCCGTAAAATCAGCATTAACTTCTCCGTTATTGAATGACAATGACATCAATAGTGCTCGTTATGTATTATTGAACATCACTTACGGAAATAAAGAAGTAATGATGGATGAAATCACCGACATTACAGACTACATCCAAGATGCGGCTGGTGCAACTGCTGACGTTATTTGGGGACACGGATTCGATGCTTCTTTAGGGGATAAAATTAGCATTACACTTATTGCAACAGGATTCTCTCCGTCAAAAATTACAGATTACGAAAAAGCTCCTGAGCGCGTTGTAATTTCAATGGGTGAAGACAATGGAAAAGAAATTACTGCTCCACTTCAAACACCTATTCAGCAAATCCCAACGGTAACTGAGCAATTGGCACAAGCTCCTTTCTTGAAATCAGAAGAGCCTTCAATTGGTGTTTTAAATTCAACGCCAATCGTTGCACCAATTTCTACACCGGTTCAAGAAGAGAAAAAATCGTTCAATTTATTTGAGCAAGCACCTGTTCAAGAAACTACACCTGTTCAAGAAGTGACTCCTGAAGTTACAAATACTGTTGAACCTCAAACTACTTTCACCATTCAAGAAGAACCTAAATTGGAAGAGAAAGTGGTTACTCCTGAGCCAGTTCAAAAATATTCTTGGGATATTGTCGACGTGAAAACTCCAGAGGTTCATAACGAAACTCCTTTGGAGGCTGTTCCTTCGACTCCAGAATATGTAGCTCCGAAAACAGAAGAACCTTTGATTATCCGTCACGAATTGAATTTAGAGCCAAAAGCTACTGCAACAATCGATAATTCTTCTAAAAAAGAAGTTCTTTCACCAGAAGAAATGAATAGAAGAACGAGCGAGAGAATGTCTAAAATACAAGAATTGACAACAAAATTGAAAAAAGCGGAAGGTATTTCTGAATTTGAAAACGAGCCTGCTTACGTTCGTCGTAACATCAATTTGAATTACGAAACGCCAAGCACAGAAACTTCTTATTCTAAATTTGGATTATCTGGTAACGCTGATGGTTCTGCAACATTAAGAGGAAACAATTTTTTACACGACAACGTTGACTAATGAGCTTTACAGAAACAATTAACACAGCGATTAAAACAGCAATGTTGGCAAAAGACAAAGAACGTCTTGCTGCGTTGCGCGATATTAAATCAAAATTGTTATTAGAAGCAACTTCTGGCGGAAGCGGTGAAGTTTCTGAAGAAGCAGCAATGAAAATCTGTATGAAGTTACACAAGCAACGTATGGAAACGTACGATTTATACATAACTCAAAACAGAGAAGACTTAGCTGCTGACGAATTATTTCAAGCGAAAGTGATTGAAGAATACTTACCTAAAATGCTTTCTGAGGACGAAATTAGAGCTGAAGTTGCTGCTGCAATTGCACAAACAGGCGCTAGTGGACCTCAAGAAATGGGTAAAGTGATGGGGGTTCTTTCTGGAAAATTAGCAGGAAAAGCCGACGGAAAAATCATTGCCACATTGGTTAAAGAAGCATTGGCAAAATAAATAGCAACAACAACAAATAAATAGTAAAACGCATTCGAGAGGATGCGTTTTTTTTTGTCTAAGATATTGTGGAAAGCATCATTGGCGACAAAAGAAAAACTTTAACTTTCAACTTTTCATTCTTAACTCTTCACTTTTCGTTCTTCTCTGCAATGTAGCGAATCATTTTCAATTCTACATTTTATATTCTAAATTCATTTACTGACTCACCCCAATCAAAAACACCGCTGGAATTTTGCCTAAATCATAAGCGTTTTCGCGCCATTCGGTAATTTTTAGTGTGCGCACAGTTCCGTTGAAATTAGTAAGGTTAGATGCTATACACAATTCAGCTGAGTCGCCTAGTTCGTTTAAAATATCTTCGAGAACGTGATTGTTACGGAAAGGTGTATCCATAAAAATATGAGTAGTACCGTTGCGTTTTGCGTCCATTTCGTAGTCTTTCAACTTGCGAATGCGTTCTTTGCGCTCACGCGGCAAATAACCATGAAAAGCAAACTGCTGTCCAGAGAAACCACTTGCCATCAAAGCAAGTAAAAAAGAAGATGGTCCAACTAAAGGTTCAATGATAATGTTTTGCGTGTGTGCTAATGCCACTAAATCCGCACCAGGGTCGGCAACACCCGGACACCCAGCTTCTGAAATAATTCCAACATCGTTACCTTTAGTTAAAGTCAACAACACTTTCATTAACTCCGCTTCGTTGGTGCGTTTGTTTAAAATGGTAAATTGGCAATCATCAATCGGAAATTCGCGGTCCATTTTGCGCAACAATCTTCTCGCCGATTTGATTTCTTCCACTGCAAAATGTCGGATTTGAGTCGAGATTTTGATTACATCCGCAGGGATAATGTCGCTAATAGTTTCTCCACCAAGCGTATTGGGGATAAGGTACAATTTACCTAATTTTTCCATCTTTAATTTTTTCTATAACGCAATCTGTTGCCTTGTCCAAAAGTTCGTAAACGGCTTCAAAGTCTGCCATCGAACCATAATACGGATCCGGAACTGCTAAATCTACGTTGGGTTTAAGTTCGTTCAATAGCAAACGTACTTTTTGGCGGTCTTCATTATTTCTTGCAAGCGACAAAACGTTCTTGATATTCGAGGAATCCATGCAATAAATAAGGTCAAAATCATTGAAGTCATTGAGCGTAAATTGTCTTGCTCGCAAATCATCGATTGGTGTTCCAAACTTTGCAGCAATAGCAATCATTCGATAATCGGGAGCTTCGCCTTTGTGTAGTTTAGAAGTTCCGGCAGAATCTACATAAACATCCAAATTCAAATCTTTGACTTTCTTGCGCAAATGTCCATCTGCCATTGGAGAACGGCAAATATTACCCAAACAAACCATTAAAATTCGCATGGAATTGAAGTGTAAAATGAGCTTACTGAATCGTCAATTTTTTCTCTAAATCTTCCAAGTAGTGACGGAATTGTTTGTCCGTTTCAGAAAGATTCACAACCGTTCTACAAGCGTGCAATACCGTTGCATGGTCTTTTCCACCACAATGTGCTCCGATATTTGCTAACGAAGATTTTGTCATTTTCTTTGAGAAAAACATCGAAATTTGACGTGCTTGAACAACTTCGCGCTTACGCGTTTTAGATTTCAACATTTCAATTGGTAAATCGAAGTAATCACAAACGATTTTTTGAATGTATTCAATCGAAACTTCACGAGCAGTACTTTTCACGAATTTGTCTACCATTTGTTTCGCTAATTCAAGCGTAATGGCTTTTTTGTTCAAAGAAGCTTGTGCTAATAACGTATTCAATGCACCTTCGATTTCGCGAACGTTAGTATTTATGGAGTAAGCAAGGTATTCAACCACTTCTTTTGGAAGTTCGATTCCGCTACCGTGCATTTTTTTCTCTAAAATCGCAATTCTGGTTTCTAAATCTGGAACACCTAAATCTGCTGACAAGCCCCATTTGAAACGTGAAAGCAAACGTTGCTCCATTCCTTGCATTTCGATTGGTGGTTTATCAGACGTTAAGACAATCTGTTTTCCATTTTGGTGCAAGT
Source organism: Crocinitomicaceae bacterium (assembly GCA_044350515.1). Taxonomy (GTDB): domain Bacteria; phylum Bacteroidota; class Bacteroidia; order Flavobacteriales_D; family Crocinitomicaceae; genus UBA952. Next base: position 74,141 of record JBILHL010000002.1, on the reverse strand, counting down.
GATTGAAAATAGAGAAGAATACATCTTGTGTTTTCTCTTTTCCTGTAAAGAATTGAACGTCATCAATGATTAATACATCTACCATTTGGTAAAAATGTACGAAATCATTTGTTCTATTGTTTTTCAAGGCGTCTATGAACTGATGCGTAAATTTCTCAGCTTGAACGTAAAGAACAATTTTACTTGGGTGAATATCTTTAATTGCAATACCAATTGATTGAGCTAAATGTGTTTTACCTAAACCTACTCCTCCATATAATAATAATGGATTGAAAGCAGTTCCTCCTGGTTTGTTAGCAACAGCATAACCTGAAGCACGTGCCAAACGGTTGCATTCACCTTCGATAAAATTCTCGAAAGTATGTTTCGGTTGAAGATTTGATTCAATATTTACCTTTTTTAATCCTGGGATAATAAAAGGATTTCTAATTTGCTTCTCATTCATGTCGATTGGGACATTCACAGGAGCATTTTTCAGAGAACCAGAGTTATTTGTAGGTATTTTAACCGTGTAAGGGCTTGCAGATGAAGAATTGTTCTCCATAACGATGCTGTATTCCAAACTTCCTTCTGCACCGATTTCCTTTTTCACAACTTTTCTCAGTAAAGTAATATAATGCTCTTCCAACCATTCATAGAAAAAATGAGAAGGCACTTGGATAGTTAAAATACTATTTTCCAACTTGATCGGCACGATTGGCATAAACCAAGTTTTGAAAGCTTGAATAGAAATGTTGTCTTTAATAACTTTTAAGCAGGATTCCCATGCACTTTCGTGATTATTACTCATATTTTTAATTTGTTTTATTTCTGTTTAGCTTCAAAAGACCAGACAACGTTATTTTTATGAACGTTTCACTGTTGAAATTTTGAGAGTACAAATGTTTGTATAAAAAAGTTATAAAAAAAACGGAATGCCCCTTGATTTTTTAAAAAATTATACAGTATAAAATTTAAATCGTAAAAATCGTTGAAGTGACTTTAGAAAATTTTTTGATTATCAAATATATAGAAAAAAAGCGAGGGCTAAGTGAAAAATTTTACATTTGTTTAAATTAAAAATGTTGTTAAGAAATTAAATGGAAATAAATTTTACTTCTATCCATTCGCTGCGTGTTCGCTATGGTGAAACGGATAAAATGGGCTATTGTTATTATGGAAATTATGCTTCTTTTTTGGAAGTAGGACGCGTAGAAGGTTTACGCAGCAAAGGTGTTTCGTATCGGTCGTTGGAAGAAAATGGAGTGATGCTTCCCGTTCTTGAATTTTCAATCAAGTATTTTCTTCCTGCCAAGTACGACGATTTGTTGTTCATTCATACCACCATCACAAAAATTGAAGGAACGCGGATTTATTTCACTTATGAAATTTTTAACGAGGCCGATCAAAAAATCATAGCGGCACAAACGACGCTTGTTTTTGTAAGTGCAAGTACCATGAAACCAATTGCTGCACCAACTGATTTTTTAGCCCTTTTTTCTTCAGAAAATGACAACTAGTAAAAACAATTGTTTCGTTTTTGAAAGTAGTTCAAGCGAGAAAATAAATTCCCTTTTTTCGAAACGCGAAGGTGAAAAAAGAGTGGGAGAGGCGATTGCTTTTCAAGAAGTTTCAAAAGCAAAATATGTGCTACTTGGAATTGAAGAAAGTATTGGTCCTGTTGCGAATAATGGTTTTTCTGGAAGTGAAAATGCGTGGTCGGCTTTCTTGGGTAATTTTCTAAATACCCAAGTTCACCAACGATTTTTAGCAAAAGAAATAGCAATTCTCGGTTCGATTAAATACACATGCACTGAAGTTGGAAGTGTAGAGTCACGTTTGCTAGTAGAAGAATTAGATACTTTTGTGCTGGAAATTTTAAATCAGCACTTGCGCACCGATCAAATTCCGATTGTGATTGGTGGTGGTCACAACAATGCTTTGCCTTTAATTCGTTGGGCTGCTCAAACCAATAATTTAAGTGTCATAAATATCGATCCACATGCTGACTGTAGAAAAGAAGAAGGTCGCCACAGTGGAAATTCTTTTTCGATTGCTTTAACGGAAAAATCAATTGAAAATTATGCTGCATTAGGTTTACATGAAGCTTACAATAATCAATACATTTTGGATTTTTTAAGCGTTAACAATTGCTTTCATTCTTTTTATGAAGATTATCTTCAAGGAAACGGAGATATAAATACTGATTTTCAACAAGTTTTAAAACGATTTGCTTCAGTTGGAAAAGTTGGAATAGAAATAGATATGGATGCTATTGCGTTTATGCCAAGTTCAGCATATTCTCCAAGTGGTTTTTTAGTAGATCAAATTCGTAGTTTGTGTTTGATTTTAAATCGAAATAAGTCTGTAATTTCTTATTTGCACTTTCCAGAGGCAGCACCCAAAAAAGAACTAGAAAAAAAAGTGGTCGGAAAAACGCTTTCCTATTTTGTGAGGGATTTTGCGAGGGAATGAATAAAATGACTCAAAAAACATTTAAAATACTTCTCCATATCTTCCATTTTTTAGCTTCTGCTAAACGGATGTATATATCTGATTAAAATTTTTGCAATTCCCCTCAAATAATTTCATCCGCGAATCCTTGACAGTATTCCTTCGTTAAATAAAGTCGTTCAATAAATTGATTTGTAGAAAGCATCTCTTTCTGTTTTTTTTTAACAGTTTTTTCTTTGATTTGAATTAACAATTTATTTTTTTCTTACATTTAAAGAAAAACAATCAATGTTAAGCCGAATTCTTTTAATCCGTGATTTTTTTCCTATTCGCTTATTAATAGCCCAATTGAAATATAATTTTTTTGGATTAATTTTTTGGGTGCTACTCTTTGCAATTGCTACAGAATCACTCGGTTCATTTTTCGGAGTGCCATTTTTATTTTACTCTCCTGAATACCTTGGCGAAGTTAATATTTGGGGCTTCGTGTTGCTTGGCTTTAGCTTTGGTGGATTTACAATGGCTTTTAATACCTATAGCTATGCAAAACTAAGTCCACGCTTTCCTTTTCTTATAGTAGTTTCAACACCTTTCTTTCGATTTTGTATTAATAATTCTATTTTACCACTTCTTTTCACTGGAATTTATCTTTATAACATGTCTATTTTTCAGTCAAAAGAAGAATTAACTGAGATGATGGAAATTATTTGGTACAATTTATCGTTCGTTGGAGGTTTAATTATCTTCGTTCTACTTTCGATTTTGTACTTCTTTCCTTTGCGAAAAAACAGAGTTAAAGACGACGAACCTGACACGAATGAACAAATAATTGCCTCTTTAACAAATAACAAAAACGAAAAATGGTATAACTATTTCCGTGCAGAAACGAAACGTCCGTGTTATTATATCGGGAAGAATTTTAAAATCTATAAAAGTCGAAGTGTTGATCATTTGGAAAAAGACTTGATAGAGCAAATCTATGCCGATAATCGCATTAATGTTTTTGTTTTTGAAGCGATCACAATTTTATCATTTCTCGGAATGGGATTTTTTAGAAATTATACTTTTTTCGAAATGCCCGCTGCGATGAGTATCTTGACTCTTTTAACGATTTTAGCCATGTTATTTAGTGCTTTTTTAGCTTGGTTTCATCGTTGGGGTTATCCACTTATTTTTGGCTTAATAGCACTTATGACCTATTTGAGTAGCGTTACTCCTTTTTTCCGCTATACAAGTTACGCAATTGGATTAGACTACGCGAAAGACAAAAGAGTGGAATATTCATTGGCTCAAATTGCAACAAATGGAAAACAACAAGGAGATTTAACAAATTCTCATATTGCCATTAATGAAATATTGAACAATTGGAAAGCAAAACAGAAAGAATCAAAACCAAAATTAATAATCCTTAACTGCTCAGGAGGAGGCTCAAGAAGTGCTTTGTGGACTTTTGTGGTGCTAAGCAATTGCGATTCTATCACCAATGGAACAGTTTCAAAACAAATGCAGTTAATAGCAGGTGCCTCGGGTGGAATGGTTGGTGCTGCCTATTACCGCGAATTGATTTTAAGAAGAAATTTAGGAACTTTAAAAACAAAAAGCAACCAAGAATTCAAACGCAAAATTTCAAAAGATTTATTAAATAAATTGGCGTTTTCAGCTTCAACAAGTGATTTATTGATGCGTTACAAACAATTCAAATACAATAATCATTCTTACACACATGAACGTGGAGTTGCTTTTGAACAACATTTACACCAAAACCTTGACTATTTTTTAGAACACCCCTTGAGTTATTACAAAGAATATGAACAAAAAAGTAATATCCCATTAATGATTTTCAGTCCAACAATTATCAAGGACGGACGTCGATTATTGATGTCTTCTCAAAACTTAAGTTTTATGGTAGGTCTTCGAGGTGGTTCTTCAGCTTACGAAAACATTGACTATCAAACATTTTTCAAGCGCAATAACCCTGGTGAAATTCGATTTTCGTCTGTTTTGAGAGCTAATGCCTCTTTTCCGTTTATAATGCCAATGATAACGATGCCTACAAAACCTGAAATACAACTAATGGATGCTGGAATAAGAGATAATTACGGAGGTAAAGTGACAATTGACTATCTTTTTGCAAATAGTAAATGGATAGAGAAAAATACATCTGGAATAATTATAATTGAAACTAGGGATACGAAGCGCATTTTGAACGACGAATTCTTTCAAGAAATTAATTTGTTACATAAAATCACATTGCCATTTGGAAATATGATTGTGAACTTTCCTCGTACGCAGGATTACGATCAAGAACAACTTATGAAATTATGTACGAATAGTTTTAAATTCCCAGTTGATATTGTAACCTTTAATTTACGCGAGCGAACAAACGACCGCATCTCTCTTTCATGGCGCTTGACAAAGCGTGAGAAACAAAAAATTGACAAAGCATTTACGAGTAAAGAAAATAATCAAGCCTTAGTAAAATTAAAGAGTTTACTTTTTTACTGAGATTTCTGACAAGATAACAACAGCTTCTACATTACATCCTTCTGGATTCTTAGCCTTACTGTATGTGAAGTTAAAACGCAAATGTTTTCCTTCTTTCAGGTATTTCTTCGCTAAATTCATAGCATACACTTTCTTGGGACTTTCAATTTCTGGACCACTAGTGATTTCAATGTAGTTTGGACAGTTATCTTTATTTACGTGAACAATTCCCGTGTATTTAGAACTTGAATCTGCGACTTCAGCATCAGCATTTTGATTGGTTGGTTGAGTTTTACAAGACAAAATAACCAGCACGAACGAAAGTTGGAAAAGTAGTTTCATGAAACAAATATAAACGAAACATAATTCATTAGATTTCAATTTTCGTCAAAAAAGAAAAAATATTGATTTTTTTATCAGATGTAAACCTGTAAAGAAAATATTTTTCCTGTCTATTAGGTTCGCAATTTCAAGTTTAATGTTCTCTTTTTAAACTTCAATAGCTCAATCTAAATGAATGATGTTTTTTGCAAATTCTTTTAACTTAATCATTTGCAGTTTTTTTTGAAAAATAAAAGTCTCTTTAAAAAGATGTATTTACACTCAATGTATTAAGGACAAACCCTTATTTGTTTAAGTTTTTTAAAAAAAAATTAAACAAAATAAATAATAGGTTGTTTACCAATTAATTATGGCGTTATCCGAAAAGCCTTTAGAGTAGGAATTTTAAACTATTTATTATGGAACATTTAAAGATTGCAAGCGACAACTATGTTGCATTTACGTTCTTCATCGGAACGATGGCCATGATGGCCGCATCAGTTTTCTTCTTTTTTGAGTTAGGAAACACAGACAAAAAATGGAGAACCTCTGTTTTGGTTTCTGGTCTTATTACCTTCATTGCAGCAGTACATTACTACTACATGAGAGGTTATAATCTAGAAACAGGAGAATCACCAACTTTTTTCCGTTATGTGGATTGGATTCTAACAGTGCCGTTGATGTGCGTAGAATTCTATTTAATTACCAAAAAAGCTGGAGCTAAAATTAGCTTGTTGTGGAAATTAATCGCAGCATCGCTCGTTATGTTGTTGACTGGATATATTGGAGAAGTTGTTGACAGAAACGGCAGTGTTTTATGGGGTGTTCTTTCAGGAGCAGCATATTTCTACATTGTATACATTATTTGGTTTGGTGAAGTTGCTAAATTAGCTCAAACTGCAGGTCCAAAAGTTGCGAAAGCAACAAAAATATTAGCTTGGTTTGTTTTGGTAGGATGGGCAATTTATCCTTTGGGTTATATCTTGGGAACTCCAGGTGGATTATTCGGATGGCAGCCAGTAGCTGATACTGCAGCAGCATTGAAAGCTATGGATATCGTTTACAACGTAGCTGATGCAATCAACAAAATTGGGTTTGGTTTAGTTATCTATGCTTTAAGTAGAAGCGAGGATTAATCTAAATATTTTAAGGTTAGAATAGAGGCACATTTCATAAAGATGTTGCCTCTATTTTTTTTGTAAAATCTCCTAAATCAAGTGAATTAATATGAAACAAAAGGAACAAAATAGCACATATGACTTTGTTTTTATCGGTTTGGGAGCAAGTAATAGTCTTATCTTAATTTCACTTATTCAAAAAGGACTTACTAAAAATAAAAAAATTGCTGTTTTTGAACCTGATGGCAAAACAAATAACGATAAAACATATTGTTTTTGGGCTAATCCAAAAGAATCAATAGTAATTGAACTTAGCACTATAATTTCTCGAAGCTATAATGCAATTCAAGTGAATGAAACGAAAGCTGAAAACATTGAAGATTGCCCTTATCATTACATAAGAAGTATCGATTTATACAATTTTACACTTGATATTCTAAACGAAGCAAAAATTAAAATTCATCGAAATTCGGTTGAAGAAATAACTTTTAAGAACAAAATAAACACGCTTCATTCTGGAACTAAAGTTTATCAATCCGATTATGTTTTTGACAGTAGACCATTTCTAAATTTAATTCCTAAAAATGAGATTTATCTTCACCAATCATTTTTGGGATGGCACATAAGATGCGTAAATGATGTTTTTCAGAAAGACACTTTTGACATGATGAATTTCAATATTGATCAAGATAAGTTTACTCAATTTATGTATGTGATTCCTTTTTCAGATAATGAAGCATTGGTTGAAATGACTCGTTTTGGAGCTGAAAAGATTGAATTATCTTACGCTTCAAGTACATTAAACGAATACATAAATAAAGAATTTGGAGAATTTGAAAAATTAGAAGAAGAAATTGGCTGCATTCCAATGACTACTTTCTTCAATCCTTCCAATCAACAAGAAGGCATTTTAAATACTGGCGCTCGAGCCAATTTAATTAAACCAAGTACAGGTTATGGTTTTAAAAAAATGTTTGCTTTTGCTCAATTGGTTTCTCAGCGAATTGAATCAGATAATTTAAAGGAATTCAATAAAATAGCACTTGTTTCGAAAGAACGATTTAAATTCTATGACAGATTGCTTTTGATGATTTTATTGCTATGGCCGTCTTATGGAAAAGAAATCTTTACTCGGTTGTTTTATAAACGACCAATTCTTACCATTTTTTCATTTCTAGACGAAAAGTCCTCTATACTTGAAGAAATCAAAATTTTTATGTCGCTTCCATTTAAACCATTTATAAAGGCATTGTTTTTACATTTAAAAAACAAGAATTTGTTGCGTTATTTTATCGCTGTGATAATTGTTGCTTTTTATAGCATTTTAACTTTTATAAATTACCAGATTGCGTTGTATTTCAATTATCTTATTTTGATTATTGGTTTAATGTGGATTGGAATTCCGCACGGCGCCTTGGATCATTTACTATCTAATAACAACAATACATCGACTTTAAATTTCATTCTTAAATACTTGGCAGTTATTATTTTATATCTTGCTCTTTGGCAAGTTGCATCAATGGTTTCACTTTTGGCTTTTGTGATTTATTCTTCGTTTCATTTTGGCGAATCCGAAATAATACATACTAATAAATCAGTAAAAACCTTAAGTGCTAGTTTGAAAGCTTTTCTCTTAGGATTCAACATTCTGATTTTTATCATTGCAACACATCTTGAAGAATCATTAACTATTATTTCAATCATAAATAAAGATTCATCTTCAATTTTTTACGAAATAAATGTATCTAGTTGGTATTTAGTTATTTCTGCAGCATCCTTTAGCTACATCCTAGTTCAATGTATCATTTCAAAAAAGAAAGGATTTATTGGCTTACTTCTACTTTTAGCTGTTGGGACATTAGCTCCATTAACTTTGGCTTTTGGTCTCTATTTTATTTTACAACACAGCTACAATGCTTGGATTCATCTCCAAAAAGGACTAAACATGAAGGCATCACAGCTTCATAAAAAATCAGCTGTTTTTACTTTAGGTGCGCTCGTTCTATTTGTTTGGATCGCGTTTTTTGTTCGCGACTCAGATAATCTTCATGCATTTTGGGCAAATTTCTTTGTGTTTATAGCTTGCATAAGTTTACCTCATTTTGTTCTAATGCACCTATACTACAGTTCAACTAAAAATTGAAACAAAAAAAGAGGCCCGAAAGCCTCTTTTAATAAACCAACCTGTAGCAAAGTTAATTTAAATCCTGACTCAACTAAACGGCAGAAACAGATTAAGGTTACAATTGAATTAACATTTTGTCATTGATAAAGAATTTATTTTGAATTGAATGCACAAATTCTATGAAATACATTTGTAACGTGATAATTGCAAATACTTCTATTAAAGCATTGGTTCAATTGATTGATGATCCTGATGACAACATCTACGAACACGTGCGCGACCAACTCAAACAATATGGAAATGAAGCAATTCCTTATTTAGAAAATTCGTGGAGTAGTAGCTATTACGGAATGTTGTTTCAATCGCGTGTAGAGAAAATCATACACGAAATAAAATTTGAAGAAACCAAAAGTCAAGTGCAAGCTTGGGCCGATTCTTCAGATAAAGATTTATTAGAAGGTGCTTTAATTATTGCTCGTTATCAGTACCCCTATTTAGATGAAGATTTTGTTAGAAATGCAATTCAAGCAATTCGACGTGATGTTTGGCTGGAACTTAATAACAATCAAACAGCTTTTGAGCAAATAAAAATTTTCAATCGCGTTTTCTTTGGTGTTCATGGTTTTCATGGGGACACTAAAACGTATAATTCACCTGTAAATTCATATATCAATACTGTTTTAGAGTCGAAAAAAGGAAATCCATTGAGTTTGTGTTTGATTTACAGCATTGTTGCACAATCATTGGACATGCCAGTTTACGGGGTTAATTTAACAAATCATTTTGTCTTGGCTTATATGGACGAAAAGCGCTCAAGTTTTATGATCAACGAGCAGAATGAATTTGGCGTTTTGTTTTACATCAATGCGTTTTCAAAGGGTGTAATTTTCGACACAAACGAAATCAAAGATTTTCTCAACGAAAATAAGCTTTCTCACAAACGCGAGTTTTTTGAACCGTGTTCCAACTCCACAATTATGAAACGGATGTTTTCAAACCTTATCGCTTCGTTTCAACAAATCGGAAATGCCGAAAAAGTTATGGAATTACAGACTTTGAGGTCGGTTTTGATATAATCTTATAGTTTCGGATTTAAATTCAGACCAATGAAAATTCAATGAAAGTTGAGTAGTTATTCTGTAATAAACTTATTAATATCTGGATTTTGAGAACAATCCCAAATAGTAAGAATTAAAACTTTATCATCTCTAATTTCATAATAAACTATGAATTCTTCTATGATTAACCCACGTACATTTTTCAATTTAGTTGTTATGCCAATATTTTGAGCATGAGCTAACAATCGAATATCTTGCATGAATTTTTTAAAAAGTTTTTTTGAATAAGTTTCAGATTCATTTCTAACGAGATAGAAAAACAATATTTCCTCTAATTTCTCATTTGCAACATCTGACTAAACAATTTTTAATTTTTCCACCGTGAGAATCTTTTTTCAATTGATTCTTGAGTTGAATAATCGCCTACTTTAAATTGCTCTCTAGCTTGATTTATTTCTTGTTCTTGTTTAGGATGAATGTTTAAAATTACTTCCTTTTTGTTTTTCACTAACAAAGTATTAATCTGTTTTAGTAGTTGAATATCTTCAACGCTTGCAACATTTTTTATAATTCTTGATTTTAGTGAATTTGTATTCATATTACGAATTTAGTGAAAATTTTATGCCTTTTTTTTTCTCTTATTTTTTTACGTTAACAAAAAATAAAATTGTAAACCATTAAAGTGGTTGGTGAATATAATTCTTCATAGGTTCGGATTTAAACCCAAACCTATGAGAGAGCAACAAAAGTAATAACGATTTCAATCGTTTCCCATTTAACACAACAATTCAAATTCCAAATACGCTAATTTCGCTACTATGATTCAGCATAAAAATTAATAATAGCTAAATTAAATTATCAATAAATTAATTAATCGCTAAATAAATTCAGCGAAAATAGCTATTTTTGTTTCAAATAACATAAAATGGAAAGAATAATTGCACAATATAGAGCTTTGTTAGCTAGAACTGACACGACACTTTTAAGGTATTTGCATCCGAAAATAAATTGGGAAAATCGAATTGTTGCTATTCTTGGCGCAAGAGGAGTTGGTAAAACTACGCTATTATTGCAGCAAATAAAACTTAACTATGAAATCACAAAAGCATTATACGTAAGTGCCGATGACTTTTATTTCTCGACAAATACATTGTATGATTTAGCTTATCAGTTTCAGTTGAATGGTGGTGAAAATCTATTCATTGACGAAATTCATAAGTACCCAAATTGGTCAAAGGAAATCAAAATGATGTACGACAATTTACCAAAGTTAAAGATTGTTTTTACAGGTTCATCCATTTTAGATTTATACAAAGGAACGGATGATTTGAGCAGAAGAGTGATAACGTATCACTTGCAAGGCTTATCATTTAGAGAATACCTAAATCTTTCGCAAGGACTGAGTTTGAAGAGCTATTCCTTGGAAGAAATCCTGCAAAATAAAGTAGAATTTAAAGGTATAGAATTTCCTTTAATGCATTTTAAAAACTATTTAAAACAAGGTTATTATCCCTTTTTTAATGAGCCAGATTATACTCAAAAATTGAATAACATTTTGAATATGACCATTGAAACAGATATTCCAATTTATGCAAAAATGAACGTGTCAACAGCTTATAAGCTAAAACTTTTACTTTCAATTATTGCGAAAAGTGTTCCTTTCAAACCCAATTTCACAAAGATTGCAGAGTTGGTTGATGTGCATAGAAATCAGATTGTTGATTTTCTATATTATTTTGAAAAGGCTGGAATCAGTATGCAGTTGAGAGATAAAACGGAAAGCTTAAGAATGCTGGGTAAAACAAATAAAATATATTTGGACAATCCAAATTTGATGTATGCAATAGGTTCGACCGCAACAGATCTTGGAAATGTAAGAGAAACCTTTTTTCTCAATCAAATGAGTTTGGAACACAAAGTTACTTCACACATTTCGGCGGATTTTCAAATTGAGGACGCTATTTTTGAGGTGGGAGGAAAAAGTAAAACCAAAAAGCAAATCTTTGACTTAAAAAATGCTTTCATTGTGAAAGACGACATCGAATATGGTTACATGAATACCATTCCACTTTGGCATTTTGGGATGAGTTATTAAAATTCATTTTGCACGCACTATTCTATCATTTCTCTAATTCTCACTACATTTGAAAAAACTCATTAGTATGTCTTATTCTTATAGCGTTGAAGAACGTTTCTTAAAATACGTTCAAATTGATACCACTGCCGATCCCAATTCTGAATCGTTTCCTTCGTCGATGAAGCAAAAAGATTTAGCTAAAGTGTTAGTGGAAGAATTGAAAAATTTAGGTATCGTTGACGCTGAAATGGACGAATGGGGATACGTTTTCGGAACTGTCCCATCAAATTCAGAGAACAAAGATTTGCCAACAATTTGTTTTTGTTCTCACATGGACACAGCGCCAGATTGTAGTGGAACGAACGTAAAACCTATCGTTCATCGCAATTATGACGGAACACCAATTGTGCTTCCAGATGATGAAACACAAATTATTACAACTGAAAAACACACGTATTTAAAATCAAAAATAGGCGACGATTTGATAACAGCGAGTGGTTTGACATTATTAGGCGCAGACGACAAAGCTGGAATTGCTATCATTATGGACTTCGTTCAATATTTGGTGCAACATCCTGAAGTGAAACACGGTGATGTACGCATTTTGTTTACCCCAGATGAAGAAGTAGGTCGCGGTGTGGAACAGCTAGATATGAAAAAATTAAATGCTGATTACGGTTATACTTTAGACGGTGGACAATTGGGCGATATTGAAGATGAAACGTTTTCAGCTGATGCGGTTAAAATTACGTTTCATGGAATCAGTGCACATCCAGGATACGCTAAAAATAAAATGGTAAATGCAATTAAACTTGCTTCAGAAGTAGTTGCGGCTTTACCAAAAGATCGTTGGTCGCCTGAAACTACAAGCAATAGAGAAGGATTTGTGCATCCAACTTCCATCGAAGGCGGACTGGAACAAGCAACATTACAATTCATTATTCGCGATCATCAAACGTCTAAATTGGAAGAATACGAAACAGAATTGAAGCGTATAACAGAATGCATCGTCAATCAATATCCAGGGACAAGTTTTGATTTTAAAGTAATTGAGCAATACCGCAACATGAAGGAAATTTTACAAGAAATTCCTTTCGTTACAGATTACGTTGAACAAGCAATGATTAAGGCTGGAATAGAACCAAAACGCACGATTATTAGAGGAGGAACGGACGGTTCGCGCTTGTCTTTTATGGGATTGCCTTGTCCTAATATCTTTACAGGAGAAATGGCGATTCATTCCAAACACGAATATGTGAGTATTCAAGACATGCAAAAAGCAGTAAAAACATTGGTTGAATTGATTCAGATTTGGGAAAAACACGTTTAGATTAAGTTTGGATAGCATATAAAGAGGTTTTATTAACAAAACTTTTCAGTAACTATCTGTTAATCAAAATATAACATAGATTGTCGAAAAAGTTTTTATATTTAGCGATACTTTTTGATTTATGTTTAATAGAATCGTTCCAATTTCAATAGCTTTACTTGCTTTATTGAGTGCATTTTTTTGGAATGAACTAAATTTGAAAAACCTAAAAGTTGTAGGTATTCCACTTCGCGAAAATCAAACTGTCATTACCGAAGACGATGCTAGCTATCTGAATCCTTATCAGCGATTGTATAAAAATGGTAGTAAAAACGAGACTGAATATGAGAGATTTGCCTCTTCGATTCGACCTCCTGGCTATGGTTTACTCTACTATTTCAGTTTAAAATTGGGAGGTAAATCAAATGGATTATTTGTGCTTAAATCAGTTCAATGCGTTTTATTTGCTTTCTCCGTTTTTTGTCTTTTCGAGATTGCTTTATTTTTCGCAAAATCCAATTGGTTGTCAGCGATTACTGCTTTGATTTATGGTCTTTTGCCATTTTCGATGGGGTTTTTATATTACACTTTGACAGAGGGAATTACACCGGCTTTGTTACTTATTTCCATTTATTTATTGCTAAAGTTAAACGCTGAAAAAGAGGTCAGGTATCAATTGTTATATCTTTTTCTAGCTGGAAGTGTTGCTGCAGTTTTACTAGTTGTTCGTCCTTTTTTGATTGTCTTTTTGCCTTTTTTCGCTTTGGGTTTACTCATTACTTGGTTTCGCCAAAAAGGACTTTTAACCACTGTTTTAAATACTTTACTTTTCCTTTCAATCTCGCTATCAGGTCTTGTTTCGTGGCAGATAAAATCAAAAATTGAACTTGGAAAATGGATTGGTTTACATCCTATTTATCAAAATGAAATCCCTGGCGTTTTTCGCAAACCACACGAATCGTTATGGAACATGTTTAAAGGTTGGGAATCAAACGGTGCACATTTTCACGAAACGGTTGTACCCTTTTGGGAAGCAACAATGGCATTGGATACTTCCAAAAAGCAAATCGATAAAGTAGTAGCTCAAATTCCTAAAAACGTAGTGAAATCACTTGGTGAAAAAGAATTGATTTGGGCTTTTGAGTTATATCGAGAGGCTATTTTGGTTCAAAAACCCTATTTTGATGAGCGAAAAAAAATGCCTTCTTTTTTATTCAAAGAAGAGGTTCGGGCACAGAAAAACTTTGAACGTTTAACTCTTAAATTTCGAAGCAAGAATAAAATAGAATATCACTTGAGAACACCCTCTAAAGTTGCAAAATCACTTGTCTTTCATTCTAATCTTTCGCTGCATCAATTTCAACATGCCTATCGAGGAACAATTTGGATGGAGTTATTGCGCTACGTTTGTTTTTTCATTCATTCATTGGCTTTTATTTTGCTTCCTTTCGTCTTTTTTGTCGGTAAAAATTCTCAAGTTCGCTTATTGGCTTTGGGAGTTTTATTTTATTGCTTTTATCTAATCTATTTCCAACGAGGAATCGAAGAACGTTACACTTTACCTGTTTTTCCTTTAGTTTTACTTTTTGGAGTCATAACAGTAAATTGCTTAATCGAAAGATTTAGAAAAGCAAAGAAAAAAAATGTTTCTTTTTTTAGAAAATGAAAATTAAAGAAAATTCGATTCTCATTTTTTTAAAACAAACTTTCTTCCAATAAAGAATGTTCTATAAGCTTTTCATTTAAGCGATTCAATTTCAAAGCTAGTATCCGATAAGCCATTAAATCTTCTAGTTTTGATAAACTAGCAACCAATTCTTCGATAAAATATTGAAGTTGTTTTTCAAAATCGTCGTGGTGTTCTAAGAAATTTAAGATTGCTTCTTTCTCAGATGGCATCGATTTACCTTCCAAATAAGGGAAAATATACTTTTCTTCCAATAAAATATGGTCGTGAAGTGTAGCACTAAACTGCTTGAATTTTAGAGAATAAGATGCAACCAACTTTTTATCAATTGTTGAACATTGTTCCGTAACCAATAAAAAGTGTAGTTCTATTTCTGGAATGATTTTCTCAAGAAAGAAAATATGCGCTTCTTTTAATTCTATCAGATTTACTTTTTCTTTGGAAACTAAATGGAAAGTTGAATTATGAGTTTGGGTATTCGTTTTCATTTCTTTGAGATTTCGAGAACGAAGTACGGAATTAAAAATGGTTATTGGAATACCACTTTAAAGGTAAAATTCAATTGATTTCTCTTAATTCTTCCAACTTTGTAATCATTGGATTGATGAAGTGTAGCTTATTCTCAACAGCTTCAAAATAAGAGCGAATGACTGGTTCTTGATTTTCGATTACAAGCACATTTAAGCGATTGAAAAAATCGATATTCAATTCTGCCCCTAGACTTTTTACAAAACGAACTGAACTGTCAATCGAACAACCAGAAGCTGATTCAATATCTTCATTCACTGCCAGGATTAGATATTGATTAAAAAGCAAAACTCCGTCGCAAGTAAGTTTTTTGTTGTGTGCTGCCCAATTTGACAAGAAATGTTGCATTTGTTCATTGACGTACTGCAATTCTGTTCCATCGAGTTTTCTATCGGCAAGATATAACCAAACGCGACTATGAGCAGGTAAATTCGGGAAAAGTTGACTAAAGTTCGGCAGCATTTGCAATTAATTCAGCAACGTCTAATACTTTAATTTCATCTTCTTTATTGAAGTTTTTAACTCCATCTGTCATCATTGTATTACAAAAAGGACAACCTGTTGCAATGATTCCTGCTTGTGTTTCCAAAGCATCTTCCGTTCTTTCAACATTGATTTCTTTATTTCCTTTTTCCGCTTCTTTAAACATTTGTGCACCGCCAGCACCACAACAAAGTCCATTTGTTTTGCAACGTTTCATTTCCACCAATTCCGCATCTAATTTTTCAATTAAACTTCTTGGTGCTTCGTAAACATCATTTGCTCGACCTAAATAGCAAGGATCGTGGAAAGTGATTTTTTTACCTTTATACGTTTGACTTCCTTCTAAAGCTAATTTCCCTGTATTGATCAAATCTTGAATCAATTGTGTGTGGTGAACCACTTCATAAGTACCACCCAATTCAGGATATTCATTTTTCAAGGTGTTGAAGCAATGCGGACAAGCCGTCACGATTTTTTTGACTTCGTATCCATTCAAAACTTGAATATTCATCATTGCTTGCATTTGGAACGTGAATTCATTTCCAGCGCGTTTTGCAGGATCGCCTGTACAGCTTTCTTCTGTTCCAAGGACTGCAAATTTCACGTTGCAATGGTTTAAAATCTTCACCAATGCTTTTGTAATTTTCTTTGCTCTATCATCAAAACTTCCAGCGCATCCCACCCAGAATAATACATCTGCCGTTTCGCCTTTAGCTAGCATTTCTGCCATTGTAGGTACATTCAAACTCATAGCTTAATCTTCTTTAGCCCAATTTAATCGGTCACTTGGTGAAAACTGCCAAGGTGCACCATTATTTTCAATATTTGTAAGCATTCCCGTCAATTCTGATGGCATTTTTGATTCTTCCATCACTAAATAGCGACGCAAATCTATAATTATCGAAAGTGGATCTATGTTTACAGGACATTCTTGAACACAAGCGTTGCAACTAGTACATGCCCAAACTTCTTCTTCTGTAATATACGAGAATAAGCTTTTACCATCGTCGTAATCTTTTCCTTGCTGACGCAAATTATCGCCCACTTCCATCAAACGGTCACGGGTGTCCATCATGATTTTACGAGGCGACAATAATTTACCTGTTTGGTTCGCTGGACATGACGAAGTACAACGACCACATTCTGTACAAGTGTATGCGTCCAACAAATTTTTCCAAGTTAAATCTTGCACATCTTTTGCTCCAAACCGTTGAGGTGTAGCATTCGGGTCAGCTGGTGCTGCAAATGGATCTGCACTTGGGTCCAACATCAATTTCACTTCATTGGTAACAGCTTCCATGTTGGTGAATTTCCCTTTATTTTCCAAGTTGGAGAAATAAGTATTTGGAAACGCCAATACAATATGGAAATGTTTGGAATAAGGAAGGTAGTTTAAAAATGCAAAAACCATAGCGATATGTCCCCACCATCCAATTCGCTCTATCAATTCTAACTCAGAAGTTGGATAACCATCTTTGAATAAAGGCATCAATAAATCGGCAAAGAAAGAAGAAAGTAAAAACCCAAATGACCCACTTTCATGAATTGCATGTGAACCACCGATACGGTATAAAATCTCATCTGAAGTGTTCATTGTGAAAATACAAGAAACCAAAACGATTTCCATTATAAGAATCAAGTTCGCATCTTTTGTTGGCCAACCTACAAGTTCTTTCATTGTAAATCTTGGTAACTTTAACAAATTTCTTCTTGCTAAAAAAGCGAATGTTGCAATTAATGCCAAAAAAGAAAGTACTTCAATAAAGCTAATCATGAACGTATAAAAACCACCTAAAGAAGTAAAGAATAGACGGTGATTTCCAGTAAGTCCATCGGCGATTATTTCGATTAACTCTATTTGTGTAATTACAAAAGCAACATAAATCGCTAAATGCAACAAAGCTGGAATAGGTCTACTGAACATTTTTTGTTGACCAAATGCCACCAAAAACATCGTTTTCCATCGTTCACTTGAATTTCCTTTTCTGTCAATGTCTCTTCCGAGTAGAATATTGCTGCGAACTTTCCAAATATTGTATCCAAAAACGCCAAACCCGACGATGGAAATAAGTGCGAAAACGATAATTTGAATCATATTTTTATCTTAATCTGGGATGGTATCCAATAATTTTCTAAACTTCTTTTCTTCTTGAGATGTCAACGGTACACCTTTAGTTTTTGCACCAAATACTGAAAAATGGATATATCTTTCAGGATGCAATTGCAAATCATTAACAAGATTTTGTAGCTCATTGTTCGTTTCAACTAATTCGGTATAAAGCTTTTCATCTTTCAATAATTTACCCATTGTGCCTGTTCCGTTTTCTACATCAGCTAAAACTAAGTTCAATTTCTTAATGGTTGTTTGAGCGTCTAAGACCACACTTTTAAAATCAGCAGTTACTAAATCGTCGGAGATTTTCTTAGTGTTACCTATAATTGCTGTTACTTGATCGTTACTTTTCTTCAAATTTCCTGTTATGTTTTCAACATTAGTCATGATTTTCGCAAACTGAATCTTTTCTTCTCCAACGAAAGATTCGATTTCTTCAGCAACGTTCCCTAATTTTTCAATTGTGATTTTTACTTGGCGTAAACTTCCTTCAATTTCGGAGGTTGCTGTTGTATCCCAAAAAGCACCAAGTGAGACAACCATTTTGTCAATTGAACTCATCATAGCTTGCAAGCGCTGTGAAATCGGGTCTGCGTATTGCTTCACTTGCGACATCATATCAATTGACAATTTGCCAGGAAGAACAGCTCCAGCCTTGTAATAGCCTTTGTTGAAATTCAGGGGTATTTGAATAATTATCGCCTTAGTCAAAACGTCTAACGATCCAATTTCAATAACAGTACCTTTTGGTAATTTGATATTTTTGTCTTGGATACTGAAAACAATTTTCACCCTTCTATTAGGTGGATTGGTAGGAATATTTTCGATGGACATTACCTTTCCAACAACAACACCGTTTAGGGTAACATTACTCGAAACCATTATATTTCCAGAGTTAGGGAAGTAAGCAATGTATTTTTCATCGCCGCCAAAAAAACTATTCCCTTTTAGAAAATTGACTCCAGCTACCAGGATTACGATTGCAATAACAGCAATCACTCCTACTTTTATTTCTTTTGCGAATTTCAAGCTATTTTTTTTCTGCTAATTTAATAGCTTTTTCAATACTAATTCGTTCGCCATTAAAGAAAGCTACAACAAAAGCATTTTGAAAGCCATTTTCAATTAACTCATTCTTGTGGTTTTTGGCTGCTTGAAGGTCATTTTGAAAGAACCCAGCACAATATTTGTAAAGATTATCTTGTTGATATTCAAATGTTTCCATTCCTTTAAAGCGAGAAGAAGTTAAAGAAGTACGCTTTTCTGAAGTATGTATTTGAACGCGAAAAATTAATCCTGTGCTGTCTTTTGTCACTGCTTGATTTACTTGATTTACAGTTGGAGTGTTCGTATTTGTTACGGGAGGATTCCTTTCGGGCGTTGAGTTAGTGGAAGTTTCTTTAACCACGGTTTTACCTTCCATCTGATTTTTATAATTCTCAAAAGCTTTAAACATGGAATTGGCCATTTGATCTTGTCCATCTTTCACCCCTAAAAATTTTTCTTCCGTTGGATTGGTTAAAAAGCCGGTCTCAATTAATACACTTGGCATTGTTGTTTTGTATAAAACTAAAAAACCTGCTTGTTTCACACCACGGTCATAGCGACCAATTTTTTTAAACTCACGCTGTAAATTTTCAGCAAAAATAATTGAATGATTCAAGTAAACTGCACCTTGTAATTGCTTGGCAATAATGGCGTCTGGCGACATATCAAAATCCTTGTACTTTGCACCTTTATCGTCTTCTAAAGCGATAATTGAGTTTTCGCGTTCCATTACTTTTTGCTGTGCTTCAGTTCTGTGTAAACCTAAAACATACGTCTCTGTTCCAAAAGCGGCGGAACTTCCAGCGTTGGCGTGAATACAAATAAATAAATCTGCTTTATTACGATTAGCGATGTTTGCTCGCTCAATCAACTCTACAAAAACATCTTTGTCACGTGTGTAAACAACTTTAACTTCGGGATATTTAGTTTTTATTAATGTCCCTAATTTTAAAGCCATTTCTAGACAAACCACTTTTTCATGCGCAAAATTACCATGACAGCCAGGGTCTTTTCCTCCATGACCAGCATCAATAACAACAGTTTTGATTAATTGCTTTTCTGCTTTACCACTTTGAGAAAATCCAGTTGATGTAAAGACACAAAAAAATACCAATAAGAGCTGAGCAAATAATTTCACTTGTTTTTCGTTTTTCATTCGCACACTGAATTTTGGTAGTTTTGCACCAATTTCCTCCATGTTACAAAATTAGTACCATAGCTTGACCAAGAATATCAACATACAACAACTTTTCTTCGTTACATTGTTAATAATGTACATTCAAGGTTTTGTTACAGCGCAAGTTGTACCGAAAGATACGCTTGTGATGAACGATAATTCGTTGGAAAGCATCATTCGCTACAGTGCTCGAGATTCTATTTACAACGATTTGAAAAAGAAACAAGTGCATCTTTATGGAGACGCAAAAATCCAAATGGACGAAGTAAACATGACTGCAGGATATATTTTGGTGGATATGAATACCAATGAAATTTCAGCAAGTTATGCGTATGATAAAGATAGCAACAAGGTCGAATTTCCAACATTTACAGATGGTTCAGAGGTGGTGACCGCACATAAATTGCGCTATAACACCGAGACCAAAAAAGGATTTTTGGAAGAACTTTCCATTAAGCAAGATGAGTTTTATTTCCACATGGGAATTGCCAAACGACATCCGAACGACGAAATTCATTTGCGACAAGGACGTTTAACGACCTGCGATTTGGAGGAACCACATTATCATTTCCAATTGTCGAAAGGCGTGGTTGTGCCGAATGAACGCGTTGTTACAGGACCAATGAATTTATGGGTAAAAGGAATTCCAACACCATTTGGTTTGCCTTTTGCACTATTACCAACGAATCAAAAAGAACGGACTTCTGGTTTGTTGTTCCCTGAATTTGTCCCGCTTTCTCAGTATGGATTTGGATTCCAGAATTTAGGTTACTATATTCCAATCAATGATAATTTGCAAACTTCACTTTATGCCAATCTTTACAGCAGAGGAAGTTGGGGTTTGCGAAACGATTTAGATTATTCAAAACG
The DNA here is from genome assembly GCA_044350515.1 of Crocinitomicaceae bacterium. Lineage (GTDB taxonomy): Bacteria > Bacteroidota > Bacteroidia > Flavobacteriales_D > Crocinitomicaceae > UBA952. The sequence continues at coordinate 53,311 of JBILHL010000002.1, read as the reverse complement.
TTATGGTTTTTCAGGAAGACTATCTGTTGGTTTTCAGCAGTTTCGAGCAGGATTCCCTGATAGTTCTAGTCAAAATAAAATAATTGTAAATTGGTCGCATCGCAAAGAACCAAAGTCAAATCCTTATTGGAATTTTTCTTCCAACGTAAATTTCATTTCTGATAATACCACCAAAAACAACCTCGACCCAATAAATCCTGATTTTTTTAATAATTCCTTTAATTCTGACATCAATATCAATCGTTTATTTCCTGGAAAACCGTTGACAATGGGAATGAAATTATCAATACGCCAGAATTCGCTTGCAAAAAATATTTCTTTAGTTAGTCCAATTTTTAATGCCAATTTAACACGTGTTTTCCCATTCAAAAATCTCTTCAAAGTACCGAACAAAGAATGGAAAAAAACGATAGCTCGCATTGGTTTGACGTATAATTTGGAGGGTCAAAATCGTTCTAATTTTAGCGATACTCTTTTGTCTCAAGGTGATTTTCAACGAATATCCGATCAATTCTTAAATGGAATTTCGCAATCTGCGGCACTACAAACAACATTTGGCTTAATTGGTAACACCATCAAAATCAATCCTTCCATTAATTATGGTAACAAAATTAACTTTCAGCAAGTGGATAAATCGTATGACATTGTAACTAATAAAACAATAACTGATACTATCAAAAAATATGGAATGGGTCACGAATTCAATATGAATGTGAGTTTGACAACGATGCTTTATACATATTATCAATTTATTGGTAAGAAAAAAGCAAAAATGCGCCACCTCATGACTCCAAGTGTTGGTTTTCGTTATGTTCCCTTGTTGAATCCTTTAATTTCAGAAAATGTGGGCGTGAATCAATCGCTTGTAACTTATTCACCTTTTGAGCGCAGTATTTACAACGTTGGTAATTCGAGTCAAGCGGCATTTTTGAATTTTGGTATCAATAACACGTTTGAATTAAAATATAAATCAGATAAAGACACCGTGACTGACTTCAAAAAAACACGCTTAATCGACCAATTTTCCATCAATGGGAATTACGATTTTATGAAAGATTCTATGAATTTATCCAACATCACACTAGCTTTGAGAATTAGTCCAGTTGATTGGTTAAACTTTGTTTCCAATGCTACTTTTAGTCCTTATGGCTGGAACGAAACGAATGGAAAAACTATTGGTGCTTATGCCTTATTGAATGATCAAGGACTTGGACGATTCACAACAACGGGTTTAACTACCGCATTGACTATTGCACCACCAAAAGACCGGAAAAAAATTCAGGAAACAGGTGAACGTTTGAATACGAATTGGAATAGCGACTTCAACTATTTTGCGTTGTATCCTGAGCGCGCCATCTATTTTGATATTCCTTGGAAAATGTCATTGTCGCACGTTTACACCATTAATGCCAATCAAAATATAACAACTACTTCCCCAAAAATCTACAATCAAGTGCAAACATTGGTTTTGAATGGTGATATGAGTTTTACAAAACGTTGGAATATTTCTGGGAATTTAAACTTGAATTTACAAGAATTTGAGGTGACCAACCTTTATTTCTCATTGAATCGCAACATGCATTGTTGGGCGCTTTCGTTCTTCTGGACGCCAATTGGAGGAAATAAAAGTTTCTTGTTTAGCATTCGCAATACTTCGTCCGTATTTAAAGATGCGAAGATTGAAATCCGTAAGCCGCCAGCGTTTTTGTAAGAAAAGTTCCGTAGGGTAAGTTTCGCAGGGTAAGTTCCGCAGGATTTCAAATCCTGCGGAACTTACCCTGCGAAACTTGAAATCCTAAGGAACTTTCTATAAATTATCAAAAACGTATAAAATTGACATCTAACACCTTACGTCTAAAATTTGGGCACATACTAGTAAGTATAATAATTTAGAAAAGAATAAAATTTCAAACTGCAAACTGATTGCACTCCCTTGATTTTTCTTTGCACCGATGATGGAAAAATCTATCTGAGGTGGAATCTTGCGAGCCAGATGCGCGAGAAAGTAGAATTGTCACTAATGAAATGAATCTATTTCTTTTGGTTGAAAGCAGTTGTAAAACGATTGCTTGCAAAAAGTGTAGCGTAATCGGGACAAATTCTTTTCTCATTCTACTTAGTGGTATATGCATTTAGAGAAATTGAGAAAATTTATTCATTTAGTAGAGCGCAAACAAACGGGAAAACCTGCTGATGTTGCAAAGATATTAGGTGTTTCGGAGCGAATGATTTACAATTACACCAAGTTTATTCGCGAGGAGTTGAACGCTCCCATTGTATGGAATAATTTCAAGCAAAGCTACCTGTTTTCTGAAAATGGTGCGTTGAATTGGAAATACGAAGAAGCCCAAACGATTGTACAAACAGATACTGTTTTTAATAATAAACAACTGGCAACCTTGCAACGCATTTATTTAGGAGTAAAACAAAGTAATACTGGTTCTGCAGCTCAGTTTGCAGCGCAGCTTGAAATTTCTGAACGCAGTTTGTTTAACTATTTAAACGTGCTCAAAAACGAATTTCAGTGCCCTTTAATTTTTGACAAAAACAGCAACAGCTACCAATTCAAACAAGCTGGAAATTTGAACTTAAAATGGCAAGCAAAATAATTTTAAGACTGCAAATTGGTTGCAGTTGTTTGATTTAAAATTGCAAAACCAAAACAGACTTACTGCTGATTTTCAGTAAGAGCGAAACCTGAAAAGCTGAAGAGTAGGGGGAAATTAAATTTATATATTATGAGTGACTATTCATGTTATCATTGTGGAAAAGAAGGTTATAAAAGTGGGAATTACGATCCTACACCTAAAGGATGGGTTTATAATAAATCATTCGGTTTTGGAGCTAAGCTATTTTGTAGTAATAAATGCCTTAATGAGTTTAATTCACAGAATTCAGAAAAATCCAATAATTCATCAGAAGATAATTACACTTCAAAATCTAATAATAATAATTCTGGACCAGGTTTTATGGAAAAAATGGCTGCTGCTGACATTAAACAAGCTGAAGCCGACCGTTTGCGAGAGGAGCAAGAATATTTAATGAAAGAAAGACAAGATTCTAAAATAAAGGATATTGCTTCAATACAGTTTGGTACTAGTAAAGAAGAAATTACAAATATTATTGAACAGTTGATAGTACAAGGCTCTAATATTTCCTCCCCAAAAGAGAGAAAAGCAATATCTGACAAATTAGAATTAGGAATAAATAAATTAAAACAACAAGGTGTCGACTGTTCATACTATGAGGAAAAAAACAGGAAAATAAAACCTACTGTTTGGCAAAAAATTGCCTACTATTTTGCTAATAATTAACTTGTTACTCCATATTTAAACTATTATTTATTACGTGTTTTCAAATTTATTTTATTAATATTTAAATTTTTTATTGTTTTAAGTAATTTTGATTAAGTCCCGTCAGTTTATATTGGCGGGATTTTTTAAAAAAATTGTTTTTTGAGAAATTTCAGTTTATTTCAAAAACCTAAACCCCCAAATCAAACCCCCATTTCAATTTCGATTATTTAATGGATAAATGGTTAAAACCATTTTTTGTTATTGTGGTTTCTCTTTAGGTTCGGATTTAAATCCGAACCTAAAGAGAAATACCAAAAATTCAATAACCATTTCAATGGTTTGAGGTTCGTTCATTTAATTAGCGCACAAGGAAATATTATTTCGGTTAGTAAAGTTCCGCAGGATTTGAAAGTTCCGCAGGATTTCAAATCCTGCGGAACTTTAATCCTGCGGAACTTTTTTCACAAATCCCATCATCTTTGGTTGGTGGGATTTTTTTGTTCTTGTTAATTGGTATTAGAACTTATAGAACCAGCTACACATTGGCACAGGAAATGAGTATAAATCATCCGCATAGCCAATAATCCCGGCTAGAGAAACTTGAAAGGCCTTCGTTTCAGATTTTTGGAAACGCATCCCAGGCATAAATACAAAATTTATTCGAGGGTACGTTACACTTCTTAATTCCGAAACAACACTGTAAGTTATTTGATTTTGATCGTTATAATAGTTGGTAATATCTTGCTCTTTCTCACCACTTGTTTTACCTAAAATGAACATTGCATCAAGGATAAAACTCGCTTTTTTTCCAACGGGAGCTATACTCGCTATACCTAAAACAGGAGCTAATACTAATGGTGAATTCACTTTTTCAATTATATTACTATAATAGGATTCATTAACATAAGTACCCGGTTGATAAAATGTGTCGTATCTTGATAGTCCAGGTTTGAAGTAAGAATATCCGAGTGATAAAGTTACGTTTTTAGCTCGGTCTCCAAAGGTAACCATACCCCAATGTAGCCCTCCAAATCCTTTCGCTTGATTTAAATATCCAGTTGTTCCTAACAGCGTTCCAAATCCAAAATTGATCTTTTCATTGGAAGTAGGAATGGTGTATTTTACGGCTAAAACTAAAGGGCTTGCTATCCATGTTGCCATTAATCCAATTGATATTCGCTTATTTATAGCAAAATGAACTTCCGGTCCATATAAATTAATCAATGCATAGTTTTCATCTTTTTCTATTGGAAATGCATTCGTTGAAAATTGATAACGTGTTGTAAATACACCTTTACCACGATATTCATTATTCACCATTTCTTTCTCAATATCTACGACTTTAATTGAAATAATATCAGCTTTCGGTATATAGATGTTTCCTAATTCCTTCGTTGCTATTAATACTTCTCTTCCATCATCACTTATAATTTTACCAATATATTCAGTGCCATTGCTTTTTTTGATTACATAGGTGTTTGTATCCGTTTGACTTACTTGCGAGCTTGCAAATCCAGAAACGAAAAGCATAAAAAACAAAATGATTGCACTGACAGATTTCATATTATCGGGTTTATATCACAAAATTAAGGATTATCGTTATTCAAAATAATTTGAGATTTGTTGTCTTGGGGGTTATCCCTTAGGTGAAGATTTAACCCCTCACCTAAGGGATATTTCGTGATAATCCAATAACCATTTCAATGGTTTGAATTTATTCATTTAATTCGTGCACAAGGTAATATGGTAACAGTTAATGAAATTGTGCTGCGGGAAAAGTTCCGCAGGATTTTAAATCCTGCGGAACTTTTCCTAAAATCACAAAATAAATGTTATATTTGTGTAAATAATCACATTTTACCCACTTATAAATGGAAAGAAACCTACAACTTCAATTAATTAAATGGAAAAACAAAACCGAGAGGTTACCATTAATTCTGCAAGGAGCGAGACAAGTTGGTAAAACCTATCTTATGCGTTGGTTTGGAGAACATGCCTTTTCTCAATTTATTTACTTCAACTTTGACGAACGTCCAGAGTTAAAAGATTTTTTTCAAAAAAATAAAGATACACATCGAATCCTTGAGTCGTTTTCGCTTATCAGTGGTAAAGAAATAAATAGCGAAACATTGATCATTTTAGATGAAATTCAAGAATGCCCTGAGGCTTTGAATACCTTAAAATATTTTGCAGAACAAAAACCTGAAATTCCAATTATATGCGCTGGCTCACTTTTGGGTATTTTGTTAAATTCAGGCAATTCTTTTCCCGTTGGGAAAGTTGAATTTTTAACACTTTATCCAATGACATTTCGAGAAGTATTACCTAATTGGAGTAATTCTTTATCGAAGTATGTAGAGCAATTAGATGCACTAGATCTCATTCCTGACTATTTTTTTAATGATTTATTACATCATTTCAAAAAATACATGATTACAGGAGGAATGCCAGCAATTGTTAAATCATTTAACGACTCGAATACATTTGAAAATACAGACGAAACATTAAATAATCTAATTCTTTCGTACAAAGGTGATTTTGCGAAACATCCAATTATGACAAACGTTGCTAAAATTGGCGAAGTGTTTAACTCGTTGCCAGCCCAACTTGCGAGAGAAAACAAAAAATTCATTTATCAATTAATTCGAACGGGAGCAAGAGCAAGAGAATATGAAGATGCAATTCAATGGTTGATAAATGCAGGAATAGTATATCAAGTGAAATTAAATACAAAGCCATCATTACCACTAAGCGCTTATGACGATCAAAGTGCATTTAAATTATATGCTTTAGACGTTGGAATTATAAGAAACCTAGCTAAGCTTTCACCAAGCGTATTTTTAGAAGGAAATCGCCTTTTTTCTGAGTTTAAAGGTGCGTTGATAGAAAATTACATCCTACAAAGTTTGGTTGCTCAATTAAAAACTCCTCCTAGATATTGGACATCTGGAAATACTGCTGAAGTTGACTTTTTAATTCAAATTGAAAATGAAATTATTCCAATCGAAGTGAAGAGCGATGAAAATGTTAAAAGTAGAAGTCTCTCGTTATACAATGAAAAGTTTAATCCTTCATTAAGAATACGGTATTCATTGAAAAATTTACAATACAGAGATGGCTTGTTGAATATTCCTCTTTTTCTAGCAGATTACACCATAGAAATGATTCGCCGGGTTAAATAGAAAATGGGTAAATGTTTTTTACCTATTAAATTGACAGACAAAAAAAAGGATTCAGGTTTGAAAAATTCTATTTAAATTAAAGTTCCGCAGGCAAAGTTCCGCAGGATTTGAAATACTGCGGAACTTTTATCCTGCGAAACTTTACTTTAAATACCATCAGCTTCAGTTAGTGGGATTATTTTTTGTTTCAAGTTACATAACTGCAAAAATATTTCAGTATAATTCCTTTCTTTTGTCCTTAATGTTTCGCAATTTTTGGCTTCTTATTTTTTCAATTTTTTTTCTGTTCTCTTTCCAGAGGAATAAAGGAAAAGAGCGTGTACAACAACAAATTTCCAGGATTGAATCATTAATAGAAAAAGGAAATCACCGCCAAGCTAATATATTAGCCAATAGGTTATTAAAAGAAACTCTTAAGAGTACAGATAAATACACCATTCTAGTTCTAAAATCTAAGGCTTTATATTTTAGTGAAGATTTATATGGTTTTTTACGAGCTTCTGAAGCGGCATATCAGCTCAATAAAGACAAAGGAGATATTTATAAAGCTTATTACTTGGCTGAAAAAGCTGCTTTTTGGCATTTTAATATGGTTGGTGATAAAGCAACTAAATTCTCTGATGAATCGATGAGATTACTGAGAAAAAACTGGAATGAAAGATTTAAAGTTCCGTTTCATTTTATTTATCAGGTTTATGGAACAACCTTTCTATATAGAAGAGGTTTAACAAGTGGCTTAGTTTATGATAAAACAAGAAAGGTACACCTCGCTCCAATAATGAATTATTTTGATTCCTCCTTGTTAATATTAAAAAGCTATAAACACTTTTCATGTGAAGAGGCATTGATATTCAGAAGTAAGGGTACTAGAAAACTGGATATGATTAATTATTTCGTAAAGACAAAAGAACAACAGAAAAAATTTTCAGCTTATCAGCATCAATTGTTTAAAGAATTAATTGGCCATTATAATAAAGCACTTCAAATAATAAATCCATCTGATTTGAACTTAAAAATGAACGTCCTTTCGCTGAAAACCTTAGCTTTCTATTGTTATGGGGAAAAAGAAAAAGGCGATGAGGTGTTTAATGAATGTTATTATTTGTATAAAAAGAATGCTCATTATGACAATGAAAACCAACCTTTTCTACAAGTCTTGTCATTAATTAAATATAAAATAAGTGACGATATAATAAATAACGTTTCCGCCGAAAAATTCAAACAATTCTACTCAGATATTACATCGCTAACAGCTGATTGGGATGAATATATTAAAAGTCAGAAAAATGTGGCGCATGATTCTTACAATATTTCACCATACATTTCTTTAGCCATTTTAGATGAATATTTATATCAAAAAACAAAGAATAAATTCTATCTAATTCGGTTAACAAATAATGTAATTAGCTCTTATAAATACTTAGCAAAAAGTAAATTTAATAATGAAAACATTGTAAAAGAAGTGCAAAAAAAACTTAAAAAAAATGAAGCTTTTTTGTTGTTCATGAATTACAATCTTATTAAAGAAAAAAAGAATATTTTAATTACAAAAAATAGGATTACTGTTTCATCTTTTAATGATTCAGAAGAATACGGAACGATGGATCTTTCAATAAATAATTTGTCTAATTTCAAAAAAAAGGCATTTAACAAATACAATCATTATTTTAAACCAATCGAACAAAACATAAAAGGGATAAATAAAATTTACCTTTCAATTGATTCTAGACAAGAATTCCCTGCTATGATTTCTGATACCGTAGGTAATTCGTTTGATAAATTAAATTATTTAGCTAAAAGATTCAATTTTGTATTCATTTACAATCCTATTGATTTTTTCATTGACCAAAAAAGTACCATATCAAATAAAATCGATTTTTTAAATATTAATCAGCCAAAAAGGGCAAGATTACCCTTCATGAATCAAATGATGCATTCTGTAATTCATCAGTGGAAAGGAAAAATTTATAATGATGTTCAAAATTTTAATTCAATATTCAATAAACATGGAATTTTAAATGTTGTTGGTCACGGGAATATGACAATTTATAAACCAACCGGCACCGCCAAAAATCTAATATTATTAAATGATCAAGGCAAAGATTTTATCCAGTCTTCTGTCAAAATAAACAAATGTAAACGTGAATTAATTGTTGTGAATAATTGTTTTGCTGGCTTTTTTGAGTTTTATACCTATTCAAATAATTACTTACAAATTAATTTATTTAAGAATGGAGCCAAGGCTGTAATTGCATCTCGCCATGCTACAATTGACAAGAGTTCGGCAGAAATTATGGAGGAGTTTTATCTAAAATTAAAGGCAGGATTTTCTGTAGAAGATGCACTTTATACTGCCAAACAAAATTACTTCAAATCGCATACGGGCGAACAAGCACATCCAATCTATTGGGCGGGATTACAACTAACCTCCAACGTAAAAGATTTGCGTTTAGCACCAGAACCAGCAATAACGACAGATAAATCGTGGCAAGCGTTTTTAGTTCTTTTAGCTTTGGTCGCAATTGTGCTCCGGTTTTATTTACACTGGGAATCGTAAATCATTTCATTTTTAAATTATTTATGTGAAAAAATTGAAAATGCTTGATAGTTAATATCGGTATAGTTAAATTTGTGGTTAAAACGATATTATGTGGCGAAATCAATTTATTGTAGACGAAGAAATCAAAGTTCATCTTTCAAGGTTGGAATCCAAGAAAAAAGAATTGGATTCATATCGACCACTTCCATCATTTATCGTTGAAAAAATCAAAGCAAATCTTGCGCTGGAATGGACTTATAATTCCAATGCCATTGAAGGAAATACCATTACTCTTCGAGAAACCCAACTAATTCTGGAGGAAGGTGTGACCGTAAAAGGGAAAAGTCTACGCGAGCATTTTGAAACGTTCAATCACCACAAAGCCATTTCCTTTTTATACAAATTGGCAGATGCTTCTGAACCAGTGCGCGGGATAGATATCCTGAAATTGCACGAAATTGTGTTGAATAACATTGAAGAACATTATGCTGGAAGAATCCGAACAGGAAATTTCCGAATTAATGGAGCAAATTTCACACCTCCTGCGGCATCAAAAGTGAGTGGATTGTTTGATGAATTGGTGGAATGGATTCAGTTAAATCCAGATGGGTTGAATATAATCAGTTTGGCGACACTTTTTCACCATCGTTTCGTTTGGATTCATCCTTTTTTTGACGGAAATGGAAGAACTGTTCGTTTGGCAATGAACCTACTTTTATTGCGAAATGGTTATCCTCCAGCAATTATTCTAAGAGCTGATCGGAAGAAATATTACGAAGCTTTGAATCAAGCAAACAATGGGCAGTATAAGAAACTTCAATTGTTAATGATTCAAGCCGTAGAACGTACCTTGAACATTTATTTGGCAGCACTTCCTGGCTCAACGTATGAATATTCAGCAATAACGACGATTATTGAAGAAGAACGCTTGCCCTATGGTCAGGAATATTTGAGTCTGTTGGCTAGACAAGGAAAGATTGATGCTTATAAAGAAGGAAATGTCTGGTATACTTCCAAAGAAGCCGTTGATTCGTACATAAATAACCGAAAACGTCGACGAAAAATTTGAGAATGCAAATGAGTTGATTTAGAAATTAAGTCAACTCATTTTTTTATTCTGAAGTGTTATCAATTTCTTCAATACGATTCTTTGCAGCTTTTTTTAGTTCTAAATCAGTTGAAGAAGTAAGTTTTTGGAACTTTTTCTTTGCTTCCTCTCGTTTGTTTCGTTTCCAATCAATCATTGCTATGAAATAAAGCGAACGATCGTTGTATGAACTTTTAATTTGATGATTTCTCTTAAAAAATTTCTCAGCTTTTTGTATTTGATTGTTGTTGAAATAAACGATGCCGCCAAAATAAAGAACCGTATCATTTTCAGGTGCAATTTTTTGAATTTTTCGCCATTCTAAAATTGCTTTTGAAGTACTTTCTTCTTCAATCGCAAACATCAAACTTCCCCATTCAATTTTAGGATTTTCGCCCATAAAAATAGGAATCCCAGGTTCAGTGAAAACATCTTTTTTCTTTGCGTTTTTTGAGCTAAGATTTGTTGAAGGATTTGTGGTTGAGTAATAATATAAAAAACCTCCAAGTCCTATTAGCAAAGCGAATCCAGCTGCATATTTTAGGACTGAGAAAGGAATTATTTTAGCCTGTGATGGCGCAAGAATTTGTTTTTCAGTCGTTGATAGGTAATTCTTGATGGCTTCGCAATCCCCTTCAAAACTATCATAAAGCACAATAAATCCTTTAATTTCTTCCGAAAGATGAACATCTGAACGCAATTTTTCCAGTTCCAATTGAAGTTGGTTTGGGTGTTCTAACAATGCTTTTAAATCTTTTAATTCCATAATAAGGCAATTATTACAACCAATTGATGCCACAATTTCCACAAGGATTTTCGTGTCAAACTTAGTTTATTTCTGACAGTTTTCTCGCTCAAATTCAATTTTTCAGAAATTTCAGTATTGTTAAATCCTTGCAAGTGCATTTCTACCAATTCTTTTTCATCATTTTTTAATTCATCTATGCAAACCGTTAAATGCGCAATCATAGCAGTTGTTTCTGTTTCAGTTGTTGTTTCCGAAAAAAGTTCACGATTAATTCGAACTCGGTTTTGAGAAATTTTTAAATGATCCAAACACTTATTTCTCACAATTGCAATTAACAATGCTTGATGATTTTCAATGCATTCCCAACGTTTGCATCTTTCTTCATAAGGCAACTCTATCAAAGAGACGAATAAACTACTGACAATGTCCCGAGCAACTTCTGGATTTTTTGTATAATAGATAGCTTTTAGAACTAACGGCTCAAATAAATCCACGTATAATTTAGCGAGTGCATCGTTGTCACCATTCAAGAAATCTTTCCAATATTTAGTTTGCTTATCCAATAAAGTAAAGATAGGAATTTATTGAAAAGGAAAATTTGAAAGGTCGAAGTTGAAAGTGCTTTTGATGAAAAGAGCAAAGGGATTTCCACTAAATATTAATGGGAAATTTAAAGAAACAGCGAAAAAGTTAATTCTTTTTACGCCAAAAATAGATTTTACCTAAAACCGCATTATAGAATTCTTCCAAAGGTTCTATGTATTTTACCATTATAGTAAATGAAAGCATAGCAATAATAGAAACCCCAATTGCTGCATAAGGATTTAAATTTAAGTTAATTACATCGGGTTTTAATCCAAATCCAAATATCCCGCCATAAAGAATAATAACATGAATAACATAAATCGGTAGCGTGTTTTGTCCGAGTTTTAAGAATAACGGAGCCTTCACTTTAAAGTTTCCATCGATAAGCATTAAGATACCAATTAATCCAATGACTTGCCCAAAACGCATGAAAGCTGTGCTGTTTAATTCATAAACTCCTTTATTGCAAAGTCCTATCATTTCTGTGAACGTATCAAGTTGAACAAATAGCGATTGAATAAACACATTTAAAAATACAGCTATCAAAACAAATGTAATTCCAAACCAATTTTTTTTCGTTAAGTGTTCATATTTTCGAATAAGACTTCCTGTCATTCCACCCAATAATACATACCCAGCATAGCGCATAAAGCTAAAATCAGAGTATTTACCGTAGAACATATTTTGAATAAAAGCAGGAAAACCATTCGGCCAATAATTAGCTTTTAAAGTTGAACCAGCAATTCGTAATTCATCAGCCTGAATATGGGCTTTCATTTGAGAATATCCGATGAAAACCAATAATGCAGCAATTAAATAATACCAATGAATATCTCCTTTTTTAATAAAAAGATGAATTCCATAAATGAGTAATAAAAAGAAAATACCAAAACCAATAGATTGCAATACGTGAAAAGCACCCAACCAATCAAATTGAAAAGGAGTTCCGTAGTAGATTGATTTAATGATGCTCCATAAATTTAACTGAATGAAATAACCCCAAAATAATAAATCACCAACGCGTTTGAGTCCTTTTTGTACCCGATTATTTTGAAAAAATGGCTCGTTGGATTTTGTTCCTGTTAGTAGATAAACGAAAACTAATCCAGTAACTGTGAAGAAAAGGGGAGATGTTAAACCATGAAGGTTATGCCAAATATTGTATAAAATATAATCTTCGTTTCGGTATTGATTGGCTAAACCTGCGCCTGTAAAATGTCCTTCGAGCATTAAAAGAATGGCAAAACTTCTTGCCATATCTATAAATTGTAGCCTAGGTTTATTTACTTTCTCAGTTTTTTGGATATCAAGTAGGATTTCTGACACTATTGGAATGTTTTATTTAACTTCTGATGTAACAAAGAACTCAATACTATCTAGGAATCCTTTCACCTTCACTTTGAACATGTTTTTAGAAAGTCCCGACATAGTTTGCGTATCGACAACAAAAGTAACAATTGTGCTTGATTTTGGCGCTACCTTAATGGAATTGAAACTTGCTTGAATTGCTGTATCTGAATTATCTAGTTCAAGTTCGATTGTTTCAGAACTAATATTATCAATTTTGAAAGAGCCTGTTATTTTATCGCCTTTTTTAACTTCGCCAGCAGTAAAAATTGGGTTTAAACTTTCAATTGGAAATGGAACGTCGCCTTTGTCAAAACTCACATTTTCAATTTGAATTTTTCGTTCAATTCCAGCTTCTTTTGAAAACACTGAGCTGCTTTGATTTTTTATATCATCACTTGTAGTCTGATTTGCAGTATATTCTCCAAAAGGAACAATTGCAAATATTAACTTTCCTCCGTTTTTTCCTTTTCCTTGAATGTATTCTTTGAATTCGCCATTATTAGTTTCGTTGAAATAATTAGTTAATGACGAAATTCTTCTTTTGGTCAGGTTTACGTTATAAGCTGTTTTCGCAACGGGACTTGCAAATCCTTTAATAGTTAAAGTAACAACCGAACCATTTTTTAATTCTTGCAAAATCATGTCCGTAAAAGAAATTAAATCTGTTGCACCTTTGTCCACATTTTTTTGAAAAAATTCATCTAAATCGCGTTGTTTTTTGGATGCTTCGTTTTGTGGAAGACCTTTTGCAACCTCTGTTTTGTAAAGGTTATATCGTTCTTGGTATAATTTATAAGTATTGATATAGTTTTGTTTTGTAACTGTTGCCATCGAAGAAGCATCCGGCTCATCATTTCTGAAATAAAGTGTTACCGGGAGTTTTTCTTTAATGCGTTTTTGAAATTCAGTTTCGATTTTCGTTTCAATATTAGTTTTCGTTTCCGTCTTTGTTTCTGTTTTTACTTCAACAATTTCAGGTGCTTTTTTAGGAGGATATTTCGCAAAAATGTCGCTGCAACAGGTGGGGTTTTTGGAGTAGTAACTTCCAATTCGGTTGGACGAAACATAAGTTGTATCGTTGTGCTTGAAAAAGTACTGATCATTGGCAGGACTATTAAATGGTAAACCAATATTAACTGGTGCTGCAAATTTATTTCCTGTAATTTTCGAGTAAAACACATCTGTTCCACCAAATCCATAATGCCAAGAAGATGAAAAGTAAAGTTTATTCTCAACTGTGTCCATCCAAGGTGTTAATTCATTGTCAATAGAATTGATTGTTGCCACGTTTGTGACTGCTTTGAAACGATTGTTTTCATCAGTAAAAGCATACCAAATATCCAATCCTCCTTTTGTTCCTTCTCTATCTGATGCGAAAAAGAGTACTTCTTCTCCGTTCAATTTACTAATGAAAGGCATGGTGTTATTTGTTCCAATAGGATTTATTTCTTGCTTTAGTGAGTCAATTTTCGACCATTTTCCATTTGAATAATTTGCAAACATTATTTTACAACGGTAGTTATACCCTTCATCTTCGCAGGCACTAAAATAGAATTTCTTACCATCGAGCGAAAAGGTGCCATTTCCAGTGTTTAGTTTTTGAATTATTAAGTCTTGGATTTGTTTGTTGGCTTCAAACTTCTCATTTTTTATTTCTGAAGCATATAATTTCGTTTTATAACTTTTGGAGTAAACTTCTTGGGTTGCATCTTTTATTGAATCAGCTCGAAGTGAGGAAAATATAAGTTTATTATCTTTAACTGTATGGCCAAAATCTGCATCATAAGAATTAACAGATAAAGGTAAACGGCTCATGGGTTTAGCTGTGTCAGCGTAATTTTTCATTGCCCATGCGCAAGCGTCAACTTCTTGAATCGATTTTCGGTAGAGGTAATCGTCTTCGCCTCCACTATATCGTTTTTTTGCCAATTTCATCGTTTCAAAAGCTTGCTTGTAATTACCATTATGCTTTTGCATTAAACCCAAATTAAGTAAACTTGCTGGATAAATTAAATCGTTATCTTTTGCATAAACAAGCGCATAATATTTTTCTGCTTGAAAGTAATCTTTATAAGCTCTATGTGTTTCTGCATATTTCCAAGTAAGTTCAAGTGAATTAGAATCCTGAGCAAGTGCTAGTTTGTAATATTCAAGCGCGTAGTAGTAATCTCCTTTTTTAAATTGCTCGTCAGCAAATGAAACGATTTGTTTGAGTTTCGCTTGCGAGAAAGATTGGAAAGTAAATAGGATAAATAGAACAACTAAATGTAATCTGGACATACACGGTGAATGATTTTTTTTGGTTTAAACGTACGGATGATGTACCTAACTGCAATTTCTAAACCTCCCCTTCCGTTGCTGGCTGGTACTAATTTCGAAAAATTAATATCATAGCTAACTCCCACGAAAAAATCTTTATAATCATATCCAAAAGTAAGGTAAGCAGCATCTCGATTTCTGTACCAAATTCCACCGTAAAGTGCTTGGTAAATTTTTGTGTTTGAGGTAACGTAATATTTTGCGGAACCTCCCAGTAATAATTCCCGGTATTTTCCTTGATTATTGAATTGTAAACTTGGAACTGCATCCCATTTACGATTGATTTTAAACGTTCCTTTGGCAAATACTGTAAAGCGAATGTCTCGTTGAATTTTATCGAAATAAAACCCTTGGTTTGGTCTATTCAAGTTGTAAATTCCAAAACCCGAAAGCACTTTAAAGCGTTCATTTTTCCTCCATTCATACAAAGAACCTACACCAATGGAAATATTTGTTTTGCGGTCGCTTTGGTAGTTTTCATTTGTTGCCGCTGAAGGATTAAAAATGTAACCATTATACTGACTGTCAAAATATAAAGCATCCCAATTAATTTGTCGGTGATTCATACCGAAGTTTATTCCTGGACGAATCGTATGGGTGGAGTCTTTTGTGAGTTTAAACAAACGAGAAACATTTCCTTGAAACTCTACAGTTCTAAAAGTACCATCTCCGGCTTGGTCATGAAAAAGCAATAAACCAACTCCGTAATCCTTGAACTTAGCGTCGGCAGACATAGAAAGCGTACTAAAAGGAACGGTAACACTTCTCCATTGATCGCGGTAGTTGGCAATAAAACGATAGTCTCCATCAAAATGCCCAGCTTGACCTGGGTTTTGAAATAATTGATTGTCGTTAAACTGTGACCAATGAATGTCCTGACCAAAACTTGTTTGGAAGAAGGAAAAAACGAGAATGGAGAGCAATGTTCGTTTTGTCATTTGGGAGATTAGTCAACTAAGTTACTAAAAAAAATGAAAAATCTAATTGTTACGGATTTGTTAAGGATAAAGGAATTATTTTCCCTTTCATAAATTTATGTGCACTTAATGTGAAGTCAGAAATGTATTCACTTATTTGTTCCGGATTCAAAGGTGCTTGGTAACCCGGAAAAGCTTCTTCTAGCATTTCAGTTTGAACCGATCCAAGACACAAACAATTCATTGCTATAGTTGAATCTTTGTATTCTTCAGAAAACAATTCAGTGAAGCTACAAAGTGCTGCTTTAGATGTAGAGTAAGCACTTAAACCCGCAAATTTCATAGAGCCTTGAAATCCACCCATTGAACTAATGTTGACAATGTGAGAACTTGACACATTGAAAAAGGGAATAGCTGCCTGTACCGTTTCAAAAACTCCAAAAAGATTGATTTGGTAGGATTTCTGAAGTTCTTCAGCACTAATTTTAACAAAAGGTTTATTCACTAAAAAGCCAGCATTATTGATTAAAAAGTCTATTTTTCCAATTTGCAAAAAAATTGCTTCAGCTTGTGTTTTGACATTTCTTTCAAGATTAAATGAAAAACAACTAACACTCGAAAAACCAGCGAAATCTGCTTGCATTTTCTCCAAATTTCTAGCTAGTGCAATCACTTTGAAATTTTCTCTTTGCGCAAAATTTTCAACTAGTGCTTTTCCAATTCCTCGGCTAGCACCAACAATTACAACGGTTTTAAACATCGTAAGTTAGTGTAACATTCTCACTTTGAGGAACAGATTGACAGGTTAAGACATAACCTTTCACTACTTCTTCATCGGTTAAAGAATAGTTTAATTTCATGGCAACATCTCCTTCTAAAACTTTAGCTTTACAAGAAGAACAAACACCACCACGACAAGAGTATGGAACATCTAAACCTGATTTCTCAACCATTTCAAGTATTGTACCTCCTGGAACTTGCATGTCAAAAGCTGTCACTTCGTGGTCAAGCGTCACTTTGATGTGGCTTTTTCCTTTGAAGTTCATTTCTTTTTGTAAAATGGGAGCTGCCGTTGGCGTGGTAAAAAGTTCAAATTTGATTTTGGTATCTTGAACACCAAAGAATTTTAAAACTTCTTTCGTAGAATGAATCATTTCTTCAGGACCACATATTAAAAAGCAGTCCGCTTTTAATAATTCTAGGTTTTGTTTAATTTCTGAGGTGAAATTTTCTTTGTCAATACGTCCTTTTTTGTATCCTTCTTTCGTTTCTTGACTTAGATAGTAAGTTGGATTAACGCAACTTAAAGCATTTAATTCTGCTAAAAATAGTGCTTTATCTTGGGTTTGATTTCCATAAAATAAGTTCAATTTCCCTTTTCCTTCCAAGCTTTTAGCAATCGATAAAATAGGCGTAATTCCACTTCCAGCAGCGATTGCAACCACATTTTTCTGCTCATCAGTCAAGTAAAACCCTCCCTCTGGTTTTGAAATGTGAATTTTATCGCCTGAGATAGCTTCTGAATTAAACCAATTGGAAACAATTCCTTTGTCGACAGCTTTAACTGCTATCGAAAGTGCCTCATTTTCACCACTACAAATAGAGTAGGAGCGACGTTGATTTTTACCTTTTAGGAAAACTTCAATATTAACATATTGACCTGCAATAAATCCAAAACTAGATTTTAACTCCGTTGGAATGTTAAAAGTTACTTGAACAGCATCTTTCGTTATACGTTTCAAGTCAATACTTACCTCGTGGAAACCTTTACTTCCTTTCGGTTTAAATTCTTTTTTCTTAAAAATATCAAATATCCCCATTTCTTAATCGTCAAATGAAACTAAAATTTTCTCGCTTGTCGGATGTGCTTGACAAGTCAATATATAACCGTTTTCAACCTCGTCAGGCATTAATGCGTAATTAACGTCCATGCTCGCTGAACCTTCTAATACTTTTGCTTTACAAGTACAACAAACTCCACCCTTACAAGCAAAAGGTAAATCTGCACCTGCATCTTGAGCAGCATCTAAAATCGTTTTTCCATTGGAATCTAATTCAAAATCAATGATGTCACCATCCAGAATAATCTGAACTTTGGAATCAAATGAAGGTGCTTGATTAGCTATTTCATCTGCTGTTTTTTCTTTTTTAATGTTAGATGCGAATAATTCAAAATGAATATTTTGCGAATCGATACCGTTTTCTATCAGTGATTCGCGAACATTTAAAATCATTTGTTCAGGACCACAAATAAACACTTCATCAATTGATTGGTTTTTTAAAAAGGCATTGAATAATTCTCCACATTTTTCTTTGTCTATGCGTCCTTTTTGTATTTTATTTCCAGGACTTTCACGTGAGAAAATATGAATGATGCGAATGCGATTTAAATACTTGTTTTTCAAAGCCTCTAATTCTTCTCTAAAAATAACGCCGTAAAATCCTTTATTACCGTAAAACAAAGTAACATCACCCTCTTCTTCTTCTAAAATAGTTTTAGCAATGGAGAAAATCGGAGTTATTCCGCTTCCTGCCGCGTATAAAACGTATGATTTTTTTGAGTTTTTCACAGAAGTAAGCTTGAAATTACCAGTTGGGGTCATAACCTCTAAAGTATTTCCAACTTTAAGTGATTTGTTAGCGTAAGTTGAAAAAACACCATTTTCTATTTGTTTAACAGCAACTCTCCACTCGTTTTCAAAAGGTGAAGAGCACAAAGAATATGACCTACGAATTTCTTCGTTACTTATTGTTGTTTTTAAGGTTAAATATTGACCCGACTCGTAGTGATAGTCTGTTACTAATTCATCAGGAATATCAAAAGAAATAGATACAGCATCTTTTGTTTCTCTTTTTATATCTTTGATAATAAGTGAATGAAATTTAGGAGTCATTTAGTGTTTTTTAATTCGCCAAAGATAAACAATTGAATGAATTATATGTTTTCGATGATGGGTTAACTTTTATGATTTACATCATATTTTAGCCCCTCAAATTTTAGTTATATTTGTCAAATAATCATTACTTATGAAAGTTTTAGAAACTAACGATCTTGAGCAAAAGTTTCAAGATAAAATCGACCGAGAAGTTAAAATAGAACCAAATGATTGGATGCCTGATGCCTACAGAAAAACGTTAATTAGACAGATGTCGCAACATGCACATTCTGAAATTGTAGGGATGTTGCCGGAAGCGAACTGGATTACACGTGCTCCGAATCTAAGACGAAAGGCTGTTTTGCTAGCTAAAGTTCAAGACGAAGCGGGTCATGGTTTATATCTATATAGTGCAACTGAAACTTTAGGTGCAGATAGAGAAGCAACAATTGATGACCTTCATTCAGGTAAAGCAAAATATTCTTCGATTTTCAATTACCCAGCACTTTCGTGGGCTGATATTGGCGCAATTGGTTGGCTAGTTGATGGCGCTGCTATTATGAATCAGGTTGCATTGTGTCGTTGTTCTTATGGCCCATACGCACGAGCGATGGTTAAAATTTGTAAAGAAGAATCTTTTCACCAACGTCAAGGTTATGAATCTTTGACAAAATTAGCACAAGGAACTCCAGAACAAAAAGAATTGGCGCAAGATGCTTTGAATCGTTTTTGGTGGCCATCGTTAATGATGTTTGGACCAAATGATGACGAATCTCCAAATTCTGCCCAATCCATGAAGTGGAAAATTAAACGTTTATCGAACGATGAATTACGTCAAAATTTTATTGATGCAACAGTTCCACAAGCAGAGTTGATTGGTTTAAAAGTTCCAGATGAAAATTTGAAATGGAATGAGGAAACTGGTCATTATGATTTTACACCCATTAATTGGGATGAATTTTGGCAAGTAGTAAATGGAAATGGCCCATGCAACAAACAACGTGTTGACGCACGTAGAAAAGCAAAAGAAGAAGGAATGTGGGTAAGAGAAGCGGCTTTGGCTTTTGCAGAAAAAAGAAAGAAAAAACAATCAGCATAATTACATTAAATCAGCAATAATGTCAACAAAGGAATGGCCTCTTTGGGAGGTATTTATCAGAAGTAAACAAGGTTTAAATCACAAACATGTTGGAAGCTTACGAGCAGCAGATTCAACAATGGCTTTAGATAATGCTAGAGATGTTTACACACGTCGTTCGGAAGGAATTAGCATTTGGGTAGTTGAATCAAACTATGTTCATGCTAATGACCCAGCAGATGCAGATGCATATTTTGAACCTTCTGACACGAAAATTTTCCGTCATCCAACTTTTTACGAAGTACATGAAGGAATCAAACACATGTAAACTATGAAAAACGAAGCTTTATTTCGCTATTTACTTCGATTAGGAGACGATAGTTTGATTCTTGGTCAACGTTTGGCAGAATGGTGTGGTCACGGTCCAATCCTTGAAGAAGACATCGCAATGACAAATATATCGTTGGATTTAATTGGTCAAGCGATGAGTATTTTGGATTATGCAGGACTGATTGAAGACAAAGGAAGAGATTGCGATAAATTAGGTTTATTACGCTACGAAAAAGAGTATGTGAATGTACTTTTAGTGGAACAACCAAATGGAGATTTTGGCGATACACTAATGCGACAATTTTTATTCGATGCTTTCCGAAAGCCTTTGTTTGAAAAATTAGTAAATTCTTCTGATAAACAATTGGCAGCAATTGCAGATAAATCTTTAAAAGAAACACGATACCATTTGAAACATTCTTCGGAATGGGTTATTCGTTTAGGTGATGGAACAATTGAGTCACATGATCGCATTCAAAATTCACTAAATAATTTATTGCGCTACGCTGATGAATTATTTTACTCAGATGAGGTTGAAAATGAATTAACAGTAAGTGGTGTTTTACCCGATTTGTCTGGAATTCGTTCGGAGTGGGAATCAACAATTAAATATGTTTTCTCTGAAGCAACACTAGAAATACCAACTAATAATTGGAAGTTTGGAGGAGGTCGTAAAGGTCGGCACTCAGAACATTTTGGGCATTTGTTGTCCGAATTACAATATATGCAACGTGCTTACCCAAATATGCAATGGTAAACAATGAGCAGATTTATAATTGGCTTGAAGAAGTTAGTGACCCGGAAATTCCGGTGCTATCAGTAATTGATTTGGGCGTTGTTCGCGACGCCCAATTTATTAATGGAGATTGGTTGATTACTATTACTCCAACTTATAGCGGTTGCCCCGCTATGAAAACAATGGAAGAAGATATTCTTTCGAAATTAAAAGAAAAAGGAATTGATTCTGCAAAAGTAGAATTGGTTTTAGCTCCAGCTTGGAATACCGATTGGCTTTCTGAAAACGGAAGAATCAAATTAAGAGAATATGGTATTGCACCACCCGAACATGAAGTTGACAAAAGTTTACTATTTGCAGAACCAACTGTCGTTCCTTGTCCAAAATGTTCATCTAGAAACACACGGATGGTTAGTCAATTCGGAAGCACAGCATGCAAAGCATTGTATCAGTGCAATGACTGCCAAGAGCCATTCGATTACTTTAAGTGTTTGAAGTAAATTTTATCAGGTTTTCTTGAATTTAGATATATTATAAACCGATTCAATGACTTCAAGTTTAACATTAATTTCAATTTCAATTCACATTTACGGCTCATAAATAGATTACCTTAGGCTATTCAAATAAATTGGTTTTTTTAAACTTTTATTTGAGCTAAATCTTTTTTAATTAGCTATATATGTGTAAATTAACTTTAGTTTCTTTGTTATTAATATTGTCTTTTTTTGGTCGGGCATTTTACCAAACGAACGATATAGATTCAAGTGGGAATAGTTACTTAGTTAGTATAACAGCAAAAAAGTCGTTTACCAAAAAAGAGTTAAGTAAAATTTGGAAACAAGGAAGTATTCCAAAAATGATTATGCCCATCAAATTTGGATTTGAGGTATTTGATATTACCTACAAAACAAAATGGCATGATGGCTCAACTGTTATAGCCTCAGGAATGGTTTTTATCCCAAAAATCACAAACAAACTTGTTCCTTCAGAGCTGATTTATTTACATGGAACTAAAATAAGTAAATTAAGAACTATTAATCTCAAAATTGGTGAGCAATCCATTTGTGCTGGATTTGCGGCAGAAGGTTATGTTGTTGCTTATCCGGATTATGTTGGCCTTGGAAATGGAGATCGTTTTCATTTATATCAACATGCAGGAACAGAGGCCCAAGCTAGTATTGATATGATGCGAGCTGTTCATGAATTAATGAAACAAAACAATGTAAAAACAGACAATCGACTTTTTATTACTGGCTATTCGCAAGGTGGACACGCGGCAATGGCAATGCATAAAGAAATTCAAGAAAAATATAGTAAAGAGTTCAATGTTGCTGCTTCTTCGCCAATGTCTGGGGCTTACGATATTTCTGGTGTTCAAAGTAAGTGTATGTTTGAAAAATATGCTTTCCCAAGTTATTTGCCTTATTTGTTAAAAGCATACGACGAAGTTTATGATTTATTTGAGGAAGATTTTACATCCTTATTCAAAGCACCATACGATACTGTGGTAGCAAAATACTACGACGGAAACTATGATATTTGGGACATTAATCCAATGATGCCAGAAGTTCCAGTGACAATGCTAAAAGATGAATATGTTAAAAAATACATTTCTAGTAATCCAGAAAAATTACAAAGAATTTTAAAAGATAACGATGTATATGATTGGAAACCAGAAGCACCAACGCAATTGTGTTATTGTCAGTCAGATGAACAAGTAAATTATATCAATGCGTTTGTTGCTTATGATAAAATGACGGCGAATGGAAGCAAGTTTGTTCGCAAACAATCGGGAGGAAAACGTTTTGATCATTTTCAATGTTCTGTTTTTTCAAGTATGAACACTAAATTTTTCTTCAACACAATTCGAAGAGGAAGCAAAAAAGGCAGAAAAGGTTATCCCATAAAAAGAGGTATTGTTTGGATATCCAAAACGATTGCTCCAGGTTATTACATCAAAAAGTACAATGTTGCTAACATGGAAAAATTAATGGGTGAGTAGTTTAGATTAAACCTTTTAAATTCGGTTTTGCCAACTAATGGAATTAAAAAATTCAGTTTGAGAAAGTTGTTAGACTTGTTCACTATTAATTATTAGTTATTTTTAAAATGAAAATTTGCATCTTCAACGACTGAAGATTATTTGTGTAATAGTTTGAAATTTGTTGGATGGTAAAAATGCTCACACAATATTTATTACTTTCGAGAATAAATTCAACTATAAAATGCAAACGTCTTTCAAAAAAGTTTCTGATTCCGAAACAATTCTAACTGAACTTATGATTCCTAGTTACTCCAATTTTGGGGGTAAAGTCCATGGTGGAATTTTATTATCACTGATGGATAAAGTGGCATACGTAACTGCGGTTAAACATTGTGGAAATTATGCAGTAACTGTCGCTGTGGAAGGCGTCGAATTTTTAAACCCTGTGGAAGTAGGAGAGTTGGTTTCGCTTAAAGCTTCAGTAAATTATGTTGGAAAAACATCTTTAATTGTTGGAATGCGTATCGAAGCTTTGAATCCGAAAACAGGTGTGGTGAAACATACAAACTCCTGTTACTTCACCATGGCATCAAAAAATGAACAAGGTCAGTTAGTGGAAGCTCCTGGAATAATTTTAGAGAATGACGAACAAATTAGACGTTTTGCAGAAGGCATGGTAATCAAGAAGTTATCCAAGGAAAAGCGCTCGATATTAAAATCTGATTTTGAACATTTATCGACGGAAGAAATGCTTGAAAGTATTCAAATGGAGAGATGTAAACTACTTTCTAATGATTAAAATGTCGATTGGGTTTCAAAAACTTTAATATATAATTGACGTATTCATTTTCTTTTTTTTAATTCTTGAGCAGAAAAGTGCTTGAAAATTTCAAATTTTAATTCTTTTTTTTACCTTCAAGGCTCTAAACTAAAATTTCAATTCAGAAACTCATGAAGATATTAAAAATTCAAGCCCTTCGCGGACCAAATATTTGGAGCATCACGCGCAAAAAGTTAATCCAAATGCGTCTTGATTTAGAGGAAATGGAAGAGCGTCCAACGAACTTAATACCAGGATTTAGAGAACGTATCGAAGCACTGCTCCCAACTTTAATTGACCACCGTTGTTCGGAAGGTTGCAAAGGTGGTTTCTTCCAACGTATCGATCGTGGTACTTGGATGGGGCATGTCATCGAACACGTTGCATTAGAAATCCAAACACTCGCGGGAATGGACGTTGGTTTTGGTCGCACACGTGAAACGAAAACACCTGGTGTTTATAATGTCGTTTTCAATTATATTGAAGAAAAAGTTGGTTTGTTTGCCGCTGAATCTGCTGTAAATATCGTTGAGGCTTTAATCGCTGGAAGGAATTATGATTTACAAGCAGATATTCAAAAAATGCGAGAAATTCGTGAAAAAGTACGACTTGGACCAAGTACAGGAAGTATTGTTGACGAAGCTGTAGCGCGAGATATCCCTTGGATTCGCTTAGGAACAAATTCCTTGATTCAATTGGGTTATGGAATCAACCAAATGCGTTTTCAAGCTACTATTACTTGCAAAACTTCAAATATTGCTGTTGACATTGCTTGTAACAAAGAGCAAACGAAAAAAATGCTTGATGCTTCATCAATTCCTGTTGCAAAAGGTGACATCGTTGTGGATGAAGAAGATTTAGAAGCAACAATCAAATCCATCGGTTATCCAATCGTTTTGAAACCCTTGGACGGAAATCATGGAAAAGGAGCTTCAATCAATGTTACCAATTGGGAAGATGCGGTTGCAGGTTTAGAATATGCAAAAAAATATTCGCGTCGAATAATTGTTGAAAAATTCATTACTGGATACGATTTCCGAGTGTTAGTCATTGACAATAAAGTGATTGCTGCTGCTCAGCGTGTTCCTGCTCACGTAGTTGGAAATGGAAAAGATTCGATTCAATTTTTAATTGAAGAAACAAATAAAGATCCGCGCAGAGGTTACGGTCACGAAAATGTTTTGACAGAAATCGATGTGGACCGCGACACCTTAGAATTACTTGAAAAATTAAATTATACGGTTGACAGTGTTCCTACTGAAGGAGAAATCGTTTACTTGAAATCAACAGCTAATTTGAGTACAGGTGGAACTTCCATCGACGTAACTGACTTGATGCATCCCGAAAATATTTTCATGGCAGAACGTATTTCGCGCGTAATTGGATTAGACGTTTGCGGTATCGACATCATGGCTCCAAATCTTACGCAATCCTTGAAAGAAAATGGTGGAGTTATTTTAGAAGTAAATGCTGCACCAGGGTTCCGTATGCACTTAGCGCCTTCTGAAGGATTGCCAAGAAACGTTGCTGCTCCTGTAATTGATATGTTGTATCCTCCAGGTAAAGCATCACGTATTCCAATCATTGCGATTACTGGAACAAATGGGAAAACAACAACGACTCGTTTAATCTCACACATCGTTAAAAACAATGGTTTCCGAGTTGGATTTACTACTTCAGATGGTATTTACATCCAAAATCACATGATGGAAAAAGGTGACACAACTGGACCTTTGAGTGCTGAATATATTTTGAAAGATCCGAATGTTGAATTTGCGGTTCTGGAAACTGCTCGCGGTGGAATTTTACGCTCTGGATTAGGTTTCAGTCGCTGTGATATTGGTGTAATTACCAACATTCAAGAAGACCATTTAGGAATCAGCGACATTCACGATTTGAAAGATTTATCACGTGTGAAATCTGTTGTTGTGGATAGTGTTAAGAAAGATGGTTGGGCAGTATTGAATGGCGAAGATGAAAACTGTTTAGAAATCGCTAAGAACTTACGTTGCAATGTTGCTTTATTTAGTCTTGACGAAAATGCTCCAGCGATTGTGGAACATTGTAAAGCTGGTGGAATTGCAGCAATCTATGAGAATGGATTTATAACAATCAAAAAAGGCGATTGGAAATTCCGAGTGGAACGTGCAACACATATTCCGCTGACAATGAACGGAAAAGCGAAATTCATGATTGCGAATGTATTGGCAGCAACTTTAGCTTCTTATTTGTATGGATTCAAAACGGAAGATATTAAACTTTCATTGGCAACGTTCCTTCCAGGAGCAGCTCAAACGCCTGGAAGAATGAACATTTTTGAGTTCTCGAAATTCAAAGTAATGATTGACTTTGCACACAATCCAAATGGTTACCGAGGAATCGAAGACTTCTTGAAATCAGTGGATGCGACACGCAAAATTGGAATCATTTCAGGAGTAGGGGATAGACGCGACGAAGACATCCGAGAGTGCGCTCGCATCGCTGGAAATATGTTTGACCACATTGTAATTCGCCAAGAAAAGCATTTACGTGGAAGAACAGAGCAAGAAATCATCGGATTGATTTTGGAAGGAATTGCAAGTGCTGACAAAGAAACAACTTATGAAGTAGTGACTTTAGAAACGGAAGCAATTCGCCACGCTATTTCTTTGGCACAAGATGGAACGTTTATCGTTGCTTTGAGTGATGTAATCGACAATGCAATTGACATCGTTCAATCGTATTTAGATTCTGAAATCGAACAAGGAGTAATTGCTTAAATTTTTCAATTAAATAATAAAAGAGAAACGGGTTGTAATGACCCGTTTTTTTTTTATGCTTAACTTTTTGAAGTTTAGCAAAAACAATTACAATTCATCGTCCTTGAACGTGTCCCTTTTCGCCTTTTGGAATGTCTAAAATCCAGGTGTAATAACCAACAAAATGACTTTGGAAATAACCCATTTTATGTTCTTGACTTTTCGGAAAATAGACACGGTTGTTTTTGCTTAAACCTTTTACGCTCACTTGTGGTGCAACGCCATCTTGCTGACAAGGTTTATTTTTTCCTGCACCAGAAAGTTTTACACCATATTGCCAAACTTCGCGCCATTCGCTTTGTACGATTTTACCAGAAGATGCATTTTCAGGTGCAAGAATGTAGCACGCACCAAATTGGATTTTCCCACGAAGTATCTCAATAATCCCAAGAGAATAGGCATAACCCATACTGTGCGAAACGATATATAAGGTGTCATTTTTGGATTGATTGGGCAATTCATTCAGAATTTGATTTAAGTTTTTACCCGCAATTCTACCTCTTTCTTTTCGTAATTTAAAACCATCACTATTCGGATTTGTAGCCAATAAATCCAAGGTTCTAACTTTCTTATTTCCAGCGATTGTAGTTTGGTAGCACTTGTGTTTTTTCTTTGATTTACAAGGTTTTGGGTAAATTCCAGATGAACTAGTAAAATTTACCAAGGAGCCATGATTGGACGTTGAAACGGAATGATGACCATCTGCATACCAAACTTCTCCAGGGTTGATGCGATTTTGAAACAATAAGTCGATTGCATTCCAAGGTCGCCAGTAGTTATAGCGATCATAGCTGTACAGGTAATTTTTAGAGTTTGGATACTCCGTACCTTTATTTTGAATATCGCTCAAGTTTTGTTCAAGCGAATTACTTATTGAAACTGGGCGATATCCATTAACGAAAACCAAAATTCTTTTAGCAGGATCAGCCATTTTGAAGCGCTTTGTTAAATCCACTCCTAAATGATTGTAAACCCGCTCATTGACGATAGTTCCAGTGCTGTCTTTGTGCCTAAAGACTAAATAATGACTTTTTGCGCTGTGCACTAAATCTTTGGTCGTCAATTCTAAACGGTTACTTGAACTTATCAATTTTGCTTTGAAAGAACCTTCTATTTTTTCAATGTCGAAATAAAGTACTTTATCGCGTTTAAAAACGTACCAATCTTTATTGCGGCGTTGGAAAATATAACTCGAAACTGTTTTGTTGTATTCTTTTGCAAATAAATCCTTGTTGTTCATTTTAGCAAACAGTTCAGTTATTGAATACCCTTTGAAATCCTTTAAACGATGTGTTTTTAAAACGCTGTTTTGATAATACCAATCGACCAACCAAAATGCAGAATAAACCAATGCAATCGATGAAATCCAAGCAATCGACTTTAAACTTCGGAGCGATAGTCGCTTGAAAAACCCCTTTTTTTCTACCAAGCGTTTATTGACTTTACGCCGAATAATGAATACTAAAATTATAGCTAAAAAAACAGCTAAAACGTGCATTAAGCAAAACGTTTTTCCGTAAATTTTAAATAAAGGATTGAAGAAAACATTGTCGATTTTTACATAAAACAATAAATAATTTCGTTTGAAAGGTCGTAAAATACGACTAGCAGGATTTAAACTATCTACTTCAATGAATCCATCTTTGTCCTCTTTCCAAAAATAATAAGCATTGAGTCCGTTGTTGGTTCGAACAAATTCATAATCGTCGAAAAGAGATAACGAAAGTGGGTTTTTTCGGAGTTGCAAGCATTGTTCCCAAGTTAATTCTTGTCCTTTTTCGGGAAACATGATATTGGTAGAATCGAGTGATTGTTGCAAACCGAAAGAAGCACCAATGTGGTAAGAAACAGTTTTTACGAAAGTAGAATCCTTTTTGTTTTTAATAAAAATCATTCCTTTCGTTGGAACAGAATAAGCTCTTAGGCTCTCGTTGTTAAAACCTTTGATGATAAAAAAGTAAATAGCGTTTGGATCTTTACTTGGAAAATTTTTGAAGTAATCATCACGAAATCCTTTCATTTCGCGCGAATAACGCATGCTGTCTGCCGGTGGATTTGACCATAAATCGGTTTCAATATTCTTTTCTCGTCGATATACTGGAAGAACGTAGGTGTTTAAATAAATATTACTTTTTAAAAATGCTTTTTCAATGTTCTTTTGAAAACTTTTGTCAACGTTCACATCGACAGGAACGAAATAAACATTTACGTTTTTGACCGCGTAGTTACTTCGGTAAAAAAGAATGGAGTCTTCTTTTTGAGCAACACCTGCAAAAGAGTCAATTACAACAATTAAAACAAGAAGTAAAAGAGGTAATTTCTTAATTCGGGAAGAAAAGAAATTATAAGTGCATGAAATTTTTCTTCGCCAATAATTCGTCTTCTGATTCTCTGTATTCAGGATCGTCAACGCAACAATCAACAGGACAAACAGCAGCACATTGAGGTTCGTCATGGAATCCAACACATTCTGTACATTTTTCATGGGCAATAAAATAAACGTCCATATTTACAGGTTCAAAAGAATGATCTGCTAAAATTTCGTCTCCGTTTAAGGTTGTAATAATTCCTTTCAAAGTGGTTCCATCAGAATATTTCCACTCTGCACCACCTTCGTAAATAGCGTTATTTGGACATTCCGGCTCACAAGCCCCACAGTTGATACATTCGTCAGTAATTGTAATTGCCATTTTTTGAAACTATTATTTTTTTTTTGCAAATATAAGAACGCTTAGTGGATTGTTTTGTTCATTTCAGAGAAAATTCTTCATTCTTGTTCAATCTTGCTACTTACCTTTGTGCTGTGAAAAAAGAAGAAGTAATTGTAGCATTTCACCATTTGGGTAATTTAATGCGAATTCATGGTTCAAAATTGCCTTGGCCTGGATTTAGTTGTGGTGTGACTGAAGACGAATTTTTGGCAGTAGAATTGGTAATTGAACGTCAAGTTCATCACAATGGTTGGTTCACAGAAGCCTCCGTCAGAAACGCGCTACTCAACCTTGGGAATTGGCTTACAGAAGAACAATTAACCGCGTGGGCAAGTAAGTACGAATTCACGGGAAATCCGAAAGTTGTGGCGGTGATTATGGCAGGCAATATTCCACTTGTTGGATTTCATGATTTTCTTTGTGTTTTACTTTCAGGTAATAAAGTGCAATGCAAACAAAGTTCTGAGGATAATAAATTATTACCATTATTAGTGAATAACTTGTTGCAGTTTGCTCCAGAATTGAAAGCATGTATTTCTTTTTCAGATAGGAATTTAAGCGGTTTTGATGCTGTGATTGCAACAGGTAGTAATAACAGTTTGGTGAATTTTGAAAGTTATTTTTCTAAATACCCCCATTTGTTTCGTCACAATCGTACTTCCATTGCCGTATTAGATGGAACAGAAACGAAAGCAGAATTAAAAGCTTTGGGTGAAGATATTTTGAATTATTTCGGAAGAGGTTGTCGCAATGTTACGCACCTTTTGATTCCGAAAGATTTTGATTTGAATCGTTTTTTTGAATCAATTGTTGACTTAGGAGAAGTTATTAACAATAAAAAATACGGCAATAATTACGACTACAATAAAACAATTCATTTACTGAACTTGGAGTCTTTTTTGGACAATAATTTCTTGCTTTTAAAAGAAAGTGAACAATTATTTTCACCACTGGCGATGTTGCATTATCACACTTATTCTACGCAAGAAGAAATTAAATCGTACCTCGAAACACACAAAGATGCACTTCAATGCGTGGTTGGTCATGATTATTTACCATTGGGAACAGCTCAATGCCCAAGTTTATCGGATTATGCGGACAATGTGGATACGATGATGTGGTTGAATGGGTTGTAATCAATTAAAGTTGAAATTATTTATCAGATATTCTGTTAGTTAAATTCTATTACAAAATAATTAATTTTTCATTTGGAAAGATAAAACGAAATTAACTATCTTTGCACTCGCAAACTTTTAAGCTTCGGTTTAGAAATAACGAAAATGGCCTTGTGGCGCAACTGAATAGCGCACCTGATTACGGCTCAGGAGGTTTTAGGTTTGAATCCTAACAAGGTCACAAGTTAAGCTAAAAGCTCCAATCCACATAGGTTTGGGGCTTTTTTTATGGTTGAACCCCAAGCGGATTAATATTGTTTTTATTCTTCTAATTCCCTTTACTGACTTAAGTTCTTTAGCTGTTCCAAAAGTTTGAACAATTCAGTTTTATAAAATAAATAAATGTCCAGTTTATTATGTAAAAAACTGGACATTTTATCTATATTTGTATTTAATAAAATAGATTGAAAACAACTGATTACATAGCATATATAATTGATAGATTCCCAAAAGGGTTTGTTTTCACCTATGTTGACTTTAACAGTGAGGTGAGTCAGAAGCAAGCGCTAATAAAAGCCCTTAATCGAATGGTTATATCCGGGAAAATAGCCAAACTTTCAAAAGGTAAATACTACAAACCAGAAACTACACCCTTTGGAGATTTGCTTCCGAATCAAAAACAAGTTGTAAAAGATTTGTTGGAAGAGAAAGGGAAAATCAATGGATACCTTACAGGTTATAGCATTTACAATCAATTGGGATTAACAACACAAGTGAGTAACACCATACAGATTGGGAAAAATGAGATTCGGCCCAATTTCAAAAGAGATCGCTATACCATTGATTTTATAAAACAGAAAAACAATATCACCAAAGACAATATTCCATTGTTGCAAATTTTGGATGCTATTCGCAATATTAAAAAGATACCAGATACAACTGTAACAAATTCTTGTATTCGATTTATTGCCATTTTGAGACAATTGAAAGAAAAGGATCTTTTGTTAATCATGCGTTTGGCAAATAAATATCCTCCTGCCACTCGAGCACTGTTAGGTGCAATGTTAGATGAAATAAAATCAACGAAAACAGAAACGCTATTTAACACATTAAACCCTATTACAAAATATAAACTAGCAGGTGCTTTCTCCGTATTGTCCACTGCAGAAAAATGGAACATCGTATGAAGCTGCACCAAGACCCAAAATTATTTTCAGATACGATAAGAGCAGCGTCACAACATTTAAACATCAAACTTGAATTTGTTGAAAAAGACTATTGGATAACCCAGGTATTGTGCGAACTTTCAAGGAGCAAATTCAGCGACATTTCTGTTTTTAAAGGCGGAACATCACTTTCCAAGGGGTATAACTTAATCGAAAGATTTTCTGAGGATGTTGATTTAGCAATCATTGATGATGGAAATTCATCTGGAAATAAAATAAAAACAATTATTAGAAGCCTTGAAAAAGAAATTACGCACGGATTGAATGAAATAAAAACCAAGGGAATTACAAGCAAAGGATCACAATTTAGGAAATCTGTTTTTGAATATCCATCGATAAATAAGATTAATTCTGGCAATAACTTGATTGTAGAAATCAATTCGTTTGCTAATCCATTTCCTTATAAACGTTTATCTATAAAAAGTATGGTTTATGACTTTTTGGTGCAGACTGGATATGAAACATATATACATCAATACGATTTGAATCCATTTGAGGTGAATGTATTAAGTATGGAACAAACCTTATTGGAGAAATTAGTTTCATTAATTCGATTTTCATTTAATTCAAATCCAATTGATAGTGTTTCTCAAAAAATCAGACATTTTTATGATCTTTATTACTTGATGAGTAATACAGAATGTGCTTTATTTGTTAGCTCCAAATCTTTTAAAAAACGATTCGAAGAAATAGTGGAGCATGACCGTCAAATATTCGATGAACCATCGGGATGGCAGTTGAAGCAAATTGTTGATTCACCATTGGTAAATGATTTTGATAATCTTTGGGCTCAATTAAAAATCACTTATCAAACAGAACTTTCCGCCTATGCTTATCGGCCAATCCCTAATGAAGTTGATGTGTCGATTTGCTTTAAGAAACTTATTCAACAAATCCATTAGAAGATTTATTCTCATTTAATTTTTATTATTTTTCCTTCGTTATTTGAGTGGTAAACTCCCAATCCATCAGCGTGTTTAATTCTTTATAAAGTTAGATTTTTCGACTTTCGGGGTCACAAAACAAAACGAGAATGAGTGCGAGAGCGTCATTCTCGCTTTTGTTTTATAGCTTTATTCTTGTGATTATTGCACTTTGTTTTTAGTTTACAGTTTTCCTTTATTTAACCTAAAAATTGAGTTGCAATTAGCCTTTCTATCAAACTTTTTAACTATTACTCAAAATTAAATTTCGCTTCTTTTCTTTATTCTAACTATTTTTGAAGCGATGCATCTAATTTCTGATTTTTCAATTTGGTGGTTAATTCCAATCGTACTTGTTGCAGCTGGAGTAACCTATTTTCACTATCAAAACAAAGGTTGGTTTGCGGAAGTTAAACCTAGCTTTCAATGGGTTTTGCGAGTTTTACGATTTTCATCTTTGACATTGATTGGGATTTTGCTTCTTGGACTCATCGTTCAATCACTTAATTACCGAGAAGAAAAACCAATTTTTATAGCGCTTGTTGACAATTCTTCTTCGATGATGAATTATAAAGACAGCGGAAGTGTTCGCAAAAATACTACTGATTTTCTTGCAAAATTGAAAGCAAAATATGCGGAACGTTTTGAATTAGTAACAATGACTATTGGTTCGGAAGTTGGTACTGAAGACCCAAGCTTTCAAGAAAATAGCTCTGCTTTAGAATTGGGATTTGAAAAGATAAATGTCGATTATTATAACCGTAATATTGGTGGAATTGCTTTTATTTCTGATGGAAATTACAACGTTGGTGCAAATCCGAGTTATTCCGCAGAAAAAATTAGTTTAACGCCTGTTTTTGCACTTGCTGTTGGTGATACAACTCCGAAAAAAGATCAATTGATTCGAAATATAACTGTCAATGATATTGCTTTTTTGAAAAATGATTTTCCAGTAGAAGTTGATTTAGAAACATTTAAAATCGGATCTCGCAGTGTGAATGTTTCTATTTTTCAAAATGGTCAAAAAGTTGGTAATCAAGTGGTTCAATATAAAAATGGGAAACGTGATTTTCAACAAGTAAATTTTGTATTAAATGCCACAAAACCAGGTTTTCAGACTTACACTGTGAAAGTTGATGCGGTTGAAAATGAATACACACTGAAAAATAACACGCGTACTTTTTACATTGAAGTTATTGATGCGCGCAGTAAAGTATTGATTTTAGGAGGAGCGCCACATCCTGATATTTCAGCATTGAAAGAAGTTTTAGATGCAAACGAGAACATCGAAGCGGAAAGTGTGCTTTTGAAAGATTGGAATAAATCACTTGACAAAGTCAACTTGGTGATTTGGCACGAACCAGGAGTTAATTTCGACCCGCAAACTTTGGATGCGATTCAATCAAAGAAAATCCCGATTTTTTATATAATCGGTCCAAATACGACAAATGGAGCACTTTCGAAACTAAATCTTGGACTTACCCTAGCTGCAGGAAATCAAACTGACGACAACCAAGCTTTTCTTAATCCAAGTTTTTCTTCGTTTGAAATCGACGATAAAGTGTCGGATGCTTTGACTTATTATCCACCTTTGAAAAGCAAATTCGGCAGCTTGAAAATGAATGGAAATGCGGAAATCTTATTGTACCAACGCATTGGTCAAATCCGAAAAAAAGAACCTTTACTATTTTTTCAACAACAGAATAATTTGCGTTCAGGCGTACTTTATGGTGAAGGCTTATGGCGTTGGAAACTGAATGATTTTGTGAGAAGTGGAAGTCACGATGCGTTCAAAGAACTTTGGAGTAAAGTCTTTAATTACTTGCTCGTGAAACAACAAGGCGCGGGTTTACGTGTCGAATTTCAAAAACGTTTTACAATTGATGAAGAGGTGATTGTTAATGCTTCGTTCTATAATGCTTCGTTGGAACCGATTACAAAACCTTTAATTGACATGAAAGTTACGGACGAAAAAGGGAAAGTTTACCGTTCACAATTTGGTGTTTTTGGTTCATCTTACAAACTTTCGTTGGGTAAATTGAAAGCTGGTAAATACAATTGGTCTGCAAAAACGGCTTACGATGGAAAATCGTACAGCAAGCAAGGATATTTTGTGGTGGAAGATATTCAAATTGAAAAATCAGAAACTTCTGCTAATCACGGCGTAATGAAGCAACTAACAAAACAATCAAACGGAAAATTTTACCAATTGAATCAATATGAATCGTTACTTTCAGACATTGAAAAAAGAGAAGACATCGCAAATGTTCAATACGAAGAAACAGCGTTCAACGACCTTATGGATTATTTTTCCATCTTCCTTTTACTCTTTCTTTTACTGGCTGGAGAGTGGTTTTTGAGAAGGTATTTGGGGAGTTATTGAAGGAGGATTTTATGAGGGAATGAGGGAATGAGAAATGAGAGAATGACTTTAAGACGTTAGACTTTATGAGGAAATGACGAATGAGTGAATGACGATAGGACATTAAGACTTTAGGAAAGAATGATGAATGAGGAATGACTTTAGGATTTTAGGTCCTTCGCGGCGGAGAGAGAATGAGAAATGAGAGAATGACTTTATAGCTACTTTAAATTTATGTTCATTAGCTCTTTCTCAACAAATCTCTAATCTCAGAAAGCAATTCCAAATCTTTTGGTTCTTCAACGATTGCTGGTTTTTCAGCCTCCGCTTCTTTTTCTCTTTTACGTTTTGCCACATTCATTGCTTTGATTACAATAAACATAGAAAAGGCAATGATTAAAAAATCAAAAACAACTTGAATAAAATTTCCATAGTTGATTGTTACAGCAGGTGTTTTGTCGCTTGCTTCTTTGATGATAAATTTCAAATCAGAAAAATTAACACCGCCAATAAGTACACCGATTGGAGGCATCAAAATGTCATTAACGATGGAGGAGACAATTCTGCCAAACGCAACTCCAATAACAATTCCGACTGCCATGTCGATTACATTTCCTTTCATGGCGAAGTCCTTAAATTCATCTACAAATTTCATAAGTTGGGTTTTTGATTATAGACGAATGTAGGAAAAAAACTTGTGTTTTACCTCACTTCAAAAATATCCTCCGAGCTTTTTCTAACTTTCGCCAAATGTTGATTGTTGTCCTCTTCAGAACGATAACCCATCGCACACACAAGTACCGATTTCAAATTATCCTTTCTTAAATCTAGAATTTCATCAAAAGCTGTTGGATCAAATCCTTCCATTGGAGTTGCATCAATGCGTAAACTTGCACAGGTATGCATCAGTTGACCCAAAGCAATATAGGCTTGTTTTGCGTTCCAGTCGCTGTGTTTTTCAGCTGACATTTCGCCAATTTTTGTCTTCACAAAGTTTCCGTAACCTTGAATAGTACTTGGTTCAATGTTTCTTGTATTGGCTGTCAATTCAATATGTCCGTCTATGTAATCGTGGTCAAGCTCAATGTGTGAACAAATCACCAACAAATGGGAAGCGTCAGTTATTTGACTTTGTCCCCAAGCTTTCGGTCGCAATTGTTCTCTTATTTCTTTAGACTCAACAAAAATATATTTCAATGGAAACAAGCCGTAACTTGTTGGAACCAAACGCAAAGATTCTTTGATGATTTCGATGTTTTCGTCTGAAATTTTCAGTTCAGGATTGTATTTTTTAGTAGCATAGCGCCACGATAAATCTTCTATAATTGGGTGTTTCATTTTCTAAATTTAAAATATCATTGGAACTTCAATCAACAACAAACGACCGCTTTTGTTTGCGTGAATCGTAACGGATTCAGTTTCCCAGATGCCAATTGCGTCGCGATTATTCAATGTTTGTTCAGCTATTTCATAAGTACCATCAATATTTAGGATATAAACACCATTTCCACTTTTTTTCAGCTCATACGTTAAATGTGCTCCTGCCTCCATTTGCGAAAGGTGAATCCAAGCATCTTGATGAATCCATGTTCCTGCATCGTCTGGATTAGGTGAAACAACTTGTAGGAAATTATTTCTCATTGACTCTTCGTTGTAACGAATTTGGTCATAGCGCGGTGTAACGTTTTGCTGGTTGGGGAAAATCCAAATCTGAAATAGATTAATGGCTTCATCTTCTTTAGCATTTACTTCACTGTGTTGAACGCCTGTCCCAGCCGACATCACTTGCACTTCTCCCGCTTCAATCACTGAAGAATTTCCCATACTGTCTTGGTGTTTCAGCGCACCTTTCAAAGGAATCGTGATGATTTCCATATTTTCATGCGGATGTTTACCGAAACCCATTGATGGTGCAACTACATCATCGTTCAAAACGCGTAAAGCCCCAAAATGGATACGTTCTGGATTTTGCCAACTTGCAAAGCTGAAAGAATGTTTAGCGTTTAACCAACCGTGATTAGCGTGACCTCTTGATGCTTCAGAATGAAATACTGTTTTCATGTAGTTGTAATTTGATGAAACAAATGTACGCACGAACAAACAATTGACTTCAAAACTCAAGCATTGATTCGTAATTCAATAACGTATGTTAATAGAAAAGCCGTGAAGGTTTAAAAAGCGTTAAAATTATCAGCAATTTCGTTGAATGGTATTGAATCGAATTTGGATTGGTATGTTTCTCATTGCGATTGTGATGGGGTTTTCAAAACTTATTTTTTGGCAAGACACTGCGATTCTTCAAAAAATGATGGATGCTTTGTTTGAAGCCTCCAAAAACGGTTTTGAGTTATCCATTTTTATGACAGGCGCTTTGTGTTTGTGGATGGGTTTTATGAAAATTGGCGAAGAAGGTGGCGCAATAAAAATCATGTCAAAGTTAGTTGCACCTTTATTTACACGTTTGTTTCCTGAAATTCCAAAAGACCATCCTGCAGTTGGTTCGATTATGATGAATTTCTCAGCTAATATGCTTGGTTTGGACAATGCAGCCACACCTTTTGGACTGAAAGCGATGAAAGATTTGCAAGAATTAAATCCAAATAAGTCAGTGGCTTCGAATGCGCAAATTATGTTTTTGGTTTTGAATGCTTCAGGTTTGACCATAATTCCAGTGAGTATTCTTGCCGCGCGTGCAGCTAATAATTCAAACAGTATTTCGTCTGTTTTTCTTCCCATCTTAATCACTACTTTTTTCGCAACACTTGGTGGTTTAATTTATGTTTCCATTCGTCAGAAAATCAATTTACTAAACAAAGTGGTTCTTCTCTATCTTGGCACTTTAACGAGTGCTGTTTTTGGATTGATTTTTATCTTAAATGCTTATCCAGACAAAATTGATGTTATTTCATCCGTTGTTAGTAACACGATTATTTTTGGTATTATTTTGTTCTTTTTTGGGCTTGCTGTCCGAGCAAAAGTGAATCTTTTTGAGAGTTTTATCGAAGGTGCAAAAGGCGGATTTGAAGTCGCATTAAACATTGTACCCTATTTAATTGCGATGTTGGCAGCGATTTCATTGTTTCGTTCATCTGGCGCATTTACAGATGGAATGACCTTGATAAAGAATGGGTTTTTATTCGCCGGATTGACAGCTGTTGAATTTGTTGATGCCTTGCCTGTGATATTTATGAAACCATTTTCAGGAAATGGAGCAAGAGGTTTAATGATAGAAATTTATCAAAATCCAGCCTTTGGTCCCGATTCATTTGTTGGGAAATTAGCCTCAACTTTTCAAGGAAGTACTGAAACAACTTTCTATGTTTTAGCCGTTTATTTTGGTTCGGTAAAAGTCGCAGACACACGTTACGCAGCACTAGCTGGAATTATTTGTGATGTAATCGGTGGA
This sequence comes from Crocinitomicaceae bacterium, assembly GCA_044350515.1. Classification (GTDB taxonomy): domain Bacteria; phylum Bacteroidota; class Bacteroidia; order Flavobacteriales_D; family Crocinitomicaceae; genus UBA952. Next base: position 14,923 of record JBILHL010000002.1, on the reverse strand, counting down.
ATCGTTGCTATCTTTGTTTCGTATTTATTTTTCGCCTAATGTGGAATCCATTTAAAAAGAAGGAAAAAGAATCAAAGCCTGTTGTGCAGGAAGCTATACCGAGAACGAATGTAGCGATGAAACCGATGAATTATTCGTCGATGGTGATTTTAGCGTGGGCAAAAGCGATTGAAGGTGACGAAAAATTGCAAGATTGGTTGAATCTGAATGGTTACCGTGAATTATATGCCGGAGTTTTAGCGATTTATTTGCAAGATAAACCACGTGATTGGTTGATGGAAAACGGCTATCCACATTTGATGGCAATGATTAATGCTGCCGAAGGAAATAAAGCCGCAGGACAATGGTTGTTGCAAAACAATTTTGAGACTTTATACCACATTGCTAAAGCAGTTGATCATGAAGATGAAAGTTGGCTGTGGTTACAAAAAAACGGATCGCAAGACATTTTTATCCTTGCGAAAAGCATTCAAATAATCAAAGATAAAATTGAAGAAAATCATAATGACCCGCATTGGATTAATAGGGATTTTTAGAAGCAAAAATTGGAAAATCAACGACTTAGACTTAATTTTTTTCCTTTGTCGACCACAAAACACCAATAACTAAAAGCGGTTGAAAGGGCAAACGGATTAATCTTTTCAAGTCTGAATTCAGGCCAAATGCGTCAATTCCTTGAAAATATTGATTGAGATTTCCAACAAAAATAACCACGAAAAACATAGCAATAAGCCATCCTATTTTTGTTCGTTGTTTTTTCCAAAATAGGAGTAAAAGCCCTAAAATTAGTTCTACAATACCTGAAGAAATAACAACAAAATCAGGATCAAGTGGTAACCAATTTGGAACCTGAGCTTGGAATTCGAATCGCAACCAAAATAAATGCCCAAGTCCGGCAAAGTTTAGAAGAGACGCGATTAATAACCGAACTAAATTTCTCAATTATTTCGTTTCTTCAATAGTTGCATCACTTGCTTTTTGCCCTTCATCGTTTCCTTTTAAATACGTTGGAAGATTCAAACCAGCCATATTAAACAAGTCATTTAAAGGAGGAACCGTTTTCATCATTCCAGAAACGAAATTCGCTGTTGAACCATTACCGTCCGCATTATTACCTGAATCCCAAACAGTGATTTTATCAATCTTAATGTTTTTAACTGCTTCCACTTGTGTTTTAACCAATTCAGGTAATTTCTCAATCATCAATAATTGGAAGGCTTTCGTTGAATCACCACCAGCAGCAGCCACAACTTCTTTATAACCTTCAGCTTGTTTGGTTAAGATTTCATATAAACCTTTTGCTTCGGCTTCCATTTTTGCGAAAATGGCATCTGCTTCCCCTTTTGCATTCTCACGAATGCGTTCTGCTTCAGCTTGTGCATCAATAATCGCTCGTTGTTTAGCAATTTCAGCAGGAATCACAATGTTTGCTATTTGTGTTGAACGCTCTCTTTCTGAACGCGCTAACTCTGCTTTTTGCTCTGCTAAATAAGCTTCTTCCAAAGCACGTGCTTGTTGTACTTTTTCAGCTGTGATTGCAATGCGTAAGGATTCCGCTTCTTTTTCTCTTCTCAACGCTTCTGAATTAGCAATTGCAATTTTTGCTTCGTTTTCCCCTTGAATGGCGATGGCATTTGCTTCGGAAGTTTTCACACGCGTATCTCTTTGTGCTTCTGCCTTACCAATTGATTCATCTTTAGCTGCTGATGCAATACTAATTTCTCTATCTTTTTGGGTAATTGCAATTTTTACATCGCGATCTCTGTGTGTTTCAGCAATTTGTGTATCTTTCTCTCTATCAGCTAACGCTTTACCTGTTTCACCGATTTTTTCTTGTTCAGCAACACTAATTTTCGCCTCGTTGATTGCTTTTGCTGCAGCTTCTTTACCTAATGCTTCAATATAACCTGATTCATCTTTAATATCAGTTACGTTAACATTAATCAATTTTAAACCGATTTTTTTCAATTCACTATCGACATTTTTAGAGATATTATCTAAGAATTTATCGCGGTCAGAGTTGATTTCTTCGATTGTCATAGTTGCAATAACTAAACGTAATTGACCAAACAAAATGTCTTTAGCTAACTCTTGAATTTGCTCAGAGCTTAAACCTAATAAACGTTCAGCAGCAGTGTTCATACTGTCTGTTTCAGTTGAAATAGCAATCGTAAATCGACAAGGAACATCTACTCGAATATTTTGACGGCTTAAAGCATTCGTTAAGTTAGCTTCAATTGAAAGTGGTTTCAAATCTAAAAACGCATAATCTTGAATTACTGGCCAAATAAAAGCACCTCCACCATGTACACATTTTGCAGATGTACCGCCTGTTCGACCGTAAATCACTAAGATTTTATCAGAAGGACAACGCTTGTAGCGAGAAATTAAAGCAGAGATTGTGGCAAAAAGCGCAACCGCCGCAATGGCAATCATGATAATTGGTGACATAGTTGTTAGATTAAATTTGTTCTACAATAAGAATTTCGTCACTTTCAACTCGAATGACTTTAATCATTGCGTTTGAAGCGATTTTGTTTTCGTTTTCAGTCATTGCTGGAAGTTCGTGAAAGGAGCCTTTTACGCTAATCATTACCTTTCCTTTTCCTGACATTTTTGCTGGAATTGCAAGATAAACTTCGGCTGTTTTACCAATCGTTTCATCAATTTTGAAAGTGTTGTCCTCAGCTAATTTCTGTATTTGCTTCATAATAAAGAAAAACACCAAAACAAACGCAACACCAATTGCTAAAGCGACAATTAGTAAAAATGTTTTATTTGAAATAGTATCGTAAAATGAGATACCGGACCAACTAAAACCAAGTAAAAAGTTGATTAAGTTGCGAAAAGAAAAAACTTGAAAAGGTCCATCTCCACCATCTAAGTTTCCATCAAAATCAGCATCTAATCCTTCGGATGCATCCACACCAATGAATGTCATAGCTGTTTGAATGATAAAAATCAAACTTGTTGGTAAAGCAATAAACCAATAGGTTCTTAAAAACGGATCAAGTGCGTCAAAAAATTCCATAATGCACTAAATTACGCTTAATTTTGAAAATGAAGCATTCTTTTTTCAACCAACACAAATATTCCTGTAATTGAAAATTGAGACCTTTTGAATTTTGTTAAGATTATTTAAAAATGAGATTTGTTTTTTTACAATTTGTTGATATATTTGAAGAATTATGCAATAAAAATTTAAAATTATGAAAAAACTAGGTTTATTATTTGTTGTAGCGTTTATCGCATCTTTATCACTTGATTCATGTTCAATTCAGAAACGTTACCACCGAAAAGGGTTCACTGTAAATTGGAATCATACTTCAATTGGTGGTAAAAAAGATAAGAAAATGGATTCTTATAATTCTTCAGAAGAAGAAGTTGCTGAAGTGAAAGAAGTGAAATCAATTCAAAAAGTTGAAAATAATGAGTCGGCGAACACTTATTCGACAATTGAAACAACTGACGTTGCTTCAACTTCAGATGATATTCAATCAGTTGTAAGTTTGTCAACTGATAAAGTTTTGGCTTCAAAAAATGTTGCAAAAGAAACTACTGTTGCTACCTCAACAAATGATGCAACTTCGACAAAAGTTTCAGCGAAGAAATTTAAAGGAACAATTGCAAAAGCTAAATCAAAGGAATTTAACCAAAAAGGTTCATTGGTTGAAAATTGGGTTTATTTATTATTGATTTTGTTAGTTCCATTTGGTACAGTGATTTCAATGTACTTATACGAAGGTAGTTGGACAAGCAGAGTTACAGTGAATTTAATTTTAACGCTTTTGTGTGGTTTACCTGGATTCATTCACGCACTTGTTGTTATTTTTGGAAACAAATAAGTTAAAAAAAAATATTGGGAAGGTCCTTCTAATTTTATTATTAGTTGGACCTTTTTTGTTACTCTTTTTACCTGCGGATTATTTTGATAGCGGTGAAAGTATTTGTTTGTCGGTTTATTTATTTGACTTACAATGTTTAGGTTGTGGTTTAACTCGAGGCGTTATGCACCTCATTCATTTAGATTTTAAAGAAGCTTGGGAGTTCAATAAACTATCTTTTTTGGTTGTACCCATTGCTATTCTATTTTGGATTTATTTATTGGGAAAATTGATTAATAAGCCCTATTTTTTATTTTTTGATAGTTGGTATTAAAGAAATAATCTATGAAAAATGATGAAGTGAAAATAAGAGTTGGGATAGCAGAAGATCATCAAATCTTAAGACAATGTTTAGTAGCATTATTAAAAACGGAAGAAATGCTTTCCGTAGCCTTGGAAGTAGGAGATGGATTTGAATTACTAGAAAAAATTCAAGACACTTCAGTTGATGTCCTAATTTTAGATATCAATATGCCGAGAATAGATGGCGAACAATGTATTCCAATTATAAGAAAATCGTTTCCAAACCTTAAAATTATTATTTTAAGCGCCTATTATTCAGAACCATTGGTTAACGCAATGCTGAAAATTGGAGCTCATGTTTATCTACCTAAGCACGTTGATTATCCTATCTTATTAAATGCTGTAGAATCTGTTCATAATTCGGGTAGTTTTGATTACGTTAAAAAAACACCTTTGGTTACCCCAAAAATTGAGTCTGATTTAAGAGAGAGTTTTACAGCTCGGGAACTTGAAATTCTAAAATTGGTTTGTGAAGAAAAAACATCTAAAGAAATTGCTCATTTATTATTTATTAGCCACAGAACTGTTGAAGGTCACAAAATGCGATTATTGCAAAAAACAAAATCGACAAATACTTCAGGCATTATCATTTATGCCCTAAGAAATGGATTATTTAGATAATACCCTTATTTCTGATTTATTTTGCTTATTTAAAAATCACCTATTTTCTTCTTAAGGTTAGATTTAGAATAATTGAAGGTTAGATTTATACTGTTGGCAAAATTATACTTTTATCAGCTATCTTTACCGAAAATTTTTACGATTAAATGTAAATGAAACAATACCACGATTTATTACAACATATATTAGACAAAGGCGTAACGAAAGAAGACCGTACAGGAACGGGAACGATTTCTGTTTTTGGTTATCAAATGCGCTTTGACTTGAATGAAGGTTTTCCTGCATTGACAACAAAAAAACTACATCTACGATCCATTATTCACGAATTGTTGTGGTTTTTAAAAGGCGATACCAACATCCAATATTTGAAAGATAACAATGTTTCTATTTGGGACGAATGGGCAGATGAAAATGGAAATTTAGGTCCTGTTTATGGTTCTCAATGGAGAAGTTGGCCAACTGCTGATGGACGTCACATCGACCAAATTAAACAAGTAATTAATCAACTTAAGAATAATCCTGATTCACGCCGAATCATTGTTTCTGCTTGGAATGTAGGTGAAATTGAGAATATGAAATTGCCGCCTTGCCACGCATTTTTTCAGTTTTATGTGGCTGAAGGAAAATTGAGTTGTCAATTGTATCAACGAAGTGCCGACACATTTTTAGGTGTTCCATTTAATATCGCTTCTTATGCATTATTGACGATGATGATGGCGCAAGTTTGTGGCTTAAAACCTGGAGATTTCGTTCATACTTTGGGCGATGCGCATTTATATTCCAACCATTTGGAACAAGCACGCTTACAATTAACCCGTGATTTCAGACCGCTTCCAACAATGAAAATCAATTCTGAAGTGAAAGATATTTTTGATTTTAAATTTGAAGATTTTGAATTAATTGGTTACGATCCGCATCCTCACATTAAAGCAGCCGTAGCGGTTTAAGTATATGAAATAAGCCATAACGGGATTGGTCACTAAAAGGATGATTTCAATTTGCGATTCCATATGACCATTAAAAAAACAATTAAACACATATGAAAGTAGCACTTATTGTGGCAATGGATGCCGAAAGAGGAATCGGAAAAAACAACGATTTGATGTGGCATTTGCCTGCCGATATGCGTTTTTTTAAGGAAACAACGAAAGATCATATTGTAGTTATGGGACGAAGAAATTACGATTCAATTCCAGAAAAATACCGTCCGCTTGCCAATCGTTTGAATGTAATTTTAACAAGAAACAAAACATTTGAAGCTCCAAATTGTATGATTTTTCATGGATTGGAAGATTGTTTAAATGCTTTTCAAAATGAATCCGAACGAACAGTTTTCATAATAGGTGGTGGTGAAATTTACAAAATGGCTTTGGAATCTAATTGTGTAGATGAACTATATATTACCTATGTTCAAGGAGTTTTTGGCGCAGATACATTTTTTCCAGAATTCGATGAAAGCCAATGGGAACAATCGATTGTGGGGCACCAAGCACCTGACGAAAAGCATTCTAATGGATTTGTATTCACGAAGTACGTAAAGAAATAAAAAATTAAGTAATTTAGTTTCTTTAAGTCTTCCTTCATGAATTATTTTCAACTTCGATTTACACTAGTTTCTATCTTGTTTTTGCTTCTTTTTTCAAGTTGTAAAAAGTACCAATACCTTTCTGTTGTTGGAGATGTTTACAATGAGAAAATTATGGAGAATCAAATTGAAACAGATAGCTTGATAATTAACTATTCATTTAATGGTCCAGATTGTCCTGTTAAAATTACAGTTTACAATAAGTTAAATCAACCAATTTATGTTGATTGGAGTAAGTCTTCAGTGATTCTTGGTGGTCAACGTTTTAGTTATTGGACGGATGCAACTTCAATCAAAATGAATACAGAAAGTACTGAAATAAAATGGAATAGAATTGTATCAACCGCAAGCAGTAATACAAATGGAGTAATGGTTAGAAATGAACGTATTAGTTTTATCCCTCCTAATTCTAATGTTATTTACAGTCCAATTTCGATAAAAAGTTCATGGATAGAATTAGATCCAAGTTATGGAAAAAAAGGCGATGTTCCTTGCAATTATGAATCAATGAATGGTCTATTTTATTACTACGCAAAAGAAAATACACCTTTCGAGTTCAGAAGTTTTATAACCTTGTCAACAAATGAACAGTTTACTAATCCACGATTTTTTGATTCTAATTTTTGGGTGAATGAAATAATGATTACCAAAGCTGGTCCAAATGAACTCTTAAATTTTATGCCGTCACAATTTTACAATTCTAAACCTACTGGTTTTGGCGGATTTATTGGCGGTGTTGTATTATCTGCAGCAATTGTACTAGCAATTATGACTGCAAACTAAAATTCATTTATTTTTTAAAACCATTCAACCTAAAATTCAATAAAAAACTCCGAATATTCCAATGTTCGATTCCTTTTGGATTTTGTTTACTATGCTAAACAAAGCTAATCTATTGTAAAGATATATTTACCATGAGAAACAAAATCAATAAATCAATCCAAAAACAGCTGTCAGCGCAGCAGTTTCTGTACGCAAACGATTTTCACTCAGATTTATAGGAATAAAGCCTTTATCTAAAGCCAATTTTACTTCAGTTTCAGAAAAATCGCCTTCTGGACCAATTAAAAAGGGAATAAATTCGTTCATTGATTTCAATGGTGCTTTTTCTCCTTCGTAGCAATGTCCAATGTATGCTTTTGGAGTTTCATTGATAAAAGCAGTTACCGATTTTAAATCTTCAATTTCAGGCAAATAATAACGTTTCGATTGCTTCATCGCAGCGACTGCAATTTTATGAATACGTTCTAAATTTACGTTGTTTCGCTCGTTGTTGGCACACTTCAAAAAAGTCAATTTCGTTAAACCCAATTCTGTTGCTTTTTCCAAAAACCACTCGATTCTGTCCATGTTTTTGGTGGGTGCAACGGCAATATGAATTTCAGTTGAAGCTTTTGGATGCAAAATAGCTTCCATTATTTCTACGGAACATTTTTTAGGATTATCATCAATGATGCGTGCTTTTAATTGCGCTCCTTTACCATTCAACAATTCTAAAAAATCTCCTTTTTTCTTGCGTAAAACACGCACACAATGCTTTGATTCTTCCTCGGAAAGTGTGTAAGCTTTGGTTTCTAAAATAATTTCAGGAGCGAAAAAAGAAGCCATCAATACAACAATTTATAAGTCATTTCGCGCATCAATTCGGAAGATGGCGTAGTTGAATTTCCAACTCCTTTTGCTTTTAAATCATATTCGTGAAGTGTCGCAATATTTTGAGCTAATTTTTTGGGGTCATAATTATTACGTTGATTACTCAATTCTCCGGCTACAAAAGGATGAACACCTAAAGCTTGAGCAACCGCATCTCGTGATTTATTCGGTAAAAAGTGAATTTTCATCAGCTGCGTAAACAACTTAAATAAATTCGGAATAATAGCAACTAACTCCCCTGCTTTCGGATTATACTCGAAGTATTGCACAATTTTAAACGCTTTCACGCTGTCTTTTGTAGCAATTGCATTTGTTAATTCAAATATGTTGTAATCTTTTGAAATCCCAATGTTTTCCTCGATATGAATTTCATTAATCGTCGTTCCAGCTTCAATTAATAAGGCTAACTTCTCAATTTCCTTAACTATCCGCCCTAAATCATTTCCTAAAAATTCTGCTAAAAGCATTCCTGCTTTCGAAGTTATACCGTAGCCCAATAATTTTACGTAAGCCTGAATCCATTCAGACAATTGATATTCTTTTACTTTATCTGATTTAAAAACAACCCCGTGTTTTGCAGCGTTTTTTAAGGATTTCTTTCGTGCATCAAATGCTTTATATTTGTAACAAATCACAAAAACAGTTGATTCTAATGGCGATTCAAAATAGGCATCTAATTCGTCAAATTGTTTCAAATCTTGTGCTTCTTTTAGAATTACCACTCGCCTTTCAGCCATCATCGGGTAAGACTTTATCTCACTGATTAACGATAAAATTTCCGTATCTTTTCCGTAAACAACTGTCTGATTGAAGTCGCGTTCGTGTTCTTCCAACGCATGTTCGGCAATCGCATTAGAAATCAAGTCAATGAAATAAGGTTCTTCCCCGTGCAGAAAGTAAATCTTTTCGAGTTTTTTACTCTTTATGTCCTTGATGATGAGTTTATGATCCATGGAAGTTCAAAGGTACAAAACGGAAAGGATTTTGGATTGAATTGTTGATTAGAAATAGTATTAATTCTTCGTTTGACCTAAAATTTTAAACTCTGTTCTTCTATTCAATTGTTTGTTTTCTGGGGTGTCATTAGGTGCTATTGGTTGTGATTTGCCATACCCTTTTGCTATCATTCGCTCTGTTGGAATTCCTTTAGTAATTAATGCCTCAACCACGACTTTCGCACGGTCGAAAGACAGTTTCATATTTTCTGCATCGCCGCCCACATTGTCTGTATGTCCTGAAATTTCCACATTGATTTTTGGGTTTTGTTTAAGTAAATCATACAGTTTTCCAATTTCAAGTGCCGAAGATTCTGTCAATTCAGATTTTCCTGTTTGAAAAAAGATATTGTTTAAGACAATTTTCTTTCCTTCTTCAATTTTTTGCATTTTGACTTCCTTCTTGATTTCTTGGAAAACAGCAGTATCAGAAACGTTAAAGTTTTCAGAGTAAAATAAGAAATTGTCCTTGCTAAAGGTCATGGAATAATTTCGTCCAGGAGTTAAAATCACTACAAACTTTCCAGTTACAGAATTCGAAACATATTCTCCAACAACAGTATTACTATCAATATCTTCCACTTTGATATTTGCTTCAATCGGCAATCCTGTTACTTCGTCGATTACGTAACCAACGAATGTAATTAAGGAAGATTTTTTCTCTTGTGGATAAATGATTTCGTAGATATCATATTGTCCTAATCCACCTTCTCGATCTGAAGCAAAATATCCTTTTAAACCTGAAGGAGTTTGCACATAATACAAGTCATCAAATTCAGTATTGATTGGAAAACCTAAATTTTCTGGTGTTGTCCATGTTCCATTTTCATTTAAAGTGGATTTGTAAATATCAATTCCTCCAATTCTCGGTGAATGATTGTTCGAGCTGAAATAAAGCGTTTTTCCGTCAGGATGAAGGAAAGGTGAATACTCATTTCCAACAGTATTAATTGTTTTTCCAAGGTTCTTAGCTTCTGTCCAAAAACCTTTTTCATTTCTTTTTGACATCCATAAATCTTGATCACCATAACCTCCTTCGCGATTGGATGACCAAACCAACGTTTTTCCATCTACGGCGATAGAAACTTGAGCATCCCATGATTTTGAATTAATTACTGCACCAAGATTTATTGGTGTGTTCCAAGTATTTCCTGTTAAAGTTGCGCCATAGATATCACAGCTTCCATAACCATCAGGTTCGTTGCATCTACCACAAACTACAAACTGCCCATCACCTGTAAAAGAGGCAATTCCATTGTTGTTTTTAGTGTTTACAGGTGTTCCAAAGTTTTGTGGAGCACTCCATTTACCATCTACTGTTTTCAAGCTGTACCATAAATCTTCATCATTAACACCTTACTTGTTTTTTCCACCTGTACTTCCCACACGAGTTGAAGTAAACAAAAGCATGGACTCATCTGCAGTCACCGATGGAAAATAATCTGCTTCCATTCCATTTATTTTTGACCCTAGATTAACAACCTCAACCTTTTCAGGAGTTAACTTTAATTGTGCGCCTGCTTGAAGTTGTTCTTTATTTGCAATCGTTTGTTTTTTCCATTTAATAATCAATTCTTTTTGTGCTGTATTCAAGGAGAATTTATCTAAAGTGTAATCAAGCCATTTAACAGCATTGTCGAAATCACCCAAACTTTTGTAGGCCAAATACATTCCAACTGGAGCCATAAAATCAACAAGTGGATCTAATTCCAAAGCTTTAGTTAAGTATTTGATTCCTTTAATCTCTGAACTATCCTTTCCGTCATTAACGTAACTCATTCCTAATTTATAAATAAACTGAGCATCTTTCTTTTTGAAATTTTTTAAGGTCGAATATGCCGTTAAATAATTAGAAGCTGACAAAGTGTAATTTTTCGCTGTGTAATATACATCGCCTAACTGAACATACGTCTTTGCTTCAACTTCATCTTCTTCCAATAATCCTTTTGGTAGTTTTTCATTCAGTTCGGCAGTGTCATTTGCCATTTCTTTTCTGATTTTTCCCATTGCTTTGTAAAAAGACATATCATAAGCCTTTGATTCAGCATCATTTGTTTTATACCCCCAATAACAAGTGATAAATGCGGTATAAGTTCCTTTTGAATTATAGGTTTTTATAACATTTCCAGCTTTGTCTTTTAAATCTAATTGCAATTTTGTAATGCCTTTTCTATGACCTACGGGTATTCCGAGTAATGATGCAGTTCCTGCTGTTCCAATTGAGGTGGCAGTACAAAAAATAAACCATAGAGGGTTTCGTGTCTTTTTTTGCATGAATTTTTGAATTTCAATACTTCCCATGTTTTCCTTGTCAAATGCTAAAGAATCTTTTGCTGTTAGCTGACAAATATTATGGAGTATTTCGTATTCAAAAACACGAGTTGATGTGGTGTCTAAGTATGAATTAGCATTGATTTTGAGTTTAACAGGTTTTAGTTTATTTGGAATTTTATCTTCCTTCAACTTTAGGCTGTAAGAAGAATAAGAGCGACATCCGACGGTTAAAAAAACACAGAAGCTAAGAGCAAAAAGAAACAATTTTTCATTATTCGAAAGATTTGTGAATAATACTGATATCAGTACTTTAAATCACTTTCGAAGTTAGAAAAAAAGATTTGAATATGTTAATAAAAGGCAAAAGACTTAATTAGTGAATTGACCTAAATCAATAAGAACTCGTTGCCCCACCAACATTTTCAATTGGGTGCCAAGTAGTTTTTATTTCTTGTAAATCTGCAATATAATGAAGAGCTTGTGATTTTTCAGAATTCCAATCAGGAGTGTAATCAAACTTACGTTTTAAGTTATCGACTGCTAGAATTGATAGCTCTTTTTTGAATCCATCTTCTAAATGCGAAACCAATAAGGCATTAACATCCATGTGACTTGCTAAAGTTGGTGCCATTTCAGCAGGAGAACCGGTTAAAATATTTACCACACCTCCTGGTAAATCAGAAGAATTCAACACCTCAGCAAACGTCATAGCACATAGAGGTAAATTCTCGGATGCTAAAACAACAACCGTCCTCCACAAATCGCGGGTAGAACCAATGAAACCAAACCGATTAAACTTGTTGATTGTTCAGCAATTACACCAACAACTCCCATCGGTTCGCAACTCGAAAAGTTAAAATGCGAAGAAGCAACTGGATTCACTGAACTCAAAATTGCATTGTATTTGTCACACCAACCTGCGTAATAAACGATGCGGTCTATACTCAAATTAACTTCTTTTACTGCATTTGCCTTGGAAAGACCTTGTTTCACCAATTCTTCTACAAATTGAGCGTTTCTTCCTTCCAACATTTCAGCGATGCGATACAAAATTTGTCCGCGATTGAAAGCGGAACGTTCTGCCCAAGAGCCTGCTGCTTTTCGAGCCGCCACAACAGCGTTGCGAACATCTTTTTTCGAAGACAAACAAACGTTCGCTAATACTTTTCCTTTTGCATCAAGTGGTGTATAATACCTTCCTGATTCTGTTCTCGGAAATTGACCTCCGATGTATATTTTGTATGTTTTTAGAATTTCCAATCGTGACATAATTTATATTTTATAATTGAAAATGTAAAATGTAGAATGTAAAATTGAAAATAACCGTAATTCTACATTCTACATTTTACATTCTACATTCTTTTCAACTTAACTTAACATATCCACTCAATCCGTGAACTCCACCTTCGCGACCAAATCCACTTTCTTTGTAACCGCCGAAAGGAGAAGTTGGATCAAATTTGTTGTAAGTATTTGCCCAAACAACTCCAGCTTTTAGTTTTGTCGTTAGGTTAAAAATACGAGAGCCTTTATCTGTCCAAACTCCTGCTGCTAATCCATACGGTGAATTGTTTGCTTTTTGAATTACTTCATCCACCGTTCTGAAGGTTTGAATCGTTAAAACAGGACCAAAAATTTCTTCTTGAGCAATGACGCTTGATTGCGCAACATCTAAAAACAAAGTCGGTGCGCAGTAATAACCTTTGGACGGTAAATTGCAAGTTGGTTGGTACATTTCTGCACCTTCATCTAAACCAATTTGTATGTATTTGTTTATCGTTTCTAATTGCTTTTTAGAGTTGATTGCACCAATGTCTGTGTTTTTATCCATTGGATTTCCAACGTATAAACTATCCATTCGCTGTTTTAATTTTCGGATTACTTTTTCAGCGATACCTTCTTGCACAAATAAGCGCGAGCCAGCACAACAAACGTGACCTTGATTGAAGAAAATCCCGTTGATAATTCCTTCAACAGCTTGATCGATTGGAGCATCTTCAAAAATGATATTCGCTGATTTTCCACCTAATTCTAAAGTTGCTTTTTTGTGCGTTCCAGCAATTGCTTTTTGAATTAATTTTCCAACAGCTGTCGAACCTGTAAAGGCAATTTTGTTGATGTCGGGATGATTAACAATCGCTGCACCTGTGTCGCCGTAACCTGTTACGATGTTTACAACGCCATGTGGCAAACCAGCTTCTTCAATGATTTCAGCCAATTTCAAAGCGGTCAATGAAGTAGTTTCTGAAGGTTTAAGTACAACTGTATTTCCAGCGGCCAAAGCAGGAGCAATTTTCCAAGCAGCCATTAAAAGCGGAAAGTTCCAAGGAATAATTTGACCTGCAACGCCTAAAGATTCAACCTTGCGATTTGGGAAAGCATATTCCAATTTATCTGCCCAACCTGCGTAATAGAAAAAATGATTGCAAGCCAACGGAACATCAATATCGCGTGATTCACGAATGGTTTTTCCTGCGTCCAATGATTCAATCACAGCAAATTCTCTAGCACGTTCTTGCATCAATCGTGCAATGCGATAAATATATTTTGCACGTTCAGAAGCAGGCATTTTAGACCATACATTTGTATAAGCTTTTCGTGCTGCTTTCACCGCTAAATCTACATCTTTTTCGTTTGCGTAAGCGATTTCAGCCAACACTTCTTCCGTTGCTGGATTGATCGTTTCAAAGTATTTTTTTGACGATGGCGCTACCCATTTTCCGTCGATGAATAAGTTGTATTTTTTATTCAATTTGATATGTCCTGTTCCTTCCGGAGCCGGCGCATATTCCCAAGTTGATTGTTCTTGTGCCATAATTAATCGATAGAGAAGTAATCAGAAGACTGATAAACTCCTGTTTTAGTTTTTAATACTTGCATTAATACATCGTTTGCCAAGCTGCTTGCTCCAAAGCGGAACCATTCATTCGTAAGCCAAGCATCACCAAGAATTTCTTTGACCATAACCAAGTTATGCAACGCTAATTTCGAAGTTGAAATTCCACCAGCAGGTTTCATTCCGATCATAATTCCTGTTTCGTCAAAATAATCGCGAATGGCCATCAACATCGTGTAAGTTACTTGCATCGTTGCGGCAGGTTGTATTTTTCCTGTTGAGGTTTTTATAAAATCAGCACCAGCATAAATTGCGATGTCACTTGCTCGACGAACGTTGTCCAAAGTCACTAATTCACCTGTTTCCAAAATCACTTTCAATCGCGCCGCACCACAAGCTTCTTTAATGGCTGCGATTTCATCGAAAACAAAATTATGTTCGCCAGCGAGAAATTTTCCGCGCGAGATAACCATATCGATTTCATCCGCACCCGATTCAACTGCAAATTTTGTATCTGCAATTTTTACTGCTAAAGGCGCTTGTCCTGAAGGAAAGGCTGTAGAAACAGAAGCAACTTTTACTCCTGAGTTTTGCACTTCTTTTTTGGCGATTGCCACCATTGACGGATAAACACAAACGGCTGCAACAGTAGGTAAATCAGGAAAGTCATCGTGAAGATGTTGCGCTTTATAACACATTTGTTTCACTTTTCCGGGCGTATCTTTTCCTTCGAGGGTTGTTAAATCAATCATATTCAAGACCATTTTCAGCC
>JBILHL010000070.1:0-7357 GCA_044350515.1 Crocinitomicaceae bacterium | reverse complement strand
TTGTTCTTTGGTTTGATTTTTAATACTTCGAGTTTGAAAGCGCGCCACACGTTCTTCCACTCCGACCTTGTCCACAGTTGGTGAAGGCGGAATCGTTAAAAAATTTGGAGTTTTATTTGACATAATCAATTTCTACTTCCAAAAATAGGAAAAGATAACTAGATAATAGAGTTTTGGAGATTATCGTAATATATATTGCTGTGTTCAAAATTAAAATATAGGATTTCCATTTACTTTTTAGGTCTATTCTTAACCAAAATTTGTTCTACATAAAAAGGTTTTGTAAAGATCTTTCAATTCAATAACTGTGGAAAATGTTGTTAATTAATCGATTTGGATACTTAAAGTGTGATTTTTACATTTTTCAGACAGAAATTCACCTAAAAATAAAGCACGAAGTAATAGTTATTTTATGGCATAACTTTGAATTACTGAATTTAACATTTCGTTAAATGTCTATCTTTGCGCTATGATTCCATTTTCTCCTCCTCGTATCGATCAACGTGTGCTTGATGAAGTCAATGCAGCTTTGCTAAGTGGCTGGATTACAACAGGCCCTCGCACTAAATTATTTGAAAAAAAAATCACAGAGTATTGTGGCTGTCAAACTACAGTCGCTGTCAATTCGTGGACATCTGGTATGGAAGTTTTCTTGCGCTGGTGGGGAATTGGCGAAGGAGATGAGGTTATTATTCCTGTTTACACTTATTGTGCAAGCGCAAATGTGGTGCTACATACAGGAGCAAAACCAGTTATGGTGGACATTAGTAAAGATGACTTCAATATATCAATAGAAAAAATTAAAGCGGCAATTACTCCTCGAACGAAAGTTATAATGCCCGTTGATATTTCTGGTTTCCCTTGTGATTACGATGCTATTTATGAACTAGTTAATGCTTTTAAAGATCAATTTTTGCCTAAAACTGAAATGCAAAAACAGTTGGGTAGAATATTAATCGCAGCTGATGCAGCACATAGTTTTGGTGCGATTTATAAAGGTAAAAAATCAGGAAGTTTGGCTGATGTTACCTGCTTTTCGTTCCACGCAGTTAAAAACTTAACAACTGCCGAAGGTGGTGCCGTTTGTTTTAATTTACCGTCTGATTTTGATCACGAAACTATATACAAAGATTTTTGCATAAAAATTCTTCACGGTCAATCAAAAGATGCTTTAGCAAAAACAGTTAAAGGCGCTTGGAAATATGACGTAATCGAACCAGGTTATAAATGCAATATGACTGATATTCAAGCTGCAATTGGACTAATAGAGTTGGATCGCTATGGTGAAAATTTAGAACGAAGAAAATCTATTTTTGAAACGTACGATGCAGCTTTTGGAAAACAACACTGGGCTATACTTCCGAAATACAAAGATGAAAATCGTGAAACTTGTTACCATTTGTATTTATTGCGAATTGTTTCCATTTCCGAAACGCAACGCGATGCAATCATTCAAGAAATTTTCGAGCAGGATGTTGCTGTAAATGTTCACTTTCAGCCACTTCCACTTTTAACTGCTTATAAAAATTTGGGTTATTCAATCGATAATTATCCAGAAGCTTACTTAAAATATGCTGCTGAAATTTCATTGCCTGTTTATTATAATTTAACAAATGAACAAGTTGAGACAGTTATTCAAGCGGTGGGAAATGCAGTAAAAAAAGTAATTGGTTAATCTGAATTTCTATCGAACTAATTTTTATACTAGCGATCAACTGGATTTCTTGGTCCTAACTCTAAGTACTTTAGTTTTCCGTTCGCAACTTATAAGCAGTCTGGTTTTCCGTTTGCAATTCACCATTACTCCGTTCGCAACTTCTAAGCAATCTGGGAATCCGTTCGCAATTAGCAATTCCTTCGTTCACAATTAATAAGCATAATGTACATTCGTTCGCAATTAGCAATTCCTCCGTTTGCAATTAATAAGCATAATATACTTCCGTTTGCAATTCGCAATTAATCCGTTTGCAATTAATCCGTTTGCAATTAATAAGCATAATATACTTCCGTTTGCAATTCGAAATTAATCCGTTCGCAATTATCTATCCATCATACTCACCCCTCTAAAAATCAAAGAATTCAAACTCGAATCATCTTTCAGAGATAAGCTATTCACACGAAATAAATCCGATGTAAGAGCTGGTAATTGAAAAGATGCTTGTGCTTCCAGAAGTCGATTTTGAGAGGTAATTGGAACGCTTTCAACGATGTTTTCATAAATCGTATCGTACACATATTTCACTGTCGCAATGCCTGGATTGGCAATAAATACTGTATCGTGAACAAATTTCGTAATCGTATGAGGTGTTGATTTTTTGTAAACAATTTTTGAGGTTGTCGGATTTGAAGGCCAAATGAGTACAAATAAAATCACAACTGAAGCAACAGCCATAATCGCTTGATACATTGGAATCACTATTGCTTTTTTCTGTTTTTCAGGTAAAATAAGTGGAGTAACTGCTGGAATTTCTAGTTCATTTTCAGATGCTTCCGAAAGAATAGAACGTTGAAATTCATACGCTTCTTGTGACAGTTGTCCAAGCACAAAAACTTGTTCTGCAGCCGTGAGTTGGTCGAAGTTTTTCGATTCCAAAAGCTCAAACAAGCGTTCTTCGTTGTGTGAAAGTTCTTTATCCATTTTAGTTTAATTTGAAAAGTTGTGTTTCGTAGCTCGGGTCAAATTCTTTGAGTTGTTGCGCGATTTTTTGTGTAGCGTAAAACAAGCGCGATTTTACAGTTCCAAGTGATGTTTCCATAATATCGGCGATTTCTTGCAGGGAAAAATGTTCCATGTAACGCAAAACAAAAACTGTTTTCTGTCCGTGATCGAGTGCTTCAATGCTTTTGTCTAGTAATTGTTTGAAGTGCGCTTTTTCAGCCAAATCATCCGCCAAGTTTGAAAAGCGATTTAGTTCATAGCCGTCGTTAGACAAACTATTGATTGGTGCACGCCTGTAGGCCGTTTTACACATGTTACTGGCGATTGTAAACAACCAAGTATGGAATTTTTTTTCGGGGTCAAATAAGTGTTTTTTCTCCAGAATTCGAAGGAATATTTCTTGTACAAAATCTTGCGCTAAATCGACATCCTTCTGCAACATTTTGATAAAATAGCCGAGTAGTTTTTGACTGTAACGTCTGTGTAATTCCATAATTGCGGCATGCGAATGATGGTCCATTACTTGAACCATCAATTCTTCATCCGTTTTTATATTTAATTTGTTTTGAAACAAGACAGACTATTTTACAATTACTTCCATCACGATTCTGAAACCAATTCCAGGATCAGCAGTCGTGTAGGTTTGTTGTTTGTCAAACGTTGCTTCTTCATAGGTGTTGTACCACGAACCGCCTTTAGCTATTCCTTTTTTGTCAATCATTTCGGCAACGTTTCCAAAGGTGTTGAAAAATCCAGATTTGTTGGCAAGATAGTTATCAATTCTACCCATATAATCGCTACCATCAGCACTTGATTTAAAACCTTCAGGTCGAATATTTGCAAGGTAACATTTCTCCGCATTTTGAATATTATCATTTGGAAAAGGAGTTTTAGCATTTGCATTTCCTGAACCTGCTGCTAATTTCCATTCTTGTTCAGTGGGTAAGCGAAAAACAACTTGAGTGTATTTACGTTTGCGTTGTGAATTGTACTGTTGTGTCAACCATTCACAGTATGCTTTTGCTCCTTCAAACGGAATCGTAACTGCGGGATATTTGTCAAAAGCAACATGGTTATGATAGTTATTCATAAAAATTCCATTACCATCATTTGCACCTTTTCCTTTGAAATTACTCATCCAAGCAGCAGTGTCAAAAACTGAAATTTTATATAAATCCGTTTTTTTAGAACGTTGCAAGTTTGTCAAGAATTTCTTGTACTCTTCATTACTTGTTTCATATTTCGCAACATAGATTTTCTCATTGATGGGTAACATGTTTTTTTCAATCGTTTTAACATCTAAAAGTGTGTTTATTAAAATCGAATTTGATGCTTCTTCATTTTCTAATAATTCCAATACTTCGCCTTGACGCCCCGATTCTTCACTAATGGAAACAATGTATTTTTCCAAATTCTTCGCTTTGCCAAATTCTTCGCTGTCTTGGTAATGTTTGTGTAATTTCAACAAAGCAGGTAAATACGTTTCATTGAATCCACACACGACTTTATCAGAAATGTTGTAAGCAAAAACTTCGGTCAAATGATCCAATAAATAGCGTTTTTCAAAGTTGCGTTTGATAATAGAAATGTTGTCAATAGGCTCATTTCCATATTTATAAGCCAAGCCCGTCAAGTATAACTTATCGCCATATTTTTCTTTAAAATTTTCGATTCCAGTTGCCGCAACATAAACGGGTCTTTTACCATTGAAAAAGTGCTTGTAAATTTCAGCAACATTTTCATCGTAACCTTTTCCTCCTTCAAAAGCTTTGATTGCCAATTCAGGATAACCCAAATCTTTAAATAATTTGTTTCGATATTCGTCGATAGTCATTAAAGACGTATTAACAACTGTAACATCTTTGCGAAATTGCTTGCTTGCTTGTACAATCCAAGTAGCGTAAGTATCGTTATCTCCAACAGTGAAAAGAATCGCATTTGGTTCCAACTCCGCCAAAACATTGTAAGCCCAATTCAAGATTCCAGCTGGGATTTCACCACTTTGAAAACACTTTTGAGCGAATCGTTCGTGCTCTGTATGATTACCAGTTATTTCATAATAAATCATCAGATTGTGAAATGCACGCGCATCATTCGGATTGATTTGATTGGCTTTCAGTAAGTAAGCACTTTCTTTCATTAAGTCGCCATTCCAAAATTTAATGTGATTTGCTTCAAAGGTATTTGGGATGGCTTTGAGTGCATCTTCGGCAATTTGGCCGCATTGTTTCGCATATTGTTCGCGTTTTTTTGTGGCATCTTCGTTTGGCATATAAAACGAATTCGACAAGTTTTTTAGAGCACGAGTTGCAGCAAAATAATTGTACCATGCTTCCGCATTATTCTTGTTTTTATCGATTTCGGCCTTCCATAATTCTTGTTGTTTTTCATACCAAGAAATTTCGCGCACTTCTTTGGTGATGCTGTAAACGGTTTCTTTTTGCTGTGCGAATGTTTGTCCAAAAACAACTAGACTTATCGCTATTAGGAGTTTTTTCATCGTATTAAAGTTAAGGTAATAATTCAAAAATGAGGTTTGAATTTCGAAATTCGGCAGTAATACTCAGAAGGTAAGAAAAGGTTCAAAAAGAGATTGAAAAAATAACTTTTTAAATGAAGTAAATTAAAAATTAATTCTTCGATTTAGAATAATATTTTATTTTACTTATAACGATTTGTCTTCTTAATAAATTAAATTTAAAACAAATTTTAAAACTTTTTTTACTAATTTGGTGGCAATAAACTAAACCCTTATGAAAAAGAAATTTACAAAACTGTCTTTACTGACAACTTTAAATTTGTTGTTTTCATTCATCAGTTTCTCCCAACTGGTAAATAATGGAAATAATCCACATGAAAAGTGTGGAGCGACGTTGGTTCACAATCAAATGCTCAACGATCCTGCCTACATTCAGAAAATGAACGAATTTGAGTTGTATGTTAAAACACAGCACAACGATCCAACTCCAAAAATCGCTGCGCAATATAGAATTCCTGTTGTTGTACATGTTATGCACAAAGGTGAAGCTGTTGGTGTAGGTACAAACGTGAGTGATGCAGATATTCGTGCTGCAATTCAAGAATTGAACAATCGTTACCGTAAAACGGCAGGAACAGCAGGAGCAGGAAATGGTGTTGATATGGAAATCGAATTTGCTTTAGCTGTTCGAAATCCAAGTGGACAATGTACAAATGGTATCAATCGTGTAAGTATGACAGGAAATGCCACTTACATGGCAAGCGGAGTTAGAAGTTCAACAACTACGGGAATAACAGATGCTCAATTGAAAGCAGTTACCTCTTGGGATAGAACAAAATACTATAATATCTATTTGGTTTCTGAAATGGATAATAATGAAGGAGGCGCTGGAACACAAGGTTATGCCTATTTTGCATCTTCTCACGGAACTTCAGTTGACGGTGCGGTTGTTTTAGCAAATAATTTTACTTCAGGTGGTTCAATGACTACGACTCACGAAATGGGTCACGCTCTTAACTTATACCATACTTTTGAAGGTGATGGTTCAGGAGCAAATTGTCCAACTCAAACAAATGGTTGTGGTTCAAATGCTGGAGATTGTTGTGCAGATACACCACCTCACAGAAGAAGTCAATCAGATTGTAATACAACAGGAACAAATAGTTGTAATTCAAACTCTTCAAATACTTTATTCGTAAGAAATTACATGGACTACTCTTCAGATGCATGTATGAACATGTTTACAGCAAATCAAAAAACGCGTGCTTTAGCAGCATGTTCAGGTCCTAGAGCTTCTTTTTTCGCAACAACTAACTTAGCTTTGGTTCCAGTTGCGGCTCCAGTGGTTGATTTTTCATCAAGTTCAGCAGCGATTTGTGCTGGTCAAACAATTACTTTTAATGATTTATCTGCTTGTGTACCTAATACATACTTGCCAGAAACAAACTGGAGTAATATTACATTTAGCTGGACTTTTACCAATGGAGGAACTGTTTTAACTTCTACAGCTCAAAATCCAGTTATGACTTTTACTGTTCCTGGTGCTTATGATGTGCAATTAACTGTTACAACTGCTCAAGGAACGAATACATTGACTAGACCTGGTTTTGTTATATTAGCTGGAACTTTAACGAATGCTTGTACCCCAACAAGTCAAAACGCTGGAGCTTTTGGTCAAACTGTTAGTCGTGTTGCATTTAATACCATTAACAATACAACCAATTCAATGACAAATGTGGCATATACCAACTTTGCTTGTACAGATAATACAATAGTTCAAGCGGGTAGTGTTTATCCTTTATCAATCACGGCGAACGCTGGTCCTTCAGGAGCTCAACGTTTTGAGGTTTATATTGATTATAATAACAATGGTGTTTTTGCAAATCCAGCTGAATTAGTGCATTCTGGAAGTGTAGCTGCAGGAACACAGACAGCTTTAAATACACAAACTTTAACGGCTAATATTACAATTCCTGCTACAGCAATAACAAACACATTTTTAAGAATGCGTGTTTTGTCATCTGCAGCGACAATTACAGCTGGACAAAGAGCTTGTACTTCAGCGTTTCAAATTGGTGATGTAGAAGATTATGGTGTATATATTCAATCAAGTGTTCCAACTGCTCCTATTGCCAATTTTACAGCAAGTAATCAAGTAGTTTGTGCTGGACAATCTGTTCAATTCACAAGTACTTCTACTGGAAATCCTACATCTTATT
>JBILHL010000014.1:0-69668 GCA_044350515.1 Crocinitomicaceae bacterium | reverse complement strand
CAATATTGTCCATTTAAATACAAAACACAAGGTCGGTTGGTGCGTTCATCCAATTTCATTTGTGCCCTATCGGATAAGGTATGAATAAAAGCATCGCGAATATGTGCTCCTTGTTCAAAGGAATAATTATCACTTGCAGCTGGTTTTAAAATCACACGTTGAAAATTATCTCTTGATTTTTCAGGAAAAATTTGATGGTTTAAATCTTTGTTATATCCATATTGATCGCGCATGATAAAGTCAAAACCTCTTTGAGCATAAGACCAGGAATCATTTCCATGCTTATTAAAATCACCTTGCCCCTCATCTATGAAAGAACCATCGTCTTCAAAAAGTTCAAATGCACCAACTGGTTCAAATTGATTTCCATTTGCAACTAAATCAAAAACACCATCGCTACAAACAGAAACAACTGGAATACTGTGACTTACATTGATAAAATATGTATTTGTTTCGATGAATGAAGGTAAATTAGCACTAAAAGCAACGGCTCGAAGTACTTTTGTTGTTGTAATTGCTATTGGACCAGTATATTGGGTAGAACTTGTTGTTGGGTCGCTTCCATCAAGTGTATAACGAATGGTTGCAGTTGGGTCAATGCAGCTGATAGAAACAGTCTGAGCACTTGGATAAAATCCTGCTTGAACACTGAATGTAGGTTTTGGTGTGTAAAAGTTGATCGCTCCGGTATTTTGGGCATTTGGAGTAGGCGAGGAGAAAAGTCTAAAATCACTTGCACCGTTTGTGGAACGACCAATTGAATGGTTTGCTTTTGTTAGATGTTTGATTTTGAATGAATCAACCACAATTCCTGAAGGATTACTTAGAATTATCCAATCATTTTCAGTCTGTGAAATGTTAAAATTGGTGTGTAATTGATTGTTATTAACTGTATTTCTTTTCGAACAAAAAACCATTTTGAATCCAAAAGCAGTCATAGAACTTGGTGGAATTTGCCATTTTGTGAGGTTGTTAGGTTTATCAGAAAGATACCAACCTGTGATATCTATCGGAGTTGCAGCAGGATTATAAAGTTCAATCCAATCTTCGTATTCTCCATAACCATCGGGAATTGTTGAAATATTGGAGCAAGAATATTCATTGATAAAAATTTGGCTTTTAAGGGAAAATGAACCAAAAAGTGCAAGTATTAGAAATAAAAAGAATCTCATATAACGTTTGATTTGATTAGTTATATTAACGTAATATTATTGAATAACGTGTTAAAGTTAATTCATATTAACGATATGTTGTATTTTTGACTCAATTATAAGGTTTTAAAAAAATAGAAAAATGAAGTATTTATTTAGTTTAGTTATAGCATCAGCCTTACTTTTTTCTTGTTCAAAAGTTGAGGGCGAGGGTGGTTCAGCAACGGTAAAAGGTGTTGTAATGGAACAATTATACAATAGTATTGGAAATCCAATTTCTGGAGGAAAGTATGAAGCAGCAGACCAAGATGTATATTTAATATATGGAAATGAAGATACATTTTATGATGATGATATCAAAACAAGCTACGACGGAAGTTTTGTCTTCAACTATCTCCAAAAAGGAAAATATACCTTATTTGTTTATGAAGACTGTAGCTCATGTCCAAGCGGCAAAAAAGAAATTTTGGTACCATTTGAAATCACTGAGCGAAATCAAGTTGTTGATTTAGATTCAATTGTCATCAAAAAACAATTGTAATGAATCGTTTCGTTGCTGTATTGGTTTATTGCTTTTTCCTTAATTACGGTTTTACCCAACAAAATTATTTTCAAGTTTGGGCAGAAACAGGAATTACAGGGAAATTGAATGATAAATTTGAGTACGTTGTTGACTGGAATAATCGCTTTGGAAACTATAATTTGCAAACTTCCTTTGGTCAGGCATCAATAAAATACAAATTCAAAAAATGGCTTAAGCCTTCCATTGACTATCGTTTTATTTCTGACCGACAAGACAATACGAACTACGCTTCAAATCACCGTTTAAATTTCAATTTGCAATTCTCAAAAACGCAAAAACGTTTGGAATTAGGGTTGAGATTACGCTATCAATATTCGTTTGTACCTTTATTAACTGGTACTTATGAGCCCGAGTTTGACGAATCTTACAGATTAAAGCCAAGTATTACTTATGACTTCAATAATTTTCCATTAACACCTCAGGTTAGTGTCGAATTTTTCTACGACCCGAGTAATCATGTTTTGGGAAATCGCTTCTCTAAAATTCGTTATTCTGCCTCCATGGCATTAGATGTAAAAGGACCCCATAAGTTTGAGTTCGGTTATATTTTTGATCAACGTATTCAATTAGCTTCGCCTTTAAATCGCCACATTTTAAGTTTGAATTACACTTATCAGATTAAAAAGAAAAAGAAAAAAAAGGACTAATTCTTCAAGTTAACTAATTCAAACTTGTTTTAAAATCAAAAACCGATTGATTGATTGATTAATCTGTTTTTCTAACTGATTTTGAATATTAACATTGATTTTTTTCAAAACAAATTTTCAACAAAATCCAACGAATTTTCATTTGATTGGTGCTAGTATTCAAAAAGCATTAATTTTATGAAATTAAATTAAAGTTGCTGTAACTTTAATAGAGTTCAATTTGTTTTAACTGTAAATCAAAGAAAATTTGAATCGTCAAGAGTACAATAGCGCAGTAGAAAAACTAAGCGATTCGTTGTTTAGGTTTTCTGTCAACTTCCTAAAAGACAAGGAAGCAGCGAAAGATATTGTACAAGATGTTTTGGAGAAACTTTGGGTAAACAGGGATAAAATTGAAGCGGAAAAAGCGAAAGCTTGGTTGTTTACGTGCGCCCACAATGCAATGATTAATTTCATTCATAAACGTGCAAGAATGAGTTCTATGAATGCTGTACAGCTTCCTGAACAACCTGAACAAACTAGTTTTTCTTTTGAATCAAAGCAAGTGATTGATCACATTGTTGGGATTCTGCCTCCAATTCAAAAAAGTATCATCCTGTTGCGAGATTTAGAAGGTTACGCTTATGAAGAAATTGGAGAAATCCTTGATTTATCCCCTTCACAAGTAAAAGTGTACCTTTTTAGAGCTCGTTTAAAATTAAAAAAACAGTTAAAAGGATTGAACGAACTCGCATGAAGTTTCCAACAAGAGAAAATATTGACCGCTGGATGTTTGACTACACTGAGGGAAATTTATCCCCAGAGCAGGAAACACTGTTGGAAAATTATATCCTCAACAATCCTGATTTAGAGGTTGATTTAGATGCTTGGCAAATGGCTACTGTTTCTGCTGAAGAATTGGTTTATGCCGAAAAAGATAAAGCCTACAAAAAACGTCGTTTACTACCTTATTTTATTGGTGCATTTTCGGCACTCTTGGTAATTTCAATGTTGCTTTGGAACTACAATCAAATTCAAACCAATCGTCAACAACAAGTTGCACAATCAAGTTCAACAAGTAATAAAGCGACAAAATCAGTATCAACTAATGCAGTAGGAACTGAAAATACAACTAATTCAGTTTTAACTTCAATAGCTAATAATACGGAACAAAATTTAGTGAATGCGTCTACTGATTTAGCAATCGTAAACACAACCAATCAAACATTTAACTCAATAAATCGTGCTTTAAATTCTTTGAGTCAGCAAACTGATTTGAACCCTGAAGCTAACCTAACAAATAATGAATTGGATGTTGTTTCTATAGTAAATTCAAATAAAGTTGTTTCTATCTTAAACACAGATTCCAATCAATACGAAAGTAAAAACGCAAATTCATTTTCTGGGACAGATCGATTGAAAACTAATGCATTGAATTTATTTGTTTTAGATGGTTATCAAGTTCGCGCACAAGATTTAATAACTTTTAAGAATGAAAACGAAAACAGTGCTACTGGATTATCTATAAACACACCGAAAATTTTAAGTAAAATTGAAAAAGTGTTGAATAAAGATGTCGCGCTAACGAATGTTCCAGACCATACTTACGCTTTACCTGAATTATCAGATGTAGATGTATTGTTTAGTAATATTGGTGCAACTTCCAAATCTCGTTTTTATTCAACGTCCCGCGCTCGTTGGTTTGGAAATGAAATCCAACAAAAATTAAGTCAACAATTTAGCTTTGACACTTATTCTCGTTCAATAAAATCTGCTTTTGGTTTACAAGCAAATTATGATTATTTCGGAAATGGGGTCATTCAAAATTGGGATCTTGCCTTATTGTTTTCGCCAAAAATTGCCCTGAGCAGAAATATCACCATAGAACCTGCTATGCGTTTCAAAATGGGTAATAAATTATTGAATGAATCAAAAATTATGAATAATTCATCTGTAGAATTTGAAACGGGAGCTGTAAACTCGTTCAATTTTGATGAAAATAGTGCAATTGGAAGAAGATTGTGGTACAGAGATTTAGATGCTGGATTGACGATTAACACGAGTTTATTTTACATCGGATTTCAAAGTACAAATTTGCTAAAACATTTTGACAATATTTATTCGAACTCTGATAGTACAAACAATCAACGAGCAAGTGTAACAACAAGTTTAATTGCTGGAACACAGTATATATCGCGAAATGAAAAGTTTGTTTTCTCACCTTACGTTTACGCACAATTTAGAGAGACAGGTAATAATTTGTACGCTGGATTCAGTATGAAATTATCTAAATTAATGATTGGTGCATCGTATGGGAATAATCAAGCATTAACAGGATTGATAGGACTTTCAACCAATCGTTTTTCACTATTTGCACAAACAACAATAGCGCAATCCACTAGCTTAAACGCTAAACAATTGACCCACCAATTGACTTTGAGATTTAATTCTTCTACCAGCCGCAAAGCTCGTAGATACATAACACTATAAACTATGAAGAAGACACTTTTAATTTTTGGTTTAACACTACTTGTTAATAGTTTTGTTTCCCATGCACAGGATCCTACGTTCACGCAGTTTTATTCCAATCCGATCTATTTGAATCCTGCATTAGCAGGTTCAACTGGATGTCCGCGAATTGCTTTGAATTACAGAAATGAATGGCCACAATTGACAGGTAATTATGTTACTTACAGCGCAGCTTTTGATACTTATGCAAAAAGCGTTTCTGGAGGAATTGGAATCATCGCAACCCATGATCAACAAGGTTCTGGAACCATCCAAACTACTATGTTAGGAGGAATTTATTCTTACAATTTGAAAGTTACGCGTAAATTCTCATTGATGTTTGGAGCTCGTGCTGCTTATTATCAAAAGTTTTTAGATTGGGATAAATTGACTTTTGGCGATATGATTGACCCAAAAAGAGGATTCATATACCAAACAGGTGATGTGCCAAGAGGAAATGGAAGAAGAGGTTTTTTTGATGCTTCAGCAGGATTTGTAGGTTTTGGAAAAGGGTTTTATTTTGGTGGTGCTGTTCATCACTTAAACCGTCCAGATGAGTCGATGATTTTAGGTGAATCAAAACTTCCAATGCGTTTTACAGGACATGCAGGAGCAGATATTCCTGTGGGTTCAAAAGGTCGCTATGCAAGTACCACGAGCATCATGCCAAACATAATTTACCAATATCAAAACGGTTTTCAGGAGTTAAGTATTGGAACTTACATTAAATATGGAAATTTCACTGTTGGAGCTTGGTATAGAAACAGAGATGCATTTATTCTATGTTTTGGAATTACAACAGACAAGTTCAAACTTGGTTATAGCTACGATTTAACTGTTTCAAAATTAGGAAATGGAGTTTCTGGCGGTTCACATGAAGTTTCCATGGGCTTCAATCTTAAATGTAAGAAAAAACCTAAAAACTTTAGAAAGATTTCTTGTCCGAGTTTTTAACAGGTTAAGAGATAGTGTAAATAATTGGTTTCAAATTAAAACGTCCAAGGAAGAAATTCTTTGGATGTTTTTTTTACATCGACTTGAAAAAAAAAGTTTTTTAAGTCATTTCTTTATTCTTTAGTTAAAACTACTATTTTCGCTAAAAATAGATTTTAAAGGTTTAAACTGAAGATAATTTAGTTTTATTTTTCTTTAATTTTTTTAGACATTTTGGCGGAGACCGACGTTAAAATTTTATGAACTTAAACGAAAAAACGGTCTGGATATAAGTTAGATATGAAAAAGTGGAAACAGAAAGCGATAGTTCAAAAAACAATCTCTTATTTACCTTTTGGTCAAAATATTAATTACTTTTTTCAAAAGTATGTTACCAAAGGTGAAAATTTGAACGATGAGTATTTTCTGGACAGGCTAGGTCACGCAAAAGAACACATTCATTATTACCAAAATATCACTGGTATTTCTTATCCAAATTCTTCGTTAGAAATAGGTACAGGTTGGTATCCAATTGTGCCTATAAGTTTGTTTTTAATAGGTTCCGAAAAGATTTATTCTGTTGATATTAAAATGTTGACTTCGAAAGAACGAATCATCACTACCTTGGAAAAGTTTTTAGAATTTCACAATTCTGGAAAATTGAAAGATTTTATTAATTACAATTCAGAAAGATTTGAAGTTATAAAATCAATTCTTAATGACATAGGGAATTATGATTTATCTCAAATCTTACAATTGTTAAAAATAACCTATATCATTGAAGATGCAAGAAAACTTTCATTGGTAGATGATTCAATTGATTTAGTTAATTCAAATAATACTTTTGAGCACATTTACCCAGAACTTTTAATTCCAATACTCAAGGAATTTAAACGAGTTGTAAAAAATCAGAATGGAGTAATGTCGCATTTCATTGATATGTCGGATCATTTTGCTCACTTTGATAAAACAATTAATATCTATAACTTCTTACGGTTTTCGGAAAAACAATGGAAATGGATTGATAATTCAATTCAACCACAAAGTAGAATTAGAATCTATGACTACAAAAAAATCTATGAAGACTTGAAAATTCCAATTTCAGAACTAACATTCAGAGCTGGTGATTTAAGTGAATTGAAAACTATTCCTTTGTCCGATTTGTATTTTAAAAACTCGCTTGAGGAAATTGCGATAAGCCATTGCCATTTTGTATCAGACATGGCAACAACTAGCATTGATTAATACTTCTCATATACTGGCAAACGCATAAAGGTTTGTTCAAAGTAAGGACTATTGGAATAAATGTAATACAATTGTTCCCATTCTGAATTTTTGAAAGCTGGTTCGTTTTCCTTTTTTGCTTCGAACGAGGCCTTTAATGTAGGATTGGATTTCAAAATCTCTGCAACTTGGTCAATGAAAACGTAATTCGAGAAATATTCCTTTTGCTGCAAATAGGAGTCATAAAAATTCCAAGAAAAGTAGGAATCTTCAGCTCTTGTTTGTAAAACTGAATGGATGAAAATTGCACCTTGTTGCTTAGTTGGAATTAAAACATCACCTTTTTTTAACTGTATATCTATTGTTTTTTGTTTCACATTGATCTCACGATGTTTAAAATGTCCTTCGTAAGGTTTTGTATTGCTTTTGTAGTCTGAAATAACTGTCACTTGAATGTTTAAGGAACTGTCAGATTGTAAGGTTTCAAATCGAATTCCATTAGCTTTCAGACGAGCAATTGTTTCTTTCTCTTGTATACCAACAATATAAAACGCTGGAATTTTGGCAGAATCTTTAGCACTACTTTCAGAATAATAGGGAATGTAACGTTCATAAGGTTTACTTCGATCGTAATAAAGTCGCTTTAAATTAGTTGTTTCATTTGTAGGAAAACTGTGCTCAAAACCTTTAAACAAAATTGAATCTTTTTTATCAGTTGATTGAAAATTATACTTGAAAAAATCTTGTTCAAGCTCCCATTTTCTAGCTGCTTTTCGTTGAGATTCGATAAGTTTTTTATTCTCAAAAGTCCATTTGCAAAGTTCCTCCATGAATTGCTTGGTTACTTGCACACGCGCTGGAAAAGGTTTTAACATGTGCGTTTCTACGGTAAAACTCAAACTATGAAACAAAGAAGCATATCCCATTGCATAGCGTGGTAAATCATTAAAAGCAACAATTCCATCAGCTGGTGTTTCCCCTTTTAAATCGACGTAAGGAAAAAGATCCGTTCCTTTATTTTTTAATTGAGTTGTTAATTCAGGAATTAATTTGTCATAAGTGATGGATTGAATAGCCGGTGCTAATCGTTGTTTTAGGGAGGGAATATAAGTTAATGTATATTGGTAATCTGCGCCATTAGAAACATGATTATCTATAAATACGTCTGGGTCTAGACCGTGAAAAATGCGAGTAAAAGTGAAGGTGTTTTCAGCATCCATTTTTATAAAATCACGATTCAAATCTAAGTTGCGAGCATTTCCTCTAAAACCATATTCTTCAGGTCCGTTTTGGTTCGCTCGACTTGTTGACGATCTATTCATCATTCCGCCAATGTTATAAGCTGGGATAAATGCAATTACAGGTAAGTTTTTTGTTTTCTTCCCTGTTAGAATCCATTCTTCAATCCACAAAAGCATTGCATTTATGCCATCTGGTTCACCTGGATGAATCGCATTATTGATTAACACCGTTGTTTCATTTTTAGCTTTTGCAAATGTTTTCGTGGAATCGCCCGCCCCATTGATAATACAAACATAAATAGGTTGGCCATAATCAGAATTTCCCATGTTGTAAAGCTCAATTTCTTTGTGTTTAGATGCGAGTTGTTTCAAAATCAATTGTAACTCTGGGTAGGTTGGACTCTCATTTCCAGACCATTTGGATTGAGCAAAAAAAGAAAAAGCGCTAAAAAAAAATAGAACGAGGGGTGTAAATAGGTTTCGCATAGAATTAAAAGAAGTGTAAAACTAATTTATTTCTAGAACATTCTGATAATTCTATTATTCGATTACAAACTAACGTATTTACTTTTTTTTAATGTTAAGATGATAAGCTTTAAATTAATCTTAACATTTTTTTGGTTTTTGAAAAAAAATATATTAAAACCTTGAAATTGAATACGTTAATTTTTTTTTAACAACCTTTAATTATATTTTTTCTTATAAAATTAACGTTTTTTCAAAACCTTTTAGAACTTTTTTAAGTTGGTTTTGTTTAGTCTTTCGTATAATTTATTAAACAATCAAATCTTTAATTATGAAAAAAACTTTTTTAACAAATTTCAAGAAGCAAACATTAGTATTTGCTTTCGCTGCTTCTTCTTTTGGAGCATTCGGACAAACAAACGTTTATGACGATGTAATTTCAACAAGTCCAAATCACACGACTTTGAAAGCGGCCTTGATTCAAGCAGGATTAGTATCTGCATTACAAGACCCAAGTGCAAATTTAACTGTATTTGCACCTGACAATGCGGCATTTGACGCCTTGATGAGTGCTTTAGGTGTTACTGCAACAGAATTATTAGCCTCTCCTGATTTATCTAATATTTTGCTTTATCATGTTCTTGGAAGCGAAGTTAGTTCAGCTGCAATTACAAATGGTCAGGTTGCTACTTCTTTAAATTCAAGCGCTTTCGGAACAATTTATTTGACTAAAACATCAACAGGAAGTGTTTTTGCAGATCAAGCGAATGTTACAACAGCTGATATTACTAAAGATAATGGAGTTGTGCACGTTGTAAATAAAGTTCTTTTACCTGTTAAAACAGTTGTCGATGTTGCTGTTACAAATGGGTTTACGACCTTAGCAACTGCTGTAACACAAGAGGAATTATTACCAGCTTTAACAGATCCATTGGCTACATTGACTGTTTTTGCACCAACGAATGAGGCATTCACAGCTATAGCAACAGCTTTAGGAACAGATATAAACGGTCTTTTGGATTTACCAACTTTAGCTGAAGTTTTAAAGTACCACGTACTTGGAGCAGAAGTAACAGCTGCAAACGTTACTAACGGGGCAATTGTTAACACTTTGTCTACTTTGAATACGTTGAAAATGACAAAAACGACAACGGGTTCAGTTTACGCAAATCATGCTATGGTTACTTTAGCTGATGTTGATGCTGACAATGGTGTTGTTCACGTAATCAACAATGTTGTATTACCTGCTGAAACAGTTGTTGACCGTGCAATCGATGGTGGATTCTCTACTTTAGTTACAGCAGTTGCAAAAGCAGAGTTATTACCAGCTTTAACAAATCCATTAGCTACTCTAACAGTTTTTGCTCCAACAAATGATGCATTTGATGATTTAGCTGCTGCTTTAGGTACAGACATCAACGGAATTTTAGCTTTACCAACATTAGGTGAAGTATTGAAATACCACGTTTTAGGTAGCGAAGTTCTTGCTGCTGCAATTACAAACGGTCAAATCGTTGCTCCTTTAAGTACTTTGAACACATTGAAATTAACTAAAACAACAACTGGTAACGTATTTATCAACCAAGCACAAGTTACAACTCCAAATGTTGATGCAGATAATGGTGTTGTTCACGTGATTGATGAGGTTGTTTTACCTGCTGAAACAGTTGCTGACAAAGCGATTGATGGTGGTTTAACAACTTTAGTTACAGCAGTTGTGAAAGCTGAATTATTACCTGCATTATCTGATCCTTACACAGAGCTTACAGTTTTCGCTCCAACTAATGCTGCATTTAATGCATTAGCTACAGCACTTGGAACGGATTTAAATGGAATATTAGCTTTACCAAATCTTGCTGATGTTCTATTATACCATGTTACCGAAGGAAATGTTGTTTCAGGTGACTTAACAAACGGAAGCGTTGAAATGTTAAATGGTGACAATGTTACTGTTGATATTACCAACGGAGTTCAAATTAATGATGCTAACGTAACAACAGCAAACGTAGAAGCTGATAATGGAGTTGTTCATATTATTGATGCAGTTTTATTACCAACATCAGGATTGACTGAAACTTCAACTTTAGTAACAATTTCAACTTACCCAAATCCGGCAATAGAAACAATTAAAATCAACAACATCGAAAATGCATCTTTTGAAATTATCGATATGTTAGGTTCAACTGTGAAAGCAGGTAAATTAACAAACAACGAAATCAATGTTGAATCTTTGACAAACGGAACATATATGATTCGTTTAAGTGACAACGCGAACATTTACCAAGGAAGATTTATCAAAAGATAATATCCCTCCTCATAACAGAAAGCTCAACGAAAGTTGGGCTTTTTTTTTGACTCATTTTTGAAGAAAAACTGAAATTAAAGTGGTTTTAAGAGTTGTCTCTAATAAAGGATTCTTTTATTCATATTGATTTTCTTCTAGCCAATTCACAATCATTTCATCAGTCAATAACTTACCGAAAATACGATAATGTGAATCGAGGAGTGGATTTTTAGTTGAAATATTTTCTTTTATTACGCCAAGATCTGGATAGTAGTAATTTGAATGGATGAAACTAATTGTTTTTCCTTCCACCAATACAAAACCCACATGTGTATCCAAACCCACTAGATACAGTCCATTACCTTTATTGATTAGGTATTTTTTTATTTCTGATAACGGTCTGTCAGTAAATCGTTTTAAATCGTTTGGCGCAAGTTTCTCTATAAATACTTCCGATGCTGATTGAGCCCATTTTATTCTTGGAAGTTGGAATCCAACATCTTCTAATACGGTTGTAACAAAGTAGCCGCAAGCAATTTCTCCTTTTTTAGGAGTTCGAGTAGTACCATTAAAATCCCATTTAGTTCCATACCACTGAACGAAAACGTCATTTGTCAAAACATTCAACAAATAAGTTCGTGCATCATCAATAATTTGGGTTTTATTTCCTTCATTCGAATTTGAATAAGCTATCTGATAACGCTCTTTTCTAGTTTTAATTTCCTTTAAAAGGGTTGAATAGTCTTTTTCTTTAGTTTGGCCTTGACAAGCTAAAAAGAGAAAAGATAAGGCTGTTAAGAGTAGTAATTTCATCTAAGGAGAACGAAGCTTACATTTAATTATTGAAAAAAAAGTTTTTTGATTTTATTTAAGAAAATTTTTGCGTGTTTACTACTTACATTATCTGCACACACAGGCTATTTTTTCAAGTTTGTGTTTATTAACTTTAGGCTACTTAAATCTTAAAAAAGAGCTCAAGTTATCGCTTTTTTTAGATTGCGGCTGTCTATTTCTAAACACAAAGCTTTCCGCATCCACCAGGTCGATTTTTATCTTGCTACCAACTACCACCAGAGCCACCGCCACCAAAGCTTCCACCACCGAAGCCACCAAATCCACCACTTGAACTACCACCATAGCCTCCTCTATTTCCACCAAATCCTCCACTAGCGATACTTCCCCAGAAAATTCCACTTGCAATTGAAGAACCAAGACCGCCACCGCCACCACCACGACCACCTTTTTTGATCAATACGATTACAATGATAATGATTAAAAAAACGAGTAATAATCCGCCGACAAAACCAATTTCTTTTTTGTTCTTTTTACTGTATTGTTTTGAATTATATTCTCCTTTGGAAAGCTTTGAAAGAACATCAACAGCTTGTTTAATTCCTTGAAAATAATTGTCTTGCTTAAAATTGGGAAGAATTTCGTTTTCAATTATTTCATTGGTAGTTAAATCTGGAATCGCACCTTCTAAACCTCTACCAACCGCTATGAAGGTTTTTCGACCACCATCTGTTTTAGTTGGTTTAATTAATAGAACGATACCGTTGTCTTCTTTTTCTTTTCCAACTCCCCATTTTTCTCCAATTTCTACGGCATATTCCCAAGGCTCGTAACCTTTTAAATCATCCACAACTATAATTGCTATTTCATTGGAAGTTTCAGCCTCAAATTTTTCCAATTGCTGTTCAATCTCAGCCTCTTCAGAAGGAGATAATAATTGAATAGAAGAAAAGTTATTATATAATCTTGGTGGAGATTTAGGAGCAGGAAGTTGAGCCAATACACTGAACGAAAGGCAAAGAAAAAGAACTAAACTTGTTATATTTTTAATCATTCGCTAGTGCTTATTTTATTACTTAACTCATTAACATCACCTTCTTCCAATGGGAAATAAGTGGCAAGTTGTTCGCCTGCCTCTTTTACGGCTGCACAAATACCTTCTGTGAATTTTCCTTGCTTGAATAGTTGAATCATCACATCGCGGGTACTGTCCCAAAAATTGGAAGGCACCAACTCATTGATGCCTTTGTCTCCAATTATTGCCAATTTCTGATTCGAAAAAGCGATAAAAATCAAAACTCCATTTCGCAATTCTGTTTCGTGCATTTTTAGTTCTTCAAACACTTCAATTGCACGTTTTACTGGGTCACCGTCACACGCTTTATCGATGTGTACTCTGATTTCTCCAGAAGTTTCTAGTTCTGCTTGCGCAATAGCATCTTGAATTAAATTTTTATCTTTTTCTGTCAACATAAGTCTTAGAATTTTACTTCTGGCGCTTTTTCAGACCCAGCAGCAGCTTTGAATCCTTCTTTTTTAGGGAATTCCTCAGAGCTTAAAAACATTCTGTTAAAGAATCCACGGATGTGTGTATTATATTCTTTAACTGATTCATTGAATAAATCTCGCTCTCGATTGATTCTATTTTCTGTGCCTTCTAATTGTTTTTGAAATTCGATAAAACCATCCGTTGAGCGTATTTGTGGATAGGCTTCATACGCTAAGTTAATAGCAGTATTGATTTTTTTACCCAACATTTCTAACTGTTGTGGGTTTTTAGCATTCTTAATTTCATCTGCAACACCTACCATTCCAGAACGAGCTTCTGTAACTTTAATCAAAATTTCTTTTTCATTGTTTGCAGCTTCCATTACAATTTTGACAATATTTGGTACTAAATCCGCTCTTCTTTGGTATACAGATTGAACATTTGCCCATTTTTCATCAACTCCTTCTTGTAATTTCACCGCTTTATTGTAGGAATTGTAATATCCTAAGAAAGCAAACAAAATAATAGCGCCAATAACGCCTAAAACAACATAACTACGTTTCATTTTTATAGATTTTAATGGTCAAATGTATTTAATTTTTAGTTACTTAGAAATCCGTTAACTAAAAATGGGAAAGAATCTTTACGAACGGACTTTTTTGCTTACGAATAATTATTATTTTCCGTATTAAATAAACACTTCGAACTTTCACTTTTTTGGTGAATAAAAAAAGCCATTCTGGATTCAAAATGGCTTTTTTTAAAGTTTATGAATTTATCTTATCAAATTAACATGGCCAAGAACAGTTTGTCTTTCATCGTTATTCAAAAATTTGAATCGAATTTTCCAAGTATATGTTCCATCTGGACATTGTAAACCATCACCGTAAGCCCCATCCCATCCAACAGTTGCGTCATGACTTTCCCAAATCAATTCACCCCATCTATTGTAAACATAGAAGTCGAAACTAAAAGGGTCATATCCTGAGTTGAAGACAGGAGAAAA
Source organism: Crocinitomicaceae bacterium (assembly GCA_044350515.1). Taxonomy (GTDB): domain Bacteria; phylum Bacteroidota; class Bacteroidia; order Flavobacteriales_D; family Crocinitomicaceae; genus UBA952. Next base: position 55,366 of record JBILHL010000014.1, on the reverse strand, counting down.
GGTTTGATTGTATTGATCTCCATCAGGTGTAAATGTATTGGGTACCCAGAATATAACATCAATTGTAGAGTCACAATCTCCAATAACAGTTACAGTTAATGAATCTGTTCCAACACAACCTCCATTGCTAGTTCCTATCACAACAAATTGAGTTAAACCAAAATTAGGTAGATAAGGGACATTATTTTGAAGACCATTATTCCAAGAATATGAACTAGCACCCGAACCAGATAGAATAATTGGTTTTCCAACACAAACAGTTAAGTCTGGACCAGCATTTACAATCGGAAAGTCTTCAATTGTCAAATTAAATGTACTTGTTGCTGGACATTGGTTACCAGGAGTAGTGTAAGTTATAGCATAAGCACCTGGTGTTGATGTTGCTAAATTTATTAATCCAGTTGCAGCATTTATTGAAAGGCCATTTCCACTTGTATAAGTTCCACCTGCATTACCAACTAATGAAGGAATTGGATTAGGTTCATTCAAACAATATAAGTTATCAGGATAAGTTATTGCTGCTGACTGAGGTCCAACATAATCACCTGAAATTGTAATTGGACAACCATTATCATCTACAATATCAAAAGAGTAAGGTCCATCTGTAAGATTTCCTAAAATAATTGTACCGCCATTCGCAACACTTGTAGATAAGAATGTTGCACTTGCAGGACTTTGACTTCCGGTAACAACATTAAAGTTTGTTCCATTAACTTGTGGAGCGCCACCCGTTAAAGTAACAGCAACCGTACCATTTGCACAATTTGGATTCTGAACCGCAACAATTTCTGGTAAATATTGTATAGCAATAGGTGTTCCTAATTCATAGCAATCATTAGCAGGTAATAGAACGTAGCTATACAATCCTTCCACTAAGCTATACATCGTTAATGGAACAAAATATACGGTATTGTTTGTGAAAGTTCCTGCTGGCAGTCCGTTAATAATTGACATATCATTAACATCAGTTAAACTAGGAGTGTTTGCATAAATCCCAAGAAAACAAGGGTCATCAGGGATTTCTAATTGTGTGGCTGCCGATTGAGCTGGTGTTAAAGCCACTGTTGGAGGACAACTGTAAACTAGCCAAGATACTCCTGGATCATAAACAGGAATAGGAGCTGTTCCTCCAGTAATTAATTCAGGGACAACAAAATCATTATTGGAAGTGATATTTAATTGATCTCCGAAACATAACATCGTTTGGGATTGGGAGTCTCCAGTTGAACTAGTGGTGAATGTTCCAATTTCTGCAACACAGGTAGCAGGAGTAACAATATTACAATCGGTTGCTGCTGAACCACTACTTGTAAATGAGATATTTGTTGGTTGATTGGAGAAATTGGTAATTAAAAGCACATAAACTTCTCCAACTTGTGCATTTGCAATATTTGCGGTTTCATTAGCTGATCCACTAAAACTGCAATCAACTATTAGATTGGTGTTCGAACCAGTTGTTGCTGTACCAAAATTATCACAATAAGTATTAGCATTGTTTAAACTTGTGTAGGGGCCATACAATATGTAATCAACATCTACATTTGCTGAATTAGTCATGTTAATACCCAATGTACCTGGTGTTGCGATTTGCATATAATACCACTCCGGGTTTGGTGTTGATCCCAAACAACCGTAATCATTATTTGGATAGGTAGTGCTTGCAGGTACTTGGTTTGTTCCAGCAGGAAATGTTGTTGTTCCATTGTCAGAACAAAATGGATTTTGTAAACATGGTGGGTTTAAACATGCTGCTGGTGCTGTATAGGCTTGAGTTCTTGTACAAGTAGGAAGTGCAGAGAAAGTTGCAGTAACATTACAGTTGGCACCGTTAGCAGTTAAACTATTAAAAGTATAGTTCAATGGTGAAACAAAAGGAGCGTTGAATGTTTGAGTGCCACCACAACCAGAAACAGTTAGTGTTCCAGTTGCTGGTGCTGCACTAAAAGTAATTGCACCTGTGACATTGTATAAATCATTAGCACAAGCACTCGGAACAGCCGTTAAATTGGAAATTACACAACCACAAGCTGCTGGAGCGGTAAAATTCTGTGTTCCTGTACATGTTGTAGCAGAAAAACTTGCTGTTACCGTACAAGCTCCACCATTCGCTGTTAATCCAGCTAATGTGTAATTCATTGGAGAATTAAATGGAGGGTTTAATGTTTGTGTTCCACCACAAGAACTGGTAACAGTTAAAGTGCCAGTCGTGGGAGCATTTGTAAAACTTACAGTACCTGTCAAACCAAAAGTATTAGTAGCTGAGGCACATTGACCCGGAACAGCAGTAACTCCTGTTATAGCACAAGCTTGAGCACAAGGGGCAGGAGCAGTATATTGCTCTGTAGTATTACAATTTGAATTTGCTGAAAAACTAGTGGAAACTGTACATGCAGCACCATTTGCAGTTAAATTCGGTAACGTATAATTAATTGTATTTGCAAAAGGGGCATTAAAGGTTTGTGTTCCACCACAACTACTAGATATCGTCAATGTTCCGCTTGTTGGAGGATTAGTAATTGATAATGTACCATTTAATGTATAAACACTATTCCCAGTACAAGCAGATGGTACTGCTGTAAAACTAGTTACCCCACAAACAAAAGAACAATCTGCAGATGCGCTACCGCTTGTTTGACCAAATTCAATAGTACCTGGTTGATTAGAGTAATTGGTTAAAAGTAAAAGGTATGTTTGTCCTACCTGAGCATTTGGTATTGTTGCAGTTTCTGTTGCAGATGGAGAAAAACTACAATCAACGGGATTATTTCCTGTTCCACCACATGCTGATGCTAGTGAATTAAATGGACCCCACAATGCAAAATCTACGTCAATTCCATTACCATTAGCATCTTGCTGTGAAATAGTAATTTCCATTGGACCAGAATTATCAATAGTCATATAATACCATACCGGGTTTGGACTGGAATCTAAACAATGTACAGATCCTAAGTCTCCATTGTTGGTTTGATTGTTGAATGTATAATTTGGTACGTCAGTACAAAAAGATGCAGCTGTCGCACAATCCCCACTTTGACTAAACAAATTAAGGGATAAACACAAGAATATTAACGAGAGAATTAAATTTTTCACATCTATGATTTTAGTAATCAAATTTAGACCAGTATTCTTGTTTAATCAAATGTTTGTTTAATCTTGCCCAAGATTTAGCAATTTCAGAATTTGATTTATAATCTAAATCATTATTGTATTTAGGAAAATCAGAAGGTATTTCTCCAGAAATGAAACCAAGTTTTAATTTGTCAGGATGCCAAAGATATTCTCTTAAAACTTTCGTGGTATCTTGTTTTTGAATATTAGAATTGGTTTCTTTTTTCAGATTTTTTGAAGAAGTTTCTAGATTTTGGGACATTGAATTGAATGCAAAAAAGCAAAAAAGAGACAAAGCTATTTTTTTCATAGTTTTTGATTTATTTGATGATTTGACGGCTAATATACAAAAAAGTTGCCTTTTTGAAATTTTAACATTTTAAAGTATTTAGTTTTTTTTCATTTTTTTAGATAATTTAGTAAAAAATTCGGTTTTGATTCATTCAAAAATTAGTTTCATTTCTTATTTCTTGCCAGAACAAATTCTAACTAATCAGGATTTGGTTACAATTTTCCCTGAAAAAACAGAGGAAATAATTTTAAAATCATTTGGAATTAAGAAAAGACACATTAGAGAACCAAAACAAACGGGTTCTGATTTAGCTTACTTAGCTGCGCAAAACTTTTTTTTTGAACATCCCGATTTTGAAAAGAATAAAATAGATTTTCTGATTTTTTGTACGGAAGGGTTGGATTACAAAGCGCCAACATCTTCAAGTGTCTTACATTATCGTTTAGGGTTAAACCAGAATTGTGGTTGTATTGATATGCCAATGGGTTGTGCTGGTTATGTTTATGGTTTGAGTCTTGCCAATGCCATGATTGTTTCTGGTAATGCTACTAACGTATTGTTATTAGTTTCTGATATTCCAAGTTCTGTAATTCATTCAAACGATGTTGACTTGCGATGTATTTTTGGTGATGCTGGTGCCGCAACCTTGATTCAAGCATCTGAAAAAAAAGGTATTGGGAGCTTTGTGTTTGGTAATGATGGGGAAGGAGCAAAAAATTTAATTGTTGAAAGAGGTTCTACTCGCGCTCCTATTGACAAAGAATGGATAGAAATTAACAAAAATGAGCCTGAGTACTTAGCACATGGTAAAATGGAAATGAATGGTTTGGAAATAGCTCGATTTTCTTTGCAAAGAGTTCCTGGTTTATTAGAAGACACGTTGAAAAAAAATGAATTAGCATTTGATGAAATAGATTTATTTGTTTTTCATCAAGCTAGTAAATTTATACTCTCAGCGCTTCAACGAAAATGTAAAATTCCGAAGGAAAAGTTCTATGAATATTATGAAAACATAGGAAATACAGTTTCTTGTAGTATTCCTATTGCGTTAAAACATGCCGAAAAAGAAGGTAAACTGAAATCAGGATATAAAGTTATGTTACTTGGTTTTGGAGTAGGTTATTCGTGGGGAGGGACAATTATTGAATGGGATTAATCTATATTTAAATTTTAATATCTTTGATTCATGAATATACAAGAATTTATTTCAATTATCGAGGAGGAATTTGATGAAGTTGAAAAAGGTACGCTTACAGCAATGACTTCTTTTCGCCAAATGGAAGGATGGAGTAGTATGCACGCATTAATTCTAATTGCTTTGGTGGATAATCACTTTGATGTCTTGTTAACAGGTGAAGAATTACGTGGTTTAGATACAATTCAAGATTTGTTTAATTTGTTGGAATCAAAACAAGCATAGTGGCTTTCTTAAAAACTGAAAATTCATCAATAACAGCCATTTATACTTGTGTTCCCAAGAAAATAGTACGAACAGAAGATTATGAATGGATTTCTTTACAAGAACGTCAACTTTTTACTAAAACAACAGGTATTATTGAAAGAAGAGTTGCTTCCGAAACAACCACTTGTTCTGATTTATGTTTTGAAGCAGCAAAAAACTTACTTGCAGACTTAGATTGTACCAATGAAATTGATTTAGTCCTTTTTGTTTCTCAATCTCCTGATTATTTTCTTCCTGCTACATCCATAGTTCTACAGAATAAACTTGGAATTCCTACAACTGCAATGGCTTTTGATGTTAATCTGGGGTGTTCGGGTTATGTTTACGGACTTTCAATTGCTTCTCATTTTATTCAAGGCGGAAATATTAAAAAAGTGTTGTTATTGGCAGGTGACAAATCGACAATTTCAACAAATTATGAAGATAAAAGTACTTTCCCTCTTTTTGGCGATGCGGGAACAGCTACCTTGATTGAATTTAATGAAAATGCTACTTCTTGGTTTTTTTCAATGGCATCCGACGGGAAAGGAAAAGACGCAATTATTATTGAGCACGGTCATTCGCGTCATCCTTATGGAACAATTGAAGATGAAACCAAAGAAATTGAACCAGGCATTTGGCGTTCAAAAAAGCACTTGAAATTGAATGGAATGGAGGTTTTTAATTTTGCTTTAAAAGAGGTTGCTCCATCAATTAAGGGATTACTTGTTTATGCGGATAGGGAATTGGAAGCAATCGATTTCTTTGTTTTCCATCAAGCTAACAAGTTAATCAATGACAGTGTCCGTAAAAAACTAAAAATTGACTCAGCAAAAGTTCCTTTATCCATTGATTATTTTGGTAATACGAGTTCAGCATCTATTCCTTTGACAATTTGTAAAGAATTTGCTGAAAATGTACTTAATGCTAAAAACAATTATGTTTTATCTGGTTTTGGAGTCGGTTTTTCATGGGCGACGGTACTGTTGGAATTATCAGCGGTAAAAACAAAAATGATTGAGTATGCTTAGTTTACAGGGTAAGACAATTTTGATTACAGGTGCATCATCCGGAATTGGTGCCTGTTTGGCAAAATATTGTGACGAACTTGGAGCAAGCGTTATTTTAACCGCTCGGTCAGCTGATAAACTTGCTGCTTTATCAACAGAAATGCGAAACAATACACGAATAATTCCAGCCGATTTAACCAAAGAATCTGACCTTCAAAATCTCATTTCTGAACTTCCTATAATTGATGGTTTTGTACATTGTGCTGGTAAAATTCAACCTTTTCCAATTAAGTTTATTAAACAAAAGCACATTGACGATTTGTTTTCAATAAATCTAAACTCAGCTATTTTATTAAGTTCAGCTTTGTTGAAGTCAAAGAAATTAAATCAAGGAGCATCAGTTGTGTTTATTTCTTCTATTTCTGCTGAGTTTCCATATATGGGAGGTTCACTTTATTCAGCTAGTAAAGCAGCTTTAACTTCTTTTGCGCGTTCGTTCGCATTAGAAAACGCTTCTTTTAAAATCCGTGCAAATATTGTTGAACCAGCTTTGGTTAAAACAGAAATGTTTGAGCAAACAAAAAGAGCGTATGATGAAAACGAATTTGAAAAGTTTATTTCGCACTATCCGCTTGGTGTTGGTGAACCACAAGATGTTGCTAACACAATAGCCTTTTTATTAAGTGATTTATCCAAATGGATTACTGGCACTACTATCCGAATGGACGGAGGTTTATTATTGAACAGTAAACGCGATTAATGATGTTCTGGAGCTAAACGCAAAACAATTCCCTCGATTTCTTCTGACAAGTGAATTTGACATCCTAATCGACTATTAGGTTTTACGTGAAAAGCTTGGTCTAGCATATCTAATTCAGCGTCATTTTGTTCGGGTAACACAGTGTCTGATTCTAAATAACATTGACAAGTAGCGCACATTGCCATTCCGCCGCACTCTCCCAAAACAGGTAACTCGTAGGCTTTGCAAAGTTCCATGATATTCATGTTCATATCTGTTGGACCCACAAGTTGATGTGCAACTCCCTCTCTATCAATGATTGTTACGTTAACCTCGTTCATTTTTATTGATTAAAAATTCGTAATAAATTGCTTCCGTTATAATTTACTTGATATTGTCGCAATGGAAAATCACTACCAGACATTGGAGAACCATCGTATAATGAAAAAGTAGCATTGAAACATGTATCTTTAAGAATTAAAAAGTTATCTGCAGTTGGATAAAGTGGTTGGGCACAAGTTCCTTCCTCATCAGCAGGAGAATGTCTATCAAAAGCAACAAATTCATCAATTGCTCTTCTATAAATGATAATTCCTTTCGAACCTCCATTTACATAAGCCCAGCCTCCAGTACCATTCAACGCATCATACGAAGGGAGATTTAAATCAATCGTTATGTCAAATGGGATATTTGGAACAGGCGTTTGATTGTATTTAATGCAACTACTTAAGAGAATTAGAGTAAAAGAAAAAAGAACAACTTTTAAATTCATGGTGTAAAATTACAAAGTGAAAACACATAACAGACGATTATTTATTGTTTTTATTTCATTACTTGTGATTTTGAGTTGTAAATCCAACCGAAAAGCCTATTCTAATTCTGCAAAAAGAACAATGCAAAATGAGTTAAGAATGGAAGAAAAACGAAAACGAAAGGCAATCGAAAAGCGATACAAGGATCACATCAAGCATCAATCTCCAGCAATGAGAAAATTAATGAAAAAGAAATTACGAGCTTTAAGAAAAGAGTTGCGAAGAAAAAGACGTTGATTTTGAATTATTGTTTTATGCCATCGTTTAAAATAGAATCTCAGTTTTATACTTCAAGTTCTTTAAAGTCTTAAAATTTATTAGTAGATTTGATTGATTAAAATTATACTTCTTCGCAATAACAATCAACTCTTAGAATCATTCTGAATTAGCCGTATTAACACTTTTTCTCATAACTACCCATAACTTTGTAATGTGAAAACAGCAAACCTGATTTTAGCGGCTTATTTTTTCTTGCTTTCACTTGCACCAAATATGCAAGGGTTTCAGTTTCTAAACATTTCCAGTTTTGTTGAACATTATGAAGATCATTTGGATAGAAATCCAAGTTCAACCCTGTTTTCGTTTGTAAAAGAACATTATTTTAATCAGTTAACTGATTTTGAGGAGGAACACAATAACTTGCCAATGAAAACTGCCGTGGCTAATACGATTGTTGTTTTTACTTGTGAGTTCAACTCAATTCGTCTTACCTCAATTGAGGAAGTTCATTTTTCAGTGAAAAAAGAAAAATTCTCCACTTACAAAGAAGGTTATTTCTTTGATCGTAATCATTCCGTTTGGCACCCGCCGAAGATGTGTTAATCCAATTGTTGTCGTGCATTAATCTTTGTTTGACAAAGTGAAAGCACGCATTTTTTGAGATTAATACTTTAGATTATGTTGAATAAAATCATCGAGTTTTCGATTAAAAATAAACTCATTATCGGTTTGTTTACCATTGCCCTCATTGGGCTTGGAATCATCGAAACCACAAAATTACCAATTGATGCCGTTCCTGACATCACTAACAATCAGGTTCAAGTTATTACAATCGCTCCTTCTTATGGTGCGACAGACATCGAGCGTTTGGTTACCTTTCCAATCGAACAAGCAAATAGTAACATTGCTGGAATTGAGGAGATTAGAAGCTTTTCTCGTTTTGGTCTTTCATTAGTAACAATCGTTTTTGAAGATGGAATCGATATTTACTGGGCAAGACAGCAAGTTGCGGAACGTTTACAAAATGTGCAATCGCAAATTCCTCCAGGTATTGGAAAACCAGAATTAGGTCCAATATCAACTGGTTTAGGAGAGATTTATCAGTACGTTGTTCGACCAAAGAAAGGCTATGAAGATAAATACGACGCAACCGAATTAAGAACAATTCAAGATTGGACTGTTAGACGACAATTACTCGGTATTAAAGGTGTTGCAGAAGTTAGTAGCTTTGGAGGAAAACTAAAACAGTTCGAAGTTGCTATCAATCCTGATCAATTAAAAGCCTTTCAACTTTCTATCAATGACGTTTTTACAGCTTTAGAAAAAAACAATCAAAACACAGGTGGTGCTTACATTGAAAAAGGTCCAACTGTCTTGTTTATTCGCAGTGAAGGCTTGATAGGGAACGTTGAAGATATTGAAAACGTGCTCATCAAACAAACTGAAAATGGAACAACTGTACTATTAAAAGACGTTGCGAAAGTAAATATTGGTTTTGCAACACGTTATGGTGCTTTGTGTTTCAATGATGAAGGTGAAGCTGCGGGCGCAATCGTAATGATGTTGAAAGGTGCGAACAGTAGTGAAGTAATCAAAAACGTAAAAGAACGCATTGCACAAATTCAAAAAACTTTACCCGAAGGTGTAATCATTGAACCTTTCCTCGACCGAACAAAAATGGTAAATAATGCCATTGGCACGGTAGAGAAAAACTTAGTCGAAGGTGCCTTAATCGTGATTTTCATTCTTGTAATTTTCCTTGGAAATGTCAGAGCTGGATTATTAGTAGCCTCTGTGATTCCTTTGGCGATGTTGTTTGCCATCATAATGATGAATCTTTTTGGAGTGAGCGGAAACTTAATGAGTTTGGGCGCTTTGGATTTTGGTTTAATTGTCGATGGTGCCGTAATCATTGTCGAAGCGGTAATGCACCAACTTTCTCACAGTAAACTATTCGCAAACCAAAATAAGATTTCGCAAGCTGAAATGGACAAACAAGTTGGTTTTTCTGCTGGTAAAATGATGAATAGTGCTGTGTTTGGTCAAGTGATTATTTTGATTGTGTATTTACCAATTTTGTCTTTAAGCGGAATTGAAGGGAAAATGTTTACACCTATGGCTCAGACGGTTGCGTTTGCTTTGGTAGGAGCATTTATTCTTTCTTTGACTTACATTCCAATGATGAGCTCGATTTTTTTAAGCAAACAAATCAAACACAAACCTAATATTTCAGATAAAGTGATGTTTGCGGTTGAGAGAAAATACCAAGCAACATTGGGTAAAATTTTACGCTTTCCCAAAACAGTTATTGGTATCGTTGTTGCCTTATTTATCGGTGCTGTTTTCGTTATGTCAACTCTTGGAGGAGAATTTATTCCTGCCTTGGAGGAAGGAGATTTTGCGATTGATACGCGTGTTTTGACTGGAAGTAGTTTGAATACAAGCATCGAGTACACACAAAAAGCGGCACACATTTTAAAAACACGTTTTCCAGAAGTTGAAAAAGTGGTAACGAAAATTGGTTCCGGAGAAGTTCCTACCGACCCGATGCCGATGGAAGCTGCCGATTTGATGGTGATTTTAAAAGATAAACACGAATGGACTTCAGCAGAAACCTTTCCTGAATTGGCAGAAAAAATGGGTAAAGCGTTGGAAGATGTTCCAGGAATTACAACGGGTTTTCAGTTTCCAGTTCAAATGCGTTTCAATGAATTAATGACTGGTGCACGCCAAGATGTGGTGTGTAAAATTTTCGGTGAAGACTTGGATTCATTAGCTATTTACGCTGAAAAATTGGGCAAGATTATCAAAACAGTGAAAGGTGCTCAAGATATATACATTGAACCGGTAACTGGAATGCCACAAATTGTTATTGAATACAAACGCGCGTTGATTTCTCAATATAATTTGAATATTTCTGACATCAATCGCATTGTAAACACAGCTTTTGCAGGACAATCGACAGGTTTAGTTTATGAAGGAGAAAAACGTTTTGATTTAGTCGTACGTTTGGATAACAAGTTGAGAAACAATTTAGAAGATATTCAAAACTTATTGATTCCAACGCCAAATGGTTCTCAAATTCCATTAAGTCAATTGGCTGATGTGGCGATAAAAAATGGTCCAAATCAAATTCAACGTGAAGATACAAAACGAAGAATTGTTGTGGGATTCAATGTTCGAGGTCGCGATGTGCAAAGTATCGTTGAAGAATTGCAAACGAAAGTGGATAAAGAATTGAAGTTTCACACGGGTTATGTTGTGACGTATGGAGGGGCTTTTGAAAATCTAAATGAGGCGAAAGCACGACTTTCAATTGCCGTTCCAGTTTCATTGGCGTTGATTTTTTTGTTATTGTTTTTTGCTTTTAATTCTGTGAAACACGGCTTGTTGATTTATACAGCAATTCCTCTATCGGCAATCGGTGGAATCTACTTTTTAGCACTGCGAGGAATGCCTTTCAGTATCAGTGCTGGTGTTGGTTTTATTGCGCTTTTCGGTGTTGCTGTTCTGAATGGAATCGTTTTAGTTGCAGAGTTTAATCGTTTAAAAGAGTCAGGAATGAAAAATCTAAATCGCATTGTAATTACAGGGACAAAAGTTCGTTTGCGTCCCGTTTTGATGACTGCTTTTGTTGCTTCTCTTGGATTTTTACCAATGGCTTTGAGCAATGGTGCAGGAGCTGAAGTTCAACGACCTTTGGCAACAGTTGTAATTGGTGGATTGCTTTTGGCTACTTTCCTTACGCTTTTCGTTTTACCCGTTTTGTACGTAATTTTTGAAAATATTCAACCTAAAAAAGTGAAAGTTCCAAAAGTTGGAATGCTAGTAATTTTATTTTCAAGTACTTTATTTACAAGTTATTCACAAACAATTACCTTGAGTGAAGCTACCAATTTAGCGTTGAAAAATAATCTTTCCATTAAAAACAAACAATTGATTGCTGACTATCAAAACAAGTTGATTGGCTCAGCGCTCGATCTACAAAAAAGTAATTTTACTTCTGAGTTTGGTCAAGTGAATAGCGCTTATTTTGACTCGAAATTTGTGCTTTCGCAAAGTTTTAATTTTCCAAGTGTATACAGCAATCAAAAAAAGGTCCTTGCCGCAAATTGGAAAGAAGCAGTTTTGGCAATAAATCTTTCTGAATCAGAAACAAAACGTGTGGTCACAGAGCTTTTTTATCATTTATTGCTCTTAAAAGAACAATCGAAAATTTTAAATGAAGCAAGAGAAAATTACACCTTATTTGTTGAAAAATCAACGTTGCGATATAAGAATGGAGAAACCTCTATTTTAGAGAAAACAGCTGCAGAATCACAACTTGGAGAGCTTTTGATGCAACTTCAACTTTTAAAATCGGAAGAAGAGATAGCACAGATGCAATTTCAGTTGGTCTTGAATTCAACTCAAAAATTTGAGCCTCAAGCCGATGATTTTAAAATGCAAATCGTAGACCAAACGGAATCAAATCCATCACATCCACAAATTCTATTGATGGAAGAAAAAGTGGCGATTGCTAACGCACAACAACGCTTGGAAAAATCAAAACTACTTCCCGATTTTACAATTGGCTATTTTAACCAAAGTTTTCGGGGAACTGGTGCTGATAATCAGGTTTATAATGCTAGTAATCGTTTCAATGGTGGACAGTTAGGTGTGGGAATTCCTTTGTTTTATGGAGCTCAAAAAGCTAGAATTGAAGCTTCGGGGAATGCGATTAAAATAGCAGAGAACGAGTTGGAATATGGTAAAAACCAACACACAACTAAACTTCAATCTGCACTAGCGCAGTATAAGAACAATCAAACAATAATTGACTTCTTTGAACAACAACAATTACCAAATGCAAAACTCATTCAGAAAACAGCGATGGAGCTTTTCAATAAAGGAGAAATCAATTATTTGGAATGGTCAAATTTGAATAATCAAGCAATTCAAATTCAAAGAAATTACTTGGAAGTTGTTCGCGATTACAATTTCAACTTAATAAAAATCAATTACTTAATTAATAAATAGAACCCATGAAAACGATCATATATTTAATAGCATTCAGTTTTTTTTACAGTTGTGGAAGTTCAGAAGAAGCACCAACTGAGGAAAAAACGGTGATAAATTCAACCGTTACTTTGACAAATGCACAATTCAAGTCGGCTAACATTTCAAGTCATAAACTAGAAACGAAGTCAATTTCTGGAATTGTAAAACTCAATGGTAAAATTGATGTTCCGCCACAAAACTTAACATCTGTAAGTGTTCCGCTTGGAGGGTATTTAAAAAGTACAAAATTACTTCCAGGAATGCGTTTGTCAAAAGGTGAAGTAATCGCTATTTTAGAAGACCAGCAATACATTCAACTACAAGAAGATTACCTGATTACAAAGTCAAAAATGGAATTAGCAGAACAAGAATTTGACAGACAAAAAGAGTTGAATAAATCAAAATCGACGAGTGATAAAGCTTTTCAACAAGCAAAATCAGATTTTCAAAACTTGCGTATTTCCTTTCAATCACTATCTGAAAAACTGAAGTTGATTAACATAAATCCTAGAAACTTAACTGAAAACTCAATTTCGAGAAGTATCACGTTGACAGCACCTTTTAATGGTTTTGTTTCAAAAGTAAATGTAAATATCGGGAAATACGTAAATCCAACAGATGTACTTTTTGAATTAGTTGATCCTACTGATATTCATTTGAATTTGAAAGTTTTTGAAAAAGACATGACTAAATTGGCTATCGGTCAAAAATTGAAAGCTTATTCTAACAGCGATTCTGACAAGAAATTTGATTGTGAAATAATTTTAATTAGTCAAGATGTGTCTGCAGATGGCAGCGCTGAAGTACATTGCCATTTTTCTAAGTATGATAAAAGTCTATTTCCTGGAATGTATATGAATGCTGAGATAGAATTAAAAAGCAATCAAGTGTTAGCTATTGAAGAACAAGCAATTGTTAACTTCGAAGGAAAAGATTTTGTATTTGTAAAACAAGGAAAACAAACCTTTGAAATGCTAGAAGTTGAAGTTGGTATAAAAGAAAATGGTTGGGTAGAAGTCCTAAATAGTTCTAACTTTGAAGGAAAAGAAATCGTAAGCAAAGGCGCTTATACACTATTAATGGCACTAAAAAATAAAGCGGAGGAATGAGTAAATTGCAAATTAACGAATTGCAGATTGCGGATTTCCCTCAGTCCTCAATCCCTCATTCCCTCATTCTCTCATTCTCTCATTCTCTCATTCTCTCATTCTCTCATTCCCTCATTCTCTCATTCCCTCATTCTCTCATTCCCTCATAAAATCAAATAATAAAAAAAAATGAAAAATCTAAACACAATTCTATTCGGAACCTTTTTAGCGGTTGGTTCTTTTATCACCTTCAATTCTTGCGAGAAAAAAGGGAGTTGCGATGAAACAAACATCAGTAAAGCAGGCGACGATGATAGCCACAATATGGGTCAAAACTGTATGCAATGCCACACTTCGGGTGGAAAAGGAGAAGGTTGTTTTACTATTGCGGGAACAGCCTACAACGAAGCACAGACAAGCACTTTAAACACAGGAACCATCGAATTATACTCTGGACCAAACGGAACAGGAAATTTAGTTACAACCGTAAAAATTGATTCAAAAGGTAATTTCTATACTACAGCAAGCGTTTCAATCAATGGTTTGTACCCAGCGATTACAGGCCCAACAGGTCAAAAACAATATATGGGTTCTTCTTTGTCTTCTGGACAATGTAATTCTTGCCACGGTTCTTCTACTGGAAAGATTTGGGGGAATTAAAATAATATTTTAGGCATTCTGATGAGAAAAGCTGGAACTTAATCTAGCTTTTCTCTTTTTGTTATAAATAAAAAGTTAGTTATTCAATTATTGGAAAGATTCGCTGAAAAAGTTCAAAGCTTTTTGACGATTCAATTTTTAAATTTTCAATTACAAAATTTTGATTTTCCAATGGCTTAAGTCTTACACTTATTCCAAAAATTGGATTTTTTATTCGAGGTTGAACAAATAGAATAAAGCGAGTTTGATTAAATGGAATTATAATTACATCTTCATCTAAACTTTCTAAAACTATTTCAGACTGTTTTAATTCAGGAAATTCTAAGTAAGGGATTTGTAAATCAAAGTAAAAACAATCCTCTTTTCGAATTCCTTTTTTTTGAATCAAGCTAGGAAGCTTAAAATTGATTTTTAACTCATTAATATTTTTTACTATGTGAGTTACTGTTTTATTGTTATCAAACTTTTTAGATTTAGTTTCAAAACTGCAACTCGCCAAAATCATTATTAAAAACAAATATTTTACTTCCATTTTCCATTTTCCATTTTACATTTTCGATTCATAACTAAAGAAACTAAAAAATCAATTTTTCCCTTTCGCATAAATCAATTGGCAAACTTTGTCCATCGCTTTGAATAAGGGAACGTCTAAATCGGGTGCTTGGCTAATGCTGGTTAAGATAGTGACTGCATTGTAGAGCAATTCGTTTTCTTGGCGACTGATGCGTTCGATAAAATTAATTTGGTTGCTACCTTTTGGAGATTCAGAAACGATTACTTCTTCTGTTTTTTGATCTATTGCGAATAAATTATTAGCGCTCATTGTTTTTGAAGTTAAAGATTAAAATTAATGTAAGTGACATCTGCCGTTTGATTTGGTTGTTTTGTTTCTGCATCGTGCACCTTTTTTTGTAGTTCCAGAACATTGAACTGCCGAAGAAGTTGATTTGGTGGTGCTTGTATTTCCGTCGCAGCAATTGGTACCTACTTTTCGATCGTGAATTTTGCAATAACAGCTATTGGATTTGCTTCTATTACATTTCATGCAAAGCAGTTGAATGTTAGAAGTAGTACTTTGTCCGCCGCAAGAAAAAGGAGTAATGTGGTCGTATTCCAAATCAACGGAACTGCCACAACATTGACAAGCACCACCATCACGAGAATAAACTATCTTTTTTACGGCTTCAGGAATATAGCGACTTTGAGAGAAGCCATTTAAATTCAAGCAGAGAAGCAGTAAAAACAATAAAAATGGTTTCATAATGTAATTGATTTTAAGTTACTAAAATAGTATTTTAAACTATCCGTTAGTATTTTAACCAACAATTAAAAACTTTGTTCTACTCAAAATTTTAGTTCTTTTGCTTTGTTTTAAGAATGAAAAAAAATTTAAAATTATAATTCAGCATCAAAAATCAAGAATCATCCGCCGCTGCGGAATCAAGCATCCAAAATTCAACATTAATAATTAAGCATTACTCTATAATCAAACATCAAACATCAAAAATCAAGCATCCTTACAGAATATTAACCTCTCGTTCCAAAGTCACACCAAATTTTTCTTCAATAGACGCAATAATTTGAGACGAAAGATCATACACTTGCTTTCCCGTACTTCCACCGTAATTCACCAGTACCAACGCTTGAAGTTTGTGAACCCCAAAAGTATCAAACGTTTTACCCTTCCAACCAGCTTGTTCGATTAACCAACCTGCCGCTAATTTACGTTTGCCTTCGCTTGCGGGATAATTGGGAACTGAAGGATGATTTTCTTGAATTTTTTGAACAACAGTTTCATCTACAATTGGATTTTTGAAAAAACTGCCTGCATTTCCAATCACTTTTGGGTCGGGTAATTTGGATTGACGAATAGCAATAACCGCATTGCTCACATCGCGAATCGTTGGCTCAGTAATGTTTTGAGCTGCTAATTCTGTTTCAATTGCGCCATAAGAAGTGTTTATTATTGGCGATTTCGACAATTCAAAAGCAACTGACAGTATGATATATTGACCTTTGTGACTATTTTTAAAAACACTTTCACGGTAACCAAATTGGCAAGCTTCTTTATCAAAGGTATGAACTTCACCAGTTTCAAGGTGGTAAGCTTTTAGGTGATGAAAAACGTCTTTGATTTCAACTCCATAAGCTCCAATATTTTGCATTGGGCTTGCACCTACACTTCCAGGAATAAGACTTAAGTTTTCAACGCCAGCAAAACCATTTTCGATGCATTTCAAAACAAATTCATGCCAAATTTCGCCAGCACCAGCTTCAACTACAACGTTTTCTGCTGTTTCATCAATGACCTTAAATCCTTGAATTTCATTTTTTAAAACAAGTCCCTCAAAGTCTTTAGTTAATAACAGATTGCTACCTCCACCAAGTACTAAAAGCGACGGAAAAGTATTAGCTTTTAAAATTGACTCTAGCTCTTCAATAGTAGAAAATCGAGCGAAAGCAGCTGCAAAAACTTCTATTCCAAAAGTGTTATAGGGTTTTAAATTGACGTGTTGTTGAATCATTGTTTAAAAGTAAGAATTTCAAAATTACTAGCGTTTAAAATAGCCTCGATCTGTTGGTTTAATTAAGAAAAACCACTGAAACCAGTTTAAGTGATGTGATTTTAGAAAACCTTTTTGAAATTTACTCCATTCTTTCGGGATAAAAACACGACCACCTTTTGCGGGGTTTAAGTATTCTAATCCTTTAAGTGGAGTTTGTGGTGCGATTCCATCCTGATAATAAATCACATCTCCTTTTGGTAAATCCATATTGCTTCCATATTGCCACACTTCTTCGAATGCATTCCAATCCGTTCCTTGTAAACCACCACTTTCTGGAGCAATCGCAAGAAATTTCCCCAATTTAACATGACTTTTTATAACTTCTAGTATACCCAAAGTATAAGCGTATCCCATGCTGTGATTGACAAAATCAACAGTGACTTTTTTATCTAAAAGTTGTCTTTCGCTTAGTAAATCCAGTAGTTTTTGACCAGCTATTTTTCCATTTTCCACACGGATTTGAAAACCTGCTTCGTTGAATTCAGCATTTAAAACCCAGCGACTTTTTCTCGAAAACCAACAAAAACGCGAAAAGAAATACGCTTTTAAAAAACGAGCATTTGTGCGGTGCATTGAGGTTGAAACGGGATGATGTCCATCAAAATAAATTGCTTCGACAGGTTGAAAACGACTAATTATAGTGTCGTCGTAATTGTACCAATAGCCAGTTGGATCTTTGAGATGGAGCGCATTATCTGTTGTTATTTTGTTGACTTTTGCACCTCGATTACCGTTAACGAAAATAATAAATCGTTGATTATTAGAATTATTACTTGGATCAATTTCATTTTGACTCATTCCTTTGATTGCTAAAAAGAGTATGCTAATAAAAAGGAGTTTATTTGCCATATTGATAAAAAATTCCGCCTGCGAAAGGAGTCCATAAACATGCTTTTTTGTCGGCGGCTTTTAAACCGCTATTAATCCACGAATTACAAGTTGTAAAAATACTGTAATTGTTGCGCGCTTCGTAGTAAGCATCATTTTGTCCCATAACAGCTTTCCAACGAGGTTGAATGAAAATCGCTTTGTTTTGTTTGTTGCGGTATAAACTTCCTTCGATGTATTTCACCAATTTTCGGTACTGATTTTCAGAGAGTTTCAAAGAAATCACAGGTCGGTCGGAAAGAATATTATAGAAATAAGTGGCATGTATGGAAGAGGAACCAAGTCCCGCCATTGCTGAAACAGCTGTTTTAAACGTTAAATCTGCCCAAGTTGGCGTGTTCATGTAGAAATTTTTATCGCCCCAACCAATTGCAATTAAAGGGGTAGTGGTGTCTTTTGCGTTGGTGTTTTCAATTGGAAATTCTTTACTCCAATCTTTAATTTTTGTTTTTATTGGAACAACAAAATCGGTGTGAACTCCAGATTTCATCAACCAAATTTCTATGTTAGCATTTTTTTCATCCTTGCCTTCGATAGTAATTCGAGATAAAATGTAAGCTGAAAATAAGTAAATAACAATTAGGATTCCAAGAACAAGAAAAAAACGTTTGGTAAATTTCCAAAGTTTTTTGCCGTATCGTTTGATTTTGCTTTCAACAATAGGAGTTTCAGTTTCTTCTGGTTCTTGCATAAAGTGATAAGAGAAACAAAGGTAAAATTTCAAGTTATACCAAAGAAAGATTTGATTATGGTTTTTGAAATTTTATTTTTTATCATTCAATTTCATTTAAGGTAAGAATGCTTTTCCATCAAAGTCCGTCTAATAAGAATTGAATTAAAATCCATCTGAATCTAAACTTATTGCCACATAACTTTTTTGTTTTAAAGCAATTCATCAAATAAAATTATATTTGCCAAATTGTAAAATTAGGATGGATTTTAAAAGCGTTCAAACGCATTATATAATTGGAATTGGTCGTTCGGGAACTTCGCTTCTGATGTCATTATTGGGTGCACATCCCAATCTTCATGCTACGCCAGAGAATTATTTCAGCATTTTTTTTTCACAGGCATTTCAAAACAAAACAGTTTTTTCCGCTCAAGATATTCACCTGATTCACCGATTCAATTTAGCTTTTGGAAAGTTACAACCGTATGTGGCCTTTAACTACGTTTTGAACGAGGATAGTGAATTGCTTAAAAATGGTTTCAAAGGAACTTATCGGGAGTTGTGTAACGTTATTTATTTATCGTTTCAGCATACGACTTTACAAAATGAAGCTGTGAGTACTATCATTGATAAAAATCCTTCGAATACACTTTTTATTGATAAGTTACTTCAAATCAATCCGCAGGCTAAGTTTATTTTAATGGTAAGGGATTACCGTGCAAACATGTTGTCGCGCAAAGAAAGCATTCATCTTTTTACACCTGATATTGCTTTTAATTCTTTTCGTTGGAATTATTTTACGAAGAAAGCACTTCAATTAAAAGCTAAATATCCGGAGAAAGTTTTACTTGTTCGGTATGAAGATATGGTGCATGAAACGGATGCTTCACTTTCGACAATTTTTACTTTTTTGGGTGTGGAATCCATTAATTCTGAAAATCTAAGGGCAAGAGAAAGAGCAAGTTATTTAGATTTTGAGCAAGATGAAAAATTAAAGTCATCAGATAGGATTCAAAAGAAATATGGTGATTTGGCAAAACCTATTTTCACCAACCGAACGGATAAATGGAAAGAAAGTTTGTCGCAAGCGGAAATTCAAGTTTCAGAGTCGATTTGTGGTAAAACAGGTGCAGCAGTCGGTTATCAAACAACACAAGAAATTTCCACGTTCAAATTGCTTAGTTTTAAATTTAAAAATATTTTCAAGTCACTGAAAGTCAATTTGATTTTTCAAAAGGATTATCTTTTCTTATACTTTCCAATTGAAATTAAGTTAAAACGTTTCGAGAAATTTGTCGCTAAAATAGATGTCAAACGATCAGCTGTTAGCAAATGAATTTCACGAAAGAACAACTAGACGCTATTCAAGTGCATTTCATTCTTTGCACAGAACGGACAGGTAGCTCGTTTATGAGTTTAATGCTCAATCTTCACTCAAAAATAATCTGTCCTTCGGAGGAACAGTTTGCTCTTTATTTTGCAAAGAAATACAGCGAAAAAGTCAATTGGACAGAAAACGATATTGAAATATACGTCGAAGAATTTTTGCTGCTTTTTGAAAAAAATAGTGATTTATACTTTAGCGACAAACAAACATTTTTAAGGAATCTTAAGCTTCATCGTGAAATTTTAAATTACCCTCGATTGATCAAATTGAGTTATTTGCATTTTATTGAAATGAAGGATAAGTCTGAAATTGAGGTGATTGTAGATAAACAAATCAAGTATTTTTTCCATTTACCAACTCTGATTGCACTTTTCCCAACTGCGAAATTTATTGTTTTAACAAGAGACGTTAGAGACAATATCATTGCTAAAAAGAACCGCGCCTTGAATTGGAACCAAGATCCTTTTTTTCTGGCTTATTTGTGGTCGCAGAGTTATTCAAATATCAATCAGCTTCAAAATAAAAGCGTTTTAGTTGTGAAATTTGAGGATTTTATTTCGCATACCGAAGCAACTTTGACAACGATTTGTCATTTTTTAAATCAAGAATTTCAAGCATCTATGCTACAAACAGAAGGTGTGTTTAATCGTTTGATTGAGAGTAAAAAAGAGCGTTTGGATAAGAATTATGTTGAAAAGCTAAAGGACTTTCACAGCGGCTTAAACAGCGTTCCGAACACAAAAAAAATTGGCGTTTACAAAGATATGGATGCAAAGGAATTGCGAGAAATTGAATCAATTTGTGGCGATTTACTTGAAAAGTTTGATTATGAATTGACTGAAAAACAAGTAAATAGCTTTTCGTTTAAGAAAGTGTACTTTTCTTTTTTAGCTAAATGTTATCGCGCTTATTTATTGAAATTTTATCTATTAATTCCGCTTTCGATTAAGCTTTACCTTAAAAAGCGAAAAATAAAAGCTTTGAAGGCTTGAAGCTTTAGTAAACTTTCAATTTATTAACCAACCACACGGCACAAAATGCAAAGGGCATTAAAGGAATTCCCATCATTTTTCGCACGAAAGCTGGTGATTTAACAATGAATTGCATGCGTTGGATTCGTTTTTGTAAAAATAATGAAGTGAGAACAGTAGAGAAAATGAGGTTTTTTTTCGGTTGATATTCGTTGCGTAACACGTCCATTACCATAATTATTCTGCGTTCATTGCTTTTGTTAAAAGCCTCATGGTTATTGGCATCAGTGAAGATTAGCCATTTTCCTTTTTCCCAAGAACGCAACTCATCTTTCACACGAAAACCACATGCTGGTAAAGAAGCAGGAATTTCCAAACCTAAATGACATCTGAAAATTGCGTTTGTATCCCCGCAATGCGGTAAAATTTCTCCTTTGGCTTCTAGTTGATTGAAAGAAAGTGAAATTATTTCTGGATATTTAGCAACAATAGCCATTGTTTTGGGAAAAGCTTTTTGATTTTTATAGAATTCAATTGTCCACCAACGCAAGGAAATTGTTTTCCAAATCGCACTCGTGTTTACCATGTGTTTGTTGAAATACGTTTTCAGTTGACTATGCTCCAAAAAAGCATTGAGTTCTTGAATAATGATTTCGTGATTTTCCTCGAAGTCTTTTGTCCAACGCTGATGCTCAGGTTCAAAAAACGCAGGTTCGTCCTCTGGATAAGTATAAGTTGGATCATAAAGGCTAAACCAAAGTTTTTTCACGCGAACAAATTTTTACTAAAACTACCTTTTTTCAGTTCTAAATCCTAATTTTAGGTACAAATTTCAAACAAATGTCGGACAAAACGCCTCAAAATCCTTCCTATTTTTACAACAAAGCTAATTTTCCAGCCTTGACAGTTTTGGAAGAGAATTTTAAAGTTATTCAAAAAGAGTTACTTGATTTGCTAGCCTTGAATCAAGAAAATCAATGGTTACAGACTTTTCCCGACTATGTCACAAGTGATCGATTAAAAGCGTGGAAAGTATTTACTTTTTTGTTTTTTCAAATGAAAAGTCCCAAACATGCACAGCTATGTCCGAAAACAGCAGAATTAATTTATTCCATTCCTGATATCATCTCTTGCGATTTTTCGTTTTTGGAACCTAACACACATATTTTACCGCACAAAGGCTACACGAAAATGGTTTTGCGCTGTCATTTGCCTTTAATTGTTCCGGAAGGTGAAAAATGTGCGATTCGAGTAGGAGAGAAGACGCATTTTTGGAAGGAAGGAGAGTTAGTTATTTTTGATGATTCTTTCGAACACGAAGCATGGAATAAAAGTGATGAGAAAAGAGTGGTGTTGATGTTTGATATTCCTAATCCAAATTGGAAGTATTCGGCGGAAGAAATTGCAGCGTATAAAATTGAAAATATGGACGATCCTTTTTTGCTCTCTATAGTTCCAAAAGAACAGTGGCTTAAAGCGTATCAAGCCCGTCAATTGCCATTGGAGGAGTTTTCTTAATGAGCAATTGATTGATTTCAGCTAAATTGGTTTCGTTTGGCGTTCCGTGAAGTTGCATCAAATTTGAACCTTGACTGAAAAGACTTGCTGCTTTATTTAGTTTTAGACCTTGTTTTTTGTAACGTTCTTTTGATAATTCAAACAATTGATTTTCTTGGTTTTCTTGATTAGGTAGTAATTGATACCCTAAAAGTTTATTGTATTGAACAGCTCTTAGGTTTTCTTTTAATATTCGAATGCGAGAAACTGAAATACTCTCCATCATATAAAAAACGAAATTCAACAAGGTTAAAGAAGCGTAAACAGCTGCAAAGGAATGTTCATATTCTTTTTCACCGATAAATATTCCACCTTCTCCAAATCCGTTTGTTTCCGAATAGTTTTTAGCATTGATGAGTCCAACTTTTTTTCCTTCAAATTCGATTATGAAATAATAATTACTTGAATTATTGATCGTTTCAAACCAATTTTGTTGCATTTCTTCCGTAATAAATTCTCTGTAAATCATTTGGTTCACAACGTGGGCAGCATTTCGCCAATTCCGAACCAATTCCAAATCTTCTTGACTTAGACGAATCAACCGAACATCAAATTGTTGAAGGATTAGCATTCTTTATCTGAAATATAGTACGTTGGAGCATTGTTTAAGTTCGTCAAAATTGCGCGCATGTATTGAGCAATTACTCCAATGCAAAAAATAATTAAACCCGTTGAAAATAAGATGCTTATAATTAGTGATGTATAACCTTGTACTTCTATTTTGTCAATTAAGTACTTCCGAAGGAAGAAAATTCCAATTAGAAAATTAACTGCTGCAAGCGAAAAACCTGTGAATGTAACTGCTTTTAAAGGAATCGCCGTAGAATACATTATTACGTTGGCTGTTGTACTAATTAAACCTTTTGTTTTGTACCTGCTTTTACGCAACGGTGAAGGATTGTTTTGAATCGGTACAAATTCAACTAAATCGGTGTACCACAATAAAAATTCATCGATGAAAACGAATTTTTTGTGGTTGTTGGCTAATTTTCGTGCGATTTCACCATTGATTAAACGAAAACTACTCCCACGTCCTTTTTTGGCACCTTCCAATTTGGATGCAAGTTTGTAAACACCTTTTAAAAGTCGTTTAAAAGTCGATTCTTGCTGTCTGTATTCACCGTAAACAACCTGGGCATTTGTTGCTTTTTGGTGGTCAATTAACTTCTGAAATTCATTCGGTAAGACTTCTAAATCATCGTCAATTGTTAAAACAAAAGTCCCAGTTGAATGCGCAAAACCACAAAGTGAAGCCGCGTGCTGACCAAAATTTTTAGCTAGTCGAATAATTTTCACACGTTGATCTATGATTCTTAGCTTTTTTAGTTCTTCCCAACTTGAATCTTGGCTAAAATCATCGACAAAAATAAACTCCGTAGTGTCTGATTGAAAAAAATTAGCAAGCGCATCATACAAGGCTTCAATTCCTTTTGAATTATTAAAAACTGGAACAACTACACTAAAGTTCATTTCTATTTTTTTTTAAACATAGTAAAAATAAATAGTTGTCACAAACTTTTTAATCTAAAGAAGTGGTTTGATTTTGTTTTTAGACATTAAAATGCATAAAACCAAACTCGAATTTTTTTCAAATAAATGAAACAAAGGACTAACCGTTAATCCAATTCACGGATGAGCCGTCATCTTTTTTTGCGAAAAAACTCCAAAGGCACTTAATAGTAGCAACAAGATTAAAGTTTTTTTCATTTTATGTTTAAATGATTAAAAGTAATTTTATTCAAGATTTATCAGAGCGAAACGATTTGCTTTGGGTGATTTTCCAAACATAATCACTTCATTTTCTGATATTTGAAGTCCATTTTTAGGAACCATCATTACTTTTGTTTCATTCTTATTAAGTAAATCTGTTTTTTCTGAAAGGTTTCCATCTTTGTCTAGTTTATAGATTGATAATCTACTTAAAAAATCTTTTCTTGAAAATCTTTTGGTATCCTCACCCGCTTTATTCTTTTTAAGTAACGTCGTATTGTATAAAAAATACAAATCCTCCCCTTTTTCAGCTAAAGCAAATGATAAAAAATAACCTCCATCATTTGTTGTTACCTGTTGTTTCGGAATAATTTTTTGCCAAACGAATTCTCCGTTTTTATCAATTTTTAATACTAAAATATTGTCATAATGATAATAATAAGTTGTTGTTGTGGTTCTACCTCCTCCTGCAGTTGTAGTTGTAGTCGTTCGCTCAATTACATAGTATTGTTCAGCAACAACAATTATACCCCCATCTTCTTTCTGAATAACGCGTCTAAAATCATAATTTCTATAAATTCTATCTTGATTTCTTTTTTGTTTTTTGTCACTTAAATCTTCATCTTCTTGCATTAACTCGCTGAATTCTTTAAAAGTCGTAACATCTGTTTTATGTGATTTAGAGTCAACTCGCAAATAAAAAGTCCCTTCACTTACCCTATTGAACTCGGAGGTGTATAATCCAACACATACAACTTGATTGTTATTATTGACTGTCATCGAAATTTCATTAAAAAATTTACCTTTAGAATCTAATTCTAGATCAATAGCTTCTTTTTTATCACTCGTGTAATAAATTATGTGGTACTTATAATTTACTTCCCCTTTTTTTCTTTCACGTCGATTTTCTTCATAAACTTTACCTAATAAATATACATTTCCATTATTCCCAACACTAAATGCAGATACATCAAAAAGATCTGAATTGTAAGGAAGTTCAATTTCATTTTTCCATAACTCTTTAAAATCCTTGTTAAAAACGTGTAAAGCAAATCTTTGTGTTTGCTCTTTTTCATATGGAAAGTTGTAGTAAACAAGGAACTTTGTACTATCATTTGATAAAGTTATACTATAGTTTCCTTTATTTTTTTTAGAACCCTCTTCAAAAGAGTATTCAGCTAAAGTTTTTGTATCCCCTTCAGAAAGCAGTGATGACTTATTTATTTCTTCTACTTCAAGTGAGTTCATTTTGGAGTTCAAATCTGTTTTTGTATTGATTATATACATTTTATTGTTTAAAATAAATGTATTAAGCTGCTGTGTAATTATCTTATCATCTTTACTTTTATAATCAAATGGAACTGAATTAACTTTCTCCATGTTCATATTATAACTTTCTAAAGTATAATTTGAGGATGCAAAAAAGACTGATCTACTAGTGCTTACACGTTGAACATAAACTCCATTTTCATCTTTCCCAATTATATTTGAGAGATATCCTCGTTTGATGTCTTTTAATTCTGGTCCAAGAGTTACTTTTTGTCCAAAAAAAGTGCTAATGATTCCAAAAAACAAAAGCGATGTAGTAAGTATTTTTTTCATAATTTAAATTTCACCAAAAATACTTTTTTTTAAAAACTGACAACTAAGTAGTTTTACCTGATTTCAGTTAGGTTCTATTAAAGTTTAATATATGTTTTCAGGAATACATTTAATCAACTATTAATTGCGAGATATCGGCTGAAGTTTTTATTTCAATTCAAAGTCTTGTAGTTAGACAAAAATTCCAAAATAATTCCCAAAGATTTAATTACTCTATTGTCTTGACTCTGTTAACCAGTTGAATACAATATTTAATATTTATCCTAAATATATTTAATTTGTTTTATCAAGTATAATTCTTTCCGTTTATAATTAAACTTCAAATTGAAAAACGATTAATAATCAAACCTCAATTTGCAGCGACGAATCAAGCATCAAGCATTAAAAATTCAACTCACATGATAATCCGACAGCTCTTGCTCATTGGCGTAATAGAAAATACGAACTTGTGCTGTGTCATTTAAAAAGTCAATTTTACCAACTTCAACACGGTTGATAACCAAACCCGTTCTTTTTTCAAGGTCGGCTTTCATTTGTTCGTGTTTGTCAGGTGTGATTAAGTCAATACGTTCATAATTAATGGTTTTACGTGTTTCGTGCTTCATTAACCACAGATTTTCCAACACAAACGTAAGCGCAATCACCGTAATGTTGATGACCGCAACTTCTGAAATACTCACTTGATTGGATGCCAAGGCATTCACAACGCTAATCCCAATTATCAAAAAGAGATAAGTCATTTCTTTTATTTCAATGGCATCGGTGCGGTAGCGGATAATTCCAAAAATAGCAAACAATCCCAATCCCATTCCTGTGTCGATGTCGAGTTTTTTCAATCCAAAACACAAGAAAAAAGTAATTGTACCAATCAAATAATAAGTAAATAAATAATCTTTTCTTTTCGTTCTTGGATAATACAGAAAACGAATGATAATGGTTAGAAAGAAAAGATTAATCGCTAATCTAAAAAGTAAGGTATAGAAATCTTCGGAAAACCAAACGATGTGATCGGGTTCAATAATTGCTTTTTTTAGCGGAAGGAAAATTAAATTAGTCAAGGTCATTCTCAATTTTTTTTAAATGAAGTAATTTTTTTTTAAATCGATTGAATTTTAATTGATTTTTACCGTAAATTTCAATAGATCCTAAGCAATATTTACTCAAGCGATACGGACGAATTTGAAGGCTTTTCATTAAAGCATAAAAAGGAGAATTCCTGTTTAGATCTTCTTGTTTTAGTTCGGAAATAACCAAATTATTGAATTTACGTTCCGTGTTTAGATAGTGAAAATTAATATTGAAATCAAAAGTTAATCGTTCGTTTAATATTTTATTTACTAAAGTTATACGTTGAAATGAATTCCACATCGTAGCTTGTAAGGGATGTTCACTTTGTAATTGCTTTGCTAAAAATTGCAATTGTATTTCGTCAAAATGTTCTTCAAATCCAGCTGCAGGAATCCTTTTTTTATCCGTTCGTCCTTTGAATTTATGTTTCACTTCTAAGTAAAGAATATCGGATTCAACGTATTTTCGGATTCTAACTTTGAAACGATTGGTTTTTCCATTGTGGTGATCTTTGAAAAACGAAAATTGGTCATCGTCAAAGTACAAACTTTCGTAATGCGGAGTGCGTGTATTTACAATTTCAAGTGCGTCGTAGTATTGGCTTAAATCCGCTAAAAATTCTTGAAATTTTTCTATTGAAAAAGCAAATTTCGTATCCGTTCGATTCATAAGTTTCACCCGATCCATTTCTTTTAAAGAAATAGGTTGAAAGTGCTGAAGTATAGTTTCGATTTTGCTCATTAATATTAATTCAAAGTTAAGGTAAATTTAACCCTAAGTAAATAGATGTTGAAATTTTTCAATACTTGCACGTTTTTTAAATCTTTAATTCATTGCCACATCTGAAATTTCCCTTCGGACATTCTTTGTGTCCGTGCAAACCACAAGGGCGACATTCGAGGTTTTCAACTTCTAAAATTTTAGAATCGTCCGACAAAGGCCCAAAACCAAATAGGGGAGAAGTAGAGCAGAAAAAAGCCGTAACAGGTGCATTCATCGCTGAAGCTAAGTGCAATGGCCCTGAATCGTTTACGAAATTTCTTTTTGCGTTTTTCATTAAAGCTGCAGATTGCATTAAACTTAATTTTCCAGCTAGATTTATAACATTATCAGTTTCATTTTTTGATTTTATTTCTTCACACAATCCCTTATCATCTGGTCCGCCGAGCAGGTAAATTGTTGCGTTTTCAAGCGTTAGTTTTTTTATTAGTTTAAACCAAATTTCTTTTGGTGCTTGTTTTGTGAACCAGACAGATGCAGGAGCTAAACAATAGTAATTTTTCGTTTGATAGGTTTTAATAGCTTCAAAATCTTCTTTCGAAGGATACAATTTAGGTTGTCTATTTACGCTCGAAGTAAGGTGTTTTATCAATTCTAAATTGCGATCTACTTCGTGTTTTCCGTTCCCAATTTCGTGCGGAAATGATTGATTGTAAGCAAAGGAGAACGGATTTTTTTTGAAGCCCAATTTTTGCTTTGCACCTGACAAAAAGGTCAAAATTCCTGATGAGGCAAAACGATGTAAATTGATAACTAAATCATATTTATTTCCCCTAATTTTTTTTACTAATTCAAGTAATGAAGCGATTTTTTTCTTTTTATCAAAAACTAAAATTTCGTTTAAGTTGGGGTCGTTTTTTAAAAGCGATTGATTGCCATTTTTCACTAAGAAATCAATTTTAGCTTCAGGAAATTCAGTTTTCAAGTTTCCAATAAGAGGAGTTGCAAGAATGACATCGCCGATAAAGGCTGTTTGAATAATTAGAATTTTCTGCATTTGATTATCTTAACAAAACGACTGATCCGCGTTTGATGAATTTATCGTTGTTTTGATCGTAAAAGATTAATTCATATTGAAAAATATCACTTGTTGCATCTTTTCCTGAACTTGCGATTTTTCCATCCCAACCCTCTGATGTGTCAAAAGTTTGGTAAATGATTTGTCCCCAGCGGTCAATAATGGTAAACGAATAGCGTTCCATTGCCACATTTGAAAGAACGGGTTTGAAAATTGGATTCAATCCGCCCGGTGTAAATGCATTGGGCACAAAAACTAAAGGTTTGTAGATGAAACAGAAATCATTCGAGCGACTGCGTTCTGCAAAATTATAGAAGTTAAACGATTCAATAGCTTCCACGTGGTAGCAGATTTCTCCATCCGATTGAATCAAGCTTACATTATCCACAAAAAACAAAGAATCGCCATTTACGTTACCAATCGGAACTTGCTCAAATTCACCATTGACACTGCGATAGATTTCATATTCAATGATTTCTCCGTTAAACCCTTCGTAAGGTGTCCAATAAATCGTATTGATCATATCGTATTCATTGGTAGTTCCAGTTACAAAAATGGTTTTGTTTGTATTGGCGAACGTTCCATCTCCACCACAACTGTCGGTAAACTTCGTGCGATAATACCAAGGATTTAATTCTGTGTTTGCAGTATTATCTAAGAAATAAGTTACATCTCCAGTAACGTTTACACGACCAATTTCAGCCCAAGCACTTTGCTCACTTCTACGTTGAAAAATGATTTCAGAAATTCCTACTGAAGCATCGATATAGTCAAACAATTTTACTTGTTCGTTTTCGATTGTTGCCAATTTAAAATAATGATAACTCGGACTTCCCGGCAAAGGAACAGTGAAACAATCTGGACTTGAAAAGGCGAATTTTCCGTTTGCGAAATTGGCTTTTATATAAATACAATAACTTTCTGTGCTGGTAACGTCTATTGTATCGGAAATGAAATTCGTAATTTTAAACAGTTCCCACGTATTGTTTATTTTCCCCCAGATTTCATAGTTTATAACAGTGCTTCCAACATAAGGAATCCAAGTCATTACTGCTTTTTGATCACACATTAATACTTTGTGGGTGACAGTCATACTGGTGTGAATCGGACTTTTTGCAGAGGTTTGAAAGGTAATAGGAACAGCGCTTGTATAGCATGAATCAAAAGCAGCAACTGAAAATGAAAAAGGTCCATTGGCTAAATCAGTAGGAAAAGAATAAGAAGTGTTATTCCAACCCCAAACGGTATCTAACTCGAATAGCAATCCATTTTCATCAAATGTGTAAATCACATAACCGTAGGTGTCAGGTTGTGGGTTTTGGTTCCAATTAATAAGGACTTCATTATTGCTTGTGTCGATTCCTACTGAGTAAATAATTGGGATATTGGGCGTTATCATGTCTGAGAAATCATCGCCGACAACATTGGAAGTGAAATCACAAATCGAAGTTGGTAACACTACTTTGTAGGATATAAATGCCTGACAAATATCGATTGTATCGCGGTAGAGTGTTGTGTTGTATGGAACACTGTCAATCAGTACGAAATTCCCAACAGGAAACTCTCTGTAAATGTGGTAGTTTGAATTGAAATGAGAAAGAGGAGTAGCTTTTGGTTTATTCCATTGAAGCACAGCAGTTCCATTGACTGGATTATTAACCGCCAGTCGAATGTTTGAAATTGTATCGCTGTTTCTTTTTACGTTTCCATTACAACCTGAACGAACAACGATAAAATAATCGCGCACATTGTTTACGCCAGTAATTACTTGTTGCGTCGTAGTAATGTCATTGATTGTCGCTATCAATCCATCTTGGACAGAGCGAACTTCGTATGAAAGAAAAGATAAACTTGGGTTGTTTACTTGATTCCAATTGAGAATTAAATCCCCGTTACTTGCTGTTTCTATGCAATTTATTTGAGTAGCAGGAATAATTCCAGGATTGAGAACGTTTATTTTAACAGTGGTGTAAGTTACACGTGGTACTTGACAGTAATTATCTTGTACCTTGAAAACGAAATTATAAGGAATCACATCTGCAACAATTCCGAAGTCATTAATTAAATGGTCGCAATCTGTTTGCCACGTGAAAGTTGCTCCAGCATTCGTAACACCTGAAATTGGAACTGCACTATTTAAATAAGCACAAGGTTCAGTATCACAACCTGTTGCTACAGTTAAATTCGTTCCGAACATTGGCCCAGATGCAGTTAGAAATACAGATTGAGGTGTATTGTCTTGCAATAAATCGTTATCGCTCACATTCAAAGTAAAAGTTATTGGATCGCCAGCGTTAACTGTTGTTTCAAATGAATTACCCGGAAAAGGCGCAACGATGGTGGGCGCATTATTTGCAGGATTACAACCAACAACGACGAGTTGCATTTCGCGCTCTACCTCAGAGATTAGAAAGCCCAATCGGTAAGATTTAACGCTAAGTTTAACCACATAATTACCAACAGTGAAACTTGTAAATCGCAATTCACCTGTTACGGGATTTACAGTTGCAGGAACATTATTGGCATTCAGATTTGTTCCAGGCGTTGGACTTGAAAAGGAAAAACCACTTTCAAAAGGTACAGCCACAGGATTGGTTGGAGGGTCAAAAACACCAGTTGGAAAGTAATTATAAGGTGTGCTAAAATCTACAAAAATGGAATCTAAATCAGGGTCAACGGCATTCATGTTGTACTGGTATTGACTTCCAGCGCAACTTGCAAAATACGGTTCTTGCAGGAAAATAGGAGAGGAGTCAAGGCAAGAAATTCCATTTCCACCTGGGATTTGGTACATAATTGCTTTTAAAGTTATACCATAAGTAGATGGGTTGACAAGGTTGGTGATTGCACTACTTCGCGAAAAGTTTTCGTAGGTAAAAATCCAACCTTGGGCAGGTGGTGTTCCAATTAGTGGAATGGAATCACTGCGATAAGTTACGCGTTCGATTGCGCCAACACCATTTCCACCTGCAGCACCGGTTCCACAAGCTAATATTGGTGGAGAACCAGTTACGGGTGAACATTGTGGTGAAATATCTTCTCTGACAACAAATTGAAGGGGAATCGTACTAACACTTGGATGATTCCAAACGCGCAAGTTTTCTGTTGTTGTATTTACTTGTGCTCCATTGCAATCGCGGTAAAAAATCAATTCGAAAACAAAACGATTACCGCCAACACATTTGTAAGTTATTTCTCCTCCCATTGCGTGGGAAGCTTTAAATGCAAAGGTTTGCATCAGCAACAAGAGAAATAACACGTATTTAGTCATAATAGCAAAACGTTATTAACGGCGTTGTAGTATAACGGAATCAATCTAATAAAGTTGCTATCCTGCGGAAACGATTGAAAAACTATTCCAATCCAAGTATTTACGCGCTAAATCACGTAATTCTTCTGCTTGAATGGATTTTATTTTATGTATGAAATCATTGAAGAAATCCAAATCTAAATTCTGATTTTCGACCGACAAAAACAATTCCATCAAAGCGTAAGGTCCATCGGCGCTTTTGAGTGTTTGACCCAATAAGTAATTTCTGACAAGGTTTAATTCTTCTTCGCTAACCAATTCATTTTGAAGTTTTTCGATTTCTTTTTGAATTTCAGTTAAAGTGGCATCTTTTACTTCTTTTCCAACTTCGGTTCCGATAACAAAATAACCACTGTCTTTCATTTCACTTAGATAAGAGCCAATTCCATAGGTGTAGCCTTTGTCTTCGCGTATGTTTTTCATCAAACGACTTCCGAAGAAATCTCCCAAAATGGTATTTAAAATCATAAATCCAAAATAATCTGGATGTGTTTTATTGAAAAGAATTTTCCCTATTCGTATAGCAGTTTGAACAGCATCTGTTTTTTCAACGTGAATCGTTTCTGCTTTATTTTGAAAATTAAGTGTTGTTTTTTCTTGTTTTTCAACTCCCCAACTTGAAATCGAATTTGCAATGTTAGCTACTTCTTCTTGCTTAAAATCGCCAACTAAAAATACTTTTTTCAGTCCTTTTTTGTAATTATTTTCAAAATAGCTAACCAAATCTTCTCGAGTTACGGAATTATAATCTTCAAGGTTAATCGTTCGGTTGTAATTCGTTCCGTCGAATATTAGCGCTTGAAATTTACGTTGCGCCAAGAAACTTACTTTTTCTAAGTTAATTTGAAGCTTTTGTTTGCGATCGTTTATCAATTCTTCCACTTCGTTTTGAGGAAAGGTGGCATTTTCCATCATTTCAACAAATAATTTAACTACTTCAGGAAGTTGATCGTTTAATGCGTAAAAAGTAACGATTGCAGTCTCAAATCCAAGTCCAACATCAAAATACGCTCCCAAACTATCCAATTCATTGTGAATTTGAGTCGAAGTTTTGTCTTTAGTTCCCGAAAAAAGCAATCCAGATGTAATGGCACTTATGACATTTGAGCCAATAGTCGTTCCTGCATCAAAATAAAAATCAATGCGAGAAGTTGCATTTGGAACTTTCTTCATCCAATACAAAGGCAAGGTTGGAGTGCATTGAATCACTTCCGGTGTAACGAATGAAATATCGTTTAATTCTCCCAGTGAAGGTGGCGTTTTTCTATTCAGCATTGGCAATGGCTTTAACTTTTAATAGTGAACAATTTTTCTTAACGAGTAATTTTTTAGCGATTACAGCTAAGTGTTTCGAAGTGATTTGTTGGTAGATTTCTTGTTCCTCATTGACACCGTTTGCATCGCCTAAAAGTTCAAAATAGCTCAAATTCATAGCGCGATTTAATAAACCTTGCTCTTGAAATTCTTTTGCTGTTCTTAGTTTTATTTTCAAGCGATTCAATTCTTTTTCAGGCAATTCCGTTTCTGTTGCTTTTTGAAGTTCTTTCCAGAGTGCTTCGTCCAAAGATTCAAATGTTACGCCGTCGTTGAGTTTTCCAGAAATAATAAGCATTCCTTCGTCGATAGAACCGGTAATGTAGGCATTGATTTCTGCAACGAGTTTTTGTTCTTTTTTCAATGAAATGTATAAGTTGGATGATTTTTCACTACCCAAATAATCGCTCAAAAGGTCGGTAATGTAATATTCAGGACTTTTTCGTTCAGCCATTTTAAACGCATAGTAAAACGCATTTGCAGGAACTTTTCGTTCTATTGTTAGCTCTCTGAATTCATTTTGAACGGGTTCTTTTGGAAGAATGCGAGGAGGTTTTAATCCTTTGGGAATCGAGCCAAACCAATAATTTACTTTTTCTTTAACTGTTGCCAATTCAAAATTTCCAGCAATACATAAAATCGCGTTGGAAGGGTTATAAAACTTAGTAAAAAACTGTTTTACATCTTCCATTTTAGTTTGCTCGATGTGGCTGATTTCCTTGCCGATAGTTGCCCATTTGTAAGGATGTTCTTTGTAAGCCAAGGGACGCAATTGCAACCATACGTCGCCATACGGTTGATTCAAGTAGCGCTGTTTAAACTCTTCGATGACCACATTTCGCTGCACCTCTAAACTTTTTTCAGTAAAAGCAAGCGAAAGCATACGATCACTTTCCAGCCAAAGTGCGGTGTCTAAATTATTAGCAGGAAGTACGTCGTAGTAATTTGTTACGTCGTTACTTGTATAGGCATTGCTTTCTCCACCAGCCATTTGCAGTTGCGTGTCGAAATCGCTAATATTTATTGAACCGCCAAACATTAGATGTTCAAATAAATGCGCAAATCCTGTTTGATCTTCCGATTCGTCGCGTGCACCAACGTCGTAAAGCGTGTTGACAACCGCCATCGGCGTTGTAATATCTTTGTGAAAAAGAACTTTGAGTCCGTTTTCTAGTTCAAACCTTTCAAATTGTATCATTTAAAATTGAAATTTAGGTGAGTTTTGTTCCTTTAGTGCTGCTCGAAATTCAGCGATAATTTCTGTTACCACTTCACCAGCAGGAATAATGGCATCAATCAATCCAGCGATTTGTCCGATTTCTAATTCTCCTTCGATTAAATCGCCTTCAAACATACCTCTTTTTGCGCGACCTCTGCCAAGAAGTGCTGTTAATTGTTCAGCGTCTGCATTTTGTGCGTACGCAGTTTCTAATTGTTTGTAAAAATCATTTTTAATTAATCGTACGGGCGTTAATTCTTTCAAAGTCAAAATGGTATCGCCTTCTTGCGAGTCAACAACCACTTTTTTGAAGTTCGCATGCGCACTGGATTCGGGTGTTGCCACAAATCTACTTCCAATTTGAACGGCGTCTGCTCCCAAGTTTAATGCTGCCAACATTCCTTTACCTGTCCCGATTCCTCCTGCAGCTATTAAAGGAATTTTGATTGCTTTTGCCACCATTGGAATCAAGCACAAAGTAGTCGTTTCGTCTCTACCGTTGTGACCTCCAGCTTCAAAACCCTCAGCAACCACAGCGTCAACACCAGCTTCTTCTGCTTTTTTAGCAAATTTCACACTTGAAACCACATGCACTACTTTGATTCCATGCGCTTTTAAGTGAGCTGTCCATGTTTTTGGATTTCCAGCCGAGGTAAAAACAATTGGCACTTGATGTTTGATAATAGTTTCGATGTGTTTATCGATATCGGGGTAAAGCATTGGTAAATTCACCGCAAAAGGTTTGTCTGTAGCAGCTTTACATTTTTGAATTTGTTGGTCTAAAATCTCAGGATACATCGAGCCTGAACCAATAATTCCGAGGCCTCCCGCATTTGAAACAGCGCTTGCTAATTCCCAACCAGAGCACCAAATCATTCCTGCTTGAATGAGTGGAAATTGAATTTCAAATAAAGAACAGATGCGATTGCTTTCCATAGGGTTAATTTTTTCACGAAATTAGTTAATTACTTCTTTTTTATTCAATCTTCTTATTTGGATTTCAGACCTTGTTTTTTAGATATTCTTTTAATTCCCATTTTTTTCCTATTTTAGTAAATCAAAACTCAGAAAATGAAACTCATTATAAGTTTGTTTTTACTCATTTTATGTTATTCTCCCAACATAAATGCACAATCGCTTGCTGGTCTAAAACCTTTAGCAAATAAAAACAATACCGGAAAAACGCTAATAGAAAACAAAGGCCAATGGCCAAAAGGGGTTGTTTTCCGAGCAAATATGGACGGTGGAAAATTGTGGGTACTCGACCGAAAGATGATTTTTCATTTGCAAGATTATTCTTCAATGCATAAAGCTCATGCCATGAACACACCTGGGTTTACAAGTGAAACAATCAAAGAAACAGTGGTTCATTTGAACTTTGTGGGTTCCCAAAAAGCAGCTGAAATCAAGAAAATTAATCCAACTTATTTTTATTACAATTACTTTATAGGAAACGACAAAAGTAAATGGGCTTCTGATGTACATGGCTATGAAGCAGCTGTGATGAAAGAGTTTTACACAGGAATTGATTTTAAAATTATGGGTAAAGGCGACGAGGTTAAGTATGAATTTATCGTCAGCCCAAAAATAGATCCTTCAGTAATTAAATTGAATTATGCAGGTCAAAAAGGAATAAAAATCGACCGAAAAGGAAATTTAGTAATCGATACGGAGCTTGGGAAAATAATTGAAAATAAACCTTACGCATATCAAATTATCGAAGGACAAAAGAAGGAAGTGGCTGTAAAATTTGTTTTAGAAGGCGATAATGTCACTTTTGATTTAGGAAAATACAATACAAATTTTCCTTTAGTTATTGATCCCGTTCTCATTTTTTCAACTTACGTGGGTGCAAGTTCAGATAATTTCGGAATGACAGCAACTTATGGTCACGATGGGACAGCCTATTCCGGTGGTATTGTTTATGGAAACAATTTTCCTATTCCCGATAACCAAACGTACGATATTACCTCCAATTTTACCGTTCTGGCTGGTTCTTATGGGGTTACGGATGTGTTTTTAACGAAATATAATCCTAACGGAACACAAATGTTGTGGAGCACTTTCATTGGTGGAGGTAATAATACAGTAGGCACAGAGACTGTTCACAGTATGATTTGTGATTTAGATGATAATCTTTATTTCTTTGGAGCGACATCAAGTTCTGATTTTCCTACAACAGCAAACGCTTTTGATCAAACTCACAATGGTGGTGGAATAGCTGAATTTTATTTTAATGGTGTTTATTACTCCAATCAAGGTTCTGATATTTATGTAGCCAAGTTGAGCACAAATGGTCACAATTTATTGGGGTCAACACTTGTTGGTGGATCTGCAAATGATGGCGTTAATTACACAGACGCAAGTTTGCCTTACAATTCTGTAAATGCTTATTCGGGTTTAATTTCAAATTATGGAGATCAATTTAGAGGGGAAATTATGTTGGATCAGAATAATAATGTTTTAGTTGCTTCTTGTACTAGATCTTCTAATTTCCCAGTTGCAAATGCCGTTCAAGGAACAAATGGTGGCGGACAAGATGGAGTTGTTTTTAAATTAGCAGCGAACTTTCAATCGTTATTGTTTTCGAGTTATTATGGAGGTTCAGCGGATGATGCTTGTTATTCAGTAAAAGTCGATGATTTTGATAACATCATTTTTGCAGGAGGAACTCAATCAACAAACTTAATAGCAACAACTGGCGGATGGCAACCAGCAAATGCAGGCGGAACGGCAGAAGGTTTTGTTGTAAAATTACCTCCAACTGGAAATAACATTACACAAGCAAGTTACATTGGTCGCAATCAGTACGATCAAGTTTTCTTTGTAGAAGTGGATAGAGATAACAATATTTTCTTACTAGGTCAATCAGTTGGTGGAACTTTTCCTGTTGTCAACGCTCCTTTCTCTAATGGAAATAGTAGCAATTTCATAATAAAATTGAATCCTGCATTGAACACAAATATGGCTTCCACGAGATTTGGAAATGGAAGCACAGCAATCAACGTTTCGCCAGCGGCATTTTTAGTCGATGTTTGCGGAAATATTTATGTTTCAGCTTGGGGTGCAAATATTTTGCAAAGTACAGCCTTGAACGGAATGCCTGTTACGCCAGATGCTTTTCGTTTGACACCACCTAACGGATATGATTTTTATTTGTTGGTAATTGAACGTGATTTCGGAGGCATATTGTATGGTACATATTTCGGAGGAAATCAATCTCAAGAGCACGTAGATGGTGGAACTTCTCGCTTCGATAAAAATGGAATTGTCTATCAATCAGTTTGTGCAGGCTGTAGTAATAACGACGATTTCCCAACAACTCCTGGCGCTTGGTCGGCAACTAATAACAGTAGCAACTGTAATAATGCTATTTATAAATTTGATACGGGTGTGATTCCAAATGCTGAATTTACAACCGATCAAGCGGAAGGTTGTCAAGATTTTACTGTCACTTTCGATAATAGTTCCTCAGAAGACGACACCTTCCTTTGGGATTTTGGAAATGGAAATGTTGACTCAGTTACCGTAAATCCCGTAATAGTTTACGACACGCCAGGAACCTATCAGGTCAATTTATATGTTACAGACAGCTTTTGTTTAATTGTTGACACAGCTCGCGTAACGATTACCGTTTTTGATTCTATTCAAATTGATGTACCTGACACCTTAAAATTGTGTAATTCGCTTCCGACACAACTAATTGCAAATAGCTATGGTACAGGTGATTATTTCATTTGGTCAACTTCACCTAATTTTACAAATCCATTAAATATTTCATCTGATTCAATCATAACTGTTTCTCCACCAGATGGTAAATATTACATTAAAGTTGGGAATCAGTATTGTGATAAAATAGATAGTGTCGTGGTCGTTTTTGATGTTCCACCAACCGCTGAAATAACTCTAAATAATCAACAAGGATGTGCACCATTGACCGTCACGTTTACAAATTCTTCTGTTCAAACTAGTTATTTCCTATGGGATTTTGGTAATGGTACGGTCGATTCAGTTAACACAACTACAACTGTAACCTATTCTACACCTGGAACTTATCAAATAACGCTTACAATAGTTGATGATGTTTGTTTGGCTAATGACACAAAAACAGTAACAATAGTTGTTTCTCCTGGAGTTACTATTAATTTAGTGGATACAATTTCCTTGTGTGCATCTGTTCCAATAACTTTTAATCCAATTGTGGGTGGTGGAGCAACTGAATTCATTTGGTCTTCAACTAATCAATTTAGCGACACCTTAAATACCGATTTAACTCAGTCTTCCTTCACAGTAAATGACCCTACAACAGGATATTTTTATTTTCAAGCAAGTAGTAATGAATGTGTAAATAGAGACAGTGTGTATGTTGAGTTCACAAGTGCGAGTTTATCTTTAACTGGCGACAATTTAATTTGCTTAGGAGAAACAACAACAATTACAGCAACAAGCTCTAATCCAAACATAACTTTTACATATGAGTGGTTGCCTACTTCGATTTTGGTTGTTCTAACAGCGAATAACCAAGTGCAAATAAATCCAACAAATTCTCAATATTTATATTTGAATGCCAGTTCATCTAATGGTTGTTTTATTCAAGATTCAATTTATATTTCTGTTTCTAATTTCGACCCAACAACTGTTGTTGCAAGTGCTTCTCAAACAATCGTTTCTCCAGGTACAACTGTTGTTTTAAGTGGATCACCATCTGGAATGGCGTCCTATTCTTGGACTCCAGCTTCAGGCTTAGCAACACCTAATGCACAAACAACCGATGCTCTAGTCAATGAAACTACAATTTTTACACTTACAGTTTCTGATGGTATTTGTGACGTTTCTGATACAGTTGAAGTACGTGTTTATACTATTATTTGTGAAGATCCTTATGTATTTATTCCGAATGCGTTCACACCAAATGGAGATAATAATAACGATGTGCTTTATGTTCGAGGCATTTGGATTGAAAAAATGATTTTCAGGGTTTTTGACCGTTGGGGAGAAATGGTATTTGAATCCACTGATCCATCTTTTGGTTGGGACGGAAAGTTTAGAGGAAAAAAATTAGATCCCGATGTGTACGACTTTTATTTAGATGTCACGTGTATAGGAGGTTTGCAGTCCATCACGAAAGGAAATGTTACGTTAATGAAATAACTTTTATAATTAAAAATGAAGAAAATTATCACCCCGAAATCAGAAAAATTTTTAGAAAACTACTTAAATAATGCTAGTCCAACAGGTTTCGAATCTGAAGGTCAGAAAATGTGGTTGGATTATGTAAAACCATATATCGATGATTATTTTGTTGATAATTATGGTTCAGTTGCTGGAATCATCAATCCTGGAATGGATTATAAAGTGGTGATTGAAGCGCATGCAGACGAAATTTCTTGGTTCGTTCACTACATCACCAAAGATGGTTTTATTTATTTGAAACGAAATGGTGGTTCAGATCACATGATTGCACCTTCTAAAAGAGTAAATATTCAAACAGATAAAGGAATTGTAAGAGCTGTTTTTGGTTGGCCTGCCATCCACATGCGTCATACCAAGGAAGAAACTCCAAGTATGAAAAACATTTTTTTGGATTGCGGTTGCGCTTCAAAAGAAGAAGTAGAAGCTTTGGGTGTTCACGTTGGATGTGTGGCAACTTTCGAAGATGAATTTATGATTTTGAATAAAAATAAATATGTCGGTCGTGCTTTAGATAATAGAGTAGGAGGTTTTATGATTGCTGAGGTTGCTCGATTATTGAAGGAGTCAAAAACAAAATTGCCGTTCAGTTTATATGTTGTAAATGCTGTGCAAGAAGAAATTG
Source organism: Crocinitomicaceae bacterium (assembly GCA_044350515.1). Lineage (GTDB taxonomy): Bacteria > Bacteroidota > Bacteroidia > Flavobacteriales_D > Crocinitomicaceae > UBA952. Next base: position 15,081 of record JBILHL010000014.1, on the reverse strand, counting down.
GCTTGCGTGGAGCAGAAATGATTGCACATAAAATCAAACCAGATGTTGCATTAATTACAGATGTTTGTCACGACACAGCGACTCCAATGGTTGACAAAATTGAAAATGGCGACCAACAATCTGGAAAAGGTCCTGTTTTAACTTATGGTCCAGCGGTTCAAACGAATTTCTTGAAACTGATAATTAAAGCTGCCGATAAAAATAAAATTCCTTTCCAACGTGCTGCTGTTTCGCGTTCAACAGGAACAGATACAGATGCTTTCGCTTACTCAAATGAAGGCGTAACTAGCGCATTGATTTCTTTACCATTGCGTTATATGCATACAACTGTGGAAATGGTTCAAAAAGAGGATGTTGAAAATTGCATTCGCTTGATTTTTGAAACATTAAAAACGATTAAAGCAGGTCAAGATTTTAGGTATTTGAAATAATTAGAGCATCAATATTTACGGTATGAAAGTAGTTTCATTTTTAATAAATTTCTTGTTACTACTTTCATTTTGTGCGTGTAGCCAACCTCAATTAAAAGATGGCGATATCTTATTTCAATCTTCAACTTCTTCTCAAAGTAAAGCTATTGAAATTGCAACCAACTCCCCTTATTCACATTGTGGAATTTTGTTTTATGAAAACGGACAAGCTTATGTTTATGAGGCTGTTCAACCTGTTGGAAAACGAAAGTTAGAAGATTGGATTGCTTCTGGAGTAGGAGGAAAGTATGAGGTAAAAAGGTTGAAAGACGCATCTAAGTTAACACCTGAAAATATCAAAGCGATGAAACAATTTGCAGCAAGTCAATTTGGGAAAAATTACGATGGTTATTTCAATTGGAGTGATAAAGAATTGTACTGCTCAGAATTAGTTTGGAAAGTTTATAGCGAAAAATTGGGAATCAAACTTGCGAAACCTTTGCCACTTCGAGATTTTAATATTGATGCAATTGAGGTTAGACGCATTATGGAAAAAAGATATGGAAATCAAATTCCTTATGATGAACCGATGGTTGCACCGAGTCAGTTGTTTGAATCTCAACTTCTTGAAAACGTTAAATAGCATTACAAAATTCTAACTTACACTTTTTAGTTGTAAAGAGAAAGTTTCGATTGTATTGATTACTTTTGCAACCTAATTTTTATTTTATGCAAATCACTTTCCCTGATGGGGCAGTTCGCTCGTATGAACTGGGTACATCAGCACTACAAATTGCAGCAAGTATCTCTGAAGGTCTTGCAAGAAACGTTTTAGCAGCGAAAATTAACGATACTGTTAAAGATGCTAACTTACCAATAACCGAAGATTGTAATTTACAATTATTGACATGGAACGATGCCGAAGGCAAATCAACTATGTGGCACTCGTCTGCTCACTTGATGGCTGAAGCGCTTGAGTTTCATTTTCCTGGAATAAAATTGGCAATTGGACCTCCTGTTACCAATGGATTCTATTACGACATAGACTTTATGGAGTATTCCATTACCGAAAAGGATTTGGAAAAAGTAGAGGCGAAAATGAAAGAATTGGCAAAAGCTAAAAATCAATTCATTCGTCAAGAAATCTCTAAAGCTGAAGCAATTGCTTACTTTGAAGAGAAAAAAGATCCTTATAAGTTGGAATTGTTATCTGAATTAGAAGATGGAACAATTACGTTCTACACGCAAGGAAATTTCACGGATTTATGTCGTGGACCACATATACCTGATACTGGATTTATTAAAGCAGTGAAATTGACTTCAATTGCTGGTGCATATTGGCGTGGAGACGAAAAAAACAAACAATTAACACGTATTTACGGAATCACTTTTCCTAAGAATTCTGAATTGACAGAATATTTAGAAAAAGTTGAAGAAGCAAAACGTCGTGACCATAGAAAATTAGGTAAAGAATTGGAATTGTTCACATTTTCTCAAAAGGTGGGACAAGGATTGCCAATGTGGTTACCGAAAGGAGCTGCTTTGAGAGAGCGTTTGGAGAATTTCTTAAAGAAAGCGCAGCGCAAAGCTGGTTATCAGCAAGTTATCACTCCGCATATTGGCAACAAAGAATTATATGTGACTTCTGGTCACTACGAAAAATATGGAGCAGATTCATTTCAACCAATTAAAACGCCAGATCCAAATGAGGAGTTTTATTTGAAACCGATGAACTGTCCTCATCATTGTGAGATTTTCAAATCGAAACCACGTTCCTATAAAGATTTGCCAGCTCGTTTTGCAGAATTTGGAACTGTTTATCGCTACGAGCAATCAGGTGAATTACATGGTTTAACACGTGTTCGTGGGTTTACACAAGACGATGCACACATTTTCTGTACCCAAGATCAAGTAAAAGACGAATTCAAAAAAGTAATTGATATCGTTTTATATGTACTGAAAACATTGGATTTCCAAAATTTCAAAGCCCAAATTTCTTTACGAGACAAAACAAATCGTGCGAAATACATCGGAGCAGAAGAAAATTGGGTGAAAGCTGAAAATGCAATCATTGAAGCTGCAGCAGAAAAGAATCTACCAACAGTTGTAGCTTATGGTGAAGCTGCATTTTATGGTCCAAAATTGGATTTCATGGTGCAAGATGCTTTAGGTAGAGAATGGCAATTGGGAACAATTCAAGTGGATTACAATTTACCAGAACGTTTTGAATTAGAATACATTGGAGCTGATAATGCAAAGCATCGTCCTGTTATGATTCATCGTGCACCTTTCGGTTCGATGGAACGTTTTGTAGCTGTACTTTTGGAACATTGTGCAGGAGATTTTCCATTATGGTTAGCGACAGAGCAATTTATTGTTCTTCCAATTTCAGAGAAATACAATGAGTACGCAGAAAAAGTTTCAGAATTCCTAAATAATTCCGATATTCGCGGACTCGTTGACGATCGTAACGAAAAGATTGGCAAGAAAATACGCGATGCGGAAATTGCCAAAATACCTTTTATGTTGATTGTTGGAGAGAAAGAATATGAACAAAATCAAGTGTCAGTAAGACAAAGAGGAGAGGGAGATAGAGGTGCAATGACACAAGATGCGTTTATAGAAATAGTAAAAGAAGCCGTTGAAAAAGAACTGGCAGTAGAAATTTAATTAATTGAATGAGGAAAAATTCCAGACCGTTTGTTAGGAGAGTTGAAGAAGCTCAACATCGAATTAATGACAAAATAATTGCATCAGAAATTCGCCTTGTAATTGAAGGTGAAGAACCAAAAGTAATGTCAGTAGCTGCTGCAATTGCTTTGGCAACGGAGCAAGAAATGGACTTAGTTGAAATTTCACCAAATGCGAAGCCACCCGTTTGTAAGATTTTAGATTACAAGAAATTCTTGTACAATCAGAAAAGAAAACAAAAGGAATTAAAGGCAAAACAGAGTAAAGTGGTAGTGAAAGAAATTCGTTTCGGTCCTAACACGGATGACCATGATTTCAATTTTAAATTGGCGCATGCTCGCAAATTCTTAGAAGAAGGAAGCAAAGTGAAAGCATACGTTTTCTTCCGTGGTAGAACAATTGTGTTTAAAGACAGAGGTGAAATCTTGTTACTGAAATTTGCTCAAGAATTAGGTGATGTTGGTGCTGTTGAGCAATTACCAAAATTAGAAGGAAAGAAAATGATTATAATGATCAATTCGAAGAAAAAATAATAGAATTGAAAATGTAAAATTGAAAATGTAAAATTGAATTATACCTCATTCTACATTCTTAATTCTACATTTTAAATTCAAAAGATGCTGATATAGAAGTTTAACTCTAAAAAAAGAAGTACAATGCCAAAAATGAAAACAAAATCTAGTGCTAAGAAGCGATTCACAATCACTGGAAGTGGGAAAATCAAGCGTAAACACGCTTTCAAAAGCCACATTTTGACAAAAAAGGCTACTAAACGTAAACGTAATTTGACACATGCTGGATTAGTACACGATGCTGATTTATCAAACATCAAATTACAACTTTGTATGAAGTAGTCCGCTTTGCGGTTTAATAAATTGTTAACCAAATAACGAGTACACAAGTCAGTTGAAAAAACACTGCACTCCTTATTAAAAAACTTAAAAATATGCCAAGATCAGTAAATCACGTTGCGTCAAGAGCTAGAAGAAAGAACTTGATGAAACTAGCCAAAGGTTACTTTGGAAGAAGAAAAAATGTATGGACAGTTGCTAAAAACGCTGTTGAAAAAGGATTAGTTTACGCTTATTCAGGTCGTAAACAAAAGAAAAGAAATTTCCGTTCTTTATGGATTACTCGTATCAACGCGGGTGTTCGCCAATACGGAATGAGTTATTCTAAATTTATGGGAGCTGTTCACAAAAGCGGAATCGAGTTAAACCGTAAGGTATTAGCAGATTTAGCAATGAATCACCCAGAAGCGTTCAAAGCAATCGTTGACGCGGTAAATAAATAAATTTCAAAAACTATATCAGCAGAAGCCATTGGTCGAAAGATTAATGGCTTTTTTATGTTGAAAAGTTCTTAAACACTACGTTTTTAGTTTTGTTAATGCTATTAATTTTAAAATAAAAAAAGATGTTGAAAATAGGAGTAGCAGGGGCAGGACATTTAGGTAAAATACACATTCGATTACTATTAGAACTAACCGAGCTTTTTGAGTTTGTTGGTTTTTACGACGCTGATAAAGAAAACGCACAAATTGTTGCCAGTCAGTTTGATATAAAGTCTTATGACTCGCTTGCAGATTTAATTCAAGAGGCTGATTGTTTAGATATAGTAACTCCGACTTTAAGTCATTACGCTTGTGCTATGGAAGCGCTACGTGCACGCAAACATATTTTTATTGAAAAGCCACTTTCAGAAACGATGGAAGAGGCAAAAAAAATGGTAATGTTGACAAATGAAGCTGAAGTCGTTGTACAAGTTGGACATGTTGAACGCTTCAATCCCGCATTTCAAGCAGCTTTACCTTATTTGAAAAATCCAATGTTTATTGAAACGCATCGCTTGGCTCAATTTAATCCAAGAGGAACGGATGTGCCAGTTGTCTTGGATTTAATGATTCACGATATTGACATCATCTTAAGTGTTGTAAATTCACGCGTTAAAAACATTGCAGCATCAGGTGTTTCTGTTGTCAGTGAATCACACGACATTACAAATGCTCGTTTAGAATTCGAAAATGGTTGTGTGGCTAATTTAACCGCATCTCGTATTTCTTTGAAAAACATGCGTAAATCCCGTTTTTTTCAAAAAGATACTTATATCAGCGTTGATTTTTTGAGCAAAGAGTTAGAAGTTGTTCGTATCCAAGATGTTGTAGGTGAACCTGATCCTTTTGATGTGATTTTGGAAATTGAGAAAGACAACAAAAGAAAACGTATTTTGATTGATAAACCAGAATTAGCAGAAGTGAATGCGATTAAGGAAGAATTGAAGTCCTTTCATGTTGCAATTAGTAATAAAAAGCACCCAATTGTTTCAGTGGAAGATGGTTTTGCGGCTATGGAAGTTGCCTATGGTATTTTAGCTGAACTCAAAAAGTCACCGATTCATTTCTAAAAGCAATATTTTCTAATCTATTTCGTTAAAATTTCATGCGTTTATTCTTCTATTTTATCAGTTTGTTTTTCGTACTAAGTGCTTGTGTGAAAAATAATCCCGATCCTGCTTGGTTACAAGTAAACGACTGGACAATTAGTGCCAATCCCAGTTTATCCCTTGCTGAAGGTGAATTGACTGAAAACGTGAGTGACGCTTGGGTTTATATTAATGATGAGTTAATTGGAGTTTTTCAAGTTCCCTTTAAAATTCCAATTTTAAAAGAAGGTTCTTGTACGTTCAAAATTTTTCCAGCAGTTAAAAACAACGGGATTTCTGCCACCAAAAAGATTTATCCTTTTCTAAAAGAATACGTAATCTCAGGAACCTTAGTGAAAAATGAAACGTTTGTTATCAATCCAACGACACAATATAAAGATAACCTTAGCTTTTGGATAGAAGATTTTGAAGATGCGAGTTTTTCAATCACGGACGATCCAAATACTTCTGCCGCAAAAATAAATACCGCGAATGATAATTTACAATGGTTTAATGGTAACGCCTACGGTAAAGTTGTTTTAAATGCTACTGATTCAAGTTGGATTGCCTTCACGAGTGAACCTTACATGGTATTGCCAAAAGGTCAAGAGTGTTACTTGGAAATCGATTACAAAATTACAAACAATGTCACAACAGGATTAATTTATGTAACCTCTGGTTCAGCTATTAATAATACCAATATTCGTTTAAATGCTCAAAAACCTGATGTTGCTGTTTGGAAAAAAATATACATTGACTTAAGAGAATTAATTGGAAATTCACCTTCAGGTTCCGTTTTTTCACAATCATTTATAGCTTCTTTGGACGAAGGAAATACGGAAGGAATCATATTAATCGACAACATTAAAGTCATACATTTTTAGTTAGATGAGTGGTAGGTTTTGGGCTGTATTGTTTATTATTGTCGATTGGATTACAGCCTTACTTTCTTGGTCTTTATTCTTCTATCTCCGAAAAACCTTAATAGAAAAACAAGATTTTGAGTTAGAGATAAACTTCTATCTTGGGATTTTTTTCATTCCGCTTGCTTGGTTGTTTCTTTATGCTTTACAGGGAACTTATTACGAAACAAGGCGAATGTTTAGAATTCGTATTTTGAATATGACCTTTCTATCTTCTTTAGCTGGTTCAATTTTGATTTTTTTCATGCTTTTGTTAGATGATGATGTTAGAAGTTATCAAGATTATTATCAAGCCTTTTTATTACTTTTTGGAATCCATTTTACAAGTTCAGTATCAGTAAGATTAGTACTAACCTCTATTTTAGTTTCAACGGTTCGCAAGAAAGGACAAGGGTTCAAAACATTAATTGTGGGCGGAAATGAAAAAGCGTTGGAAATCTATCAAGAACTCATTAATTTACCTAAAAATGTAAATGAATTTATTGGTTATGTAAACATTAACGGCGTTGACCATTTATTGAAAGATTGCATTCCGAATTTAGGAAAAGTTACTTATCTAGAAGAATTGATTCAAAAGCATGAAATTGAGGAAGTTATTATAGCTATAGAAAGTTCAGATCACGACCGTTTAAAGGATATATTGGTAAAAATAGATGATGGAAAAACTAAAATAAAAGTCCTTCCAGATATGTATGTGATACTTGCTGGTTCTGTGAAAATGACAAATATTTATGGAGCTTTATTAATCGAAATCACATCAGATCCAATGCCTTATTGGCAACGAGCGATTAAACGGGTAATGGATATTGTCTTGTCATTTATTGCAGTTATTTTGTTGATTCCTTTTTATATTTTTAGTGCCATTGCTGTAAAAATGTCTTCACCTGGTCCAATTTTATTTCTACAAGAACGCGTTGGAATGAATGGCAATCAATTCAAAATTATCAAGTTCAGAACCATGTATGTTAATTCAGAAGCAGCAGGGCCACAACTTTCATCTTCCAACGATCCAAGAATTACAAAGATTGGTCGATTCATGCGAAAAACACGTTTGGATGAATTTCCTCAGTTTATTAACGTTTTGTTAGGCGATATGTCTTTGGTTGGTCCACGTCCAGAACGACAATTTTACATCGATCAAATTGTAAAAATAGAACCGCAATATTTGCACCTTAATCGTGTAAGACCCGGAATCACCTCTTGGGGACAAGTAAAATATGGTTACGCTGAGAATGTTGAGCAAATGCTTCAACGTATGAAATTTGACTTAATTTATTTGAAAAACAGAAGCTTGGCTTTGGATATTAAAATCATGTTTTATACCATCATTATTGTGGTAAAAGCGAAAGGGAAGTAAAACTTAACGTATAACTTCAAAATCTTTATAAACGTGAGCCCTCGATCGAATGTTTTCAAATCGTATTTTACTAATTTCTTCACTTTCAGCGCATTTCTTTAACTCTGGTGTAAAATCCGCTCCGTAACAATCTTGTTTAAAAAGCAATTTACCTTTTTTATTGAAAGCTGAAAAAGAATAGTCGCTTACATTAAATAAATTTCTTCCTTCTTTAAAATCAGCATCATAAACGCAAGTGAACGCATTCGTTTTTAATAGGTCTTGAAAAGTTTTTATACTGTCAATTGACGGCTCGGGTTTGTTTTTGACAATTAGATTCAAGGTGTTTATTTTGAACAAGGTATCTGTATTTTTCAAACGATGACAAATGGTAACAGGAATTTCTCCTACCTCATAAGCTTGAATAACATATTCTTTTTCCCAGTGATAACTTAAACTCGTATCAATAAAACGCTCAGAAAGAATTTCCTTTTCTGGATTATAAATTTTCATGAAAGCAGCTTCATCCAATGTTCTATCTTCCCCCGTTTTTATTCCTTTGTTTACGCCCAAGGTTTTTACTGGAATCCAAGATTCTACCACATTTACTTTTTCATTTCCAAACAAAATATATTGACTTTGAACTGGAATATTTTCAATGTAAAATCGAAATTCATTGGCGATTCCAATATAAACAGTATTACTATCGGTTTGAGAGGTTTCAAAACCAACGATATTTCCTCCAAAATTTGGATTTGGTAAGATCACCCAATTCGTTTTCTTTTCTTGCGCAAAGAATTGAAAATGAATAGTTAACAAGAGAAAAAAGAAAATATTGCTTTTCAATCTATCAATGTTTAGCATTAAATCAAGGTTAAATTACAGTTTATTTTTGAATTTATTATTTAAGCACTTGAAATTCAAATGAGGAAATAGGATTAAACTAAAAAAAATCCCCTCACCCCAACAACGCCATCAAATCTTCCTTCGCTAAAGATTTTCGTGCGTTTTCATCGACTTTGATAAGGTCTTCGACAAGTTCTTTTTTGCCCGCTTGGAGTTGTAGGATTTTGTCTTCGATGGTGTCGGGACAAATCAAGCGAATCGCCATCACGTTTTTCTTTTGACCAATGCGGTAACAACGGTCGATGGCTTGGTTTTCCACCGCTGGATTCCACCAAGGGTCAACGATGAATACATAATCTGCTTCTGTTAAATTCAAACCTGTTCCACCTGCTTTCAAACTTATTAAAAACACACGTTTTTCTGCGTCTTCTTGGAAGGATTGCACACGCGCCGAACGGTCTTTCGTTTGTCCAGTCAAGTATTCGTAAGCAATTTCTTTCTCGTCCAAACGCTTGCGAATGAGTTCCAACATGCTCACAAATTGCGAGAAAACCAAGATTTTGTGTTCGCCCACTTTATCCTCGATTTGCGCCAACAACTCATCTAATTTACTGGATTCGTTGCCATAAAAAGCTTCGTCGTTCAGCAATTCAGGCGAATTACAAATCTGGCGCAACTTCGTTAAACCTTGCAGGATGTGCATATTTTTGTTCGTTAACTCATCGTTTTTGTCTGCTTTTTCCAAGAACAATTTGAACTCGTTGCGGTACGTTTCGTAAGTGCGGCGCTGATTTTCTCCCATCGGACAATGAATCACAATTTCCGTTTTGTCAGGAAGCTCGCTCGCCACTTGTTTTTTCGTTCTGCGCAACAAGAATGGACTCAATTTTTGCTGTAATTCTTTTGCGCGTTTGCTGTCCTTGAATTTATCAATCGGAATGGCGTAATTGTCTTTGAAGTGCGTTTGATTTCCCAGTAAGGCTTGATTCGCAAAGGAAAATTGTGCATAAATATCAAAAGTATTGTTCTCAATTGGGGTTCCTGTCAATACAATTCTGTTTCGCGATTGCAACAAACGAACGGCTTTGTAACGCTTCGATTCAGGGTTTTTTATCGCCTGTGATTCATCCAAGAAAATGTAATCGAAGTCGATTTTTTTCAAAAAGGTGATGTCGCTCAGCATCGTTCCATAAGTGGTAATGATGATGTCGTATTTATCAATTTTATCGTGATCTTTCTCGCGGTTCAAACCGTAAATGACGTGGTATTTTAAACTGGGAGCAAACTTGTCTAATTCTGCTTGCCAGTTGAAAATTAATGAAGTAGGTAGGATAATTAAATGTGTGCGTTTGCCATTTTTTTCTTTCAAGGACAAGATAAACGAAATGATTTGAATGGTTTTCCCTAATCCCATATCGTCTGCCAAACAACCACCAAAATTAAATTGATCGAGAAAATGCAACCAATTCAAGCCGTGTTTTTGGTAATCGCGCAACTTCGCTTTCAACTTTTTTGGAACGGCAACAGCATCGATGTTATTGAAATCGGCAAATTTCGTTTTGTACAATTCCAATTCATTTTTCACTTCAAAAGGCAACACTTCATCTTCGAACAAAGAATCAATCACAGTGAAATTAGCTTTCGAACTGCGAATCGAGTTGTCGTGAATTTCTCCTGAACGGAAGAATTTCGAATATTTTTCCAACCATTCGTCGGGCAACATTCCCAATTTTCCATCACCAAGTTTAACGAATTTCGCTTGGTTGTAAATCGCTTTTTGAATGTCGCGGAGTTTCACTTTTTCTGAGCCAAACTTAATGTCCACCAACGTATCGAACCAATTGATGCCACTTGCAATTGAAACAGAAGTCGAGATTTTATGCGGACTGTAGTGATTGTTTTTCAGTTCGTTGAAACCTAAAATTTCCACACCTTCTTTGCGCCACGCTTCAAAAGCGTCCAAAAACCAACCGTCCTCTAGAAATCGTTGTTTGTGCAAATAGTAAAAATCGAAATCAGCTTCTTGGTCCTCAAAATGTGGATGCGAACTTTTAATCAATTCAATAAATCGAGCTTCCAAAGCCAAATCTCGCGCTACTTCAAACTGTAAACCTTTGGAATCGAGCGCATACAAACGCATTTTACTGCGTGCTGGAATTTCTCTTTCAGCGTATTTGATAACTGGTGTAATTGTTACAAAATCGTCGCTGTCTTTCAAATAGACGATTTTTTTTCGCTCCTGATCGAAACCACTTTCGACCAATTGTTCTTTTGTGGCAGCTTTTAAATAAGTATATTGAATTTCAACTTTACCTTCCAAACCGTCCAAAATCTTTGTTCTAAAAGCTGAAAATTGCGACTCGTGAATCATCAATTTATTGCCTTTCGATTTGAAAAATTTCAATATTAGTAAAACCTTCGAGTTCAAAACGGGAATCAACTCATTGTTCTTTTCCAGGAAAAAATCGTATTTTAACTTGAAACCTGAAAAAGCCGCTGAACTGTTTTCCATCACGATGTAGGGCGAAACGTCGTAGAATGCATCTTTTTGAGAAACTTTCAATAAGACGTTTAGTTCCTGATAATTGAAAGTAACAGGCACAATCGATTTAGAAGTAATATTATCTGAAATGCGCGAATTATGCTGATATACAGGATAATTCAAGGGGTTTTTCACAACTGCTTTTAAGGCATCTGTGATTTGTTCGGGAGAATATTTAAAGCTGAAATAATCGTTTTTTTCTTCGAAAGAAGTCAAACTTGAGAAAAATTTAATTTCCTCAATACCTTCCATTTTCAATAGCATTTGCTTGGCTTCCACTTTCGAAATGGGATTTTTGATATTGCCGTCTTTAGTCAGTTTCGCTGAAAGCAAAGAAATATAGAAATATTCGTTATAAGGTTGTTTACCAATTACTAAGAACGTTTTTTCTTCCGTTGATTTTGTTGTTACATTTAGTAATTTAGGTTGAAAAGAAGTTTGCGGAATCAGCGCTTCCAATTTCTCAAGTTCACTGGAATTGATTGCTTGTAAACCTTTTATTTTCGGGGAAATTTTAAGCTTTGAATCTGTGAACGAAACCTCAAAGTAATTTTCCAAATCGGGAACATTTTCCATTCCATATCGCTTCGCAAATTCTTTGAGCTGGGTCGTTTTGAAATTTGGGTCGAAATAGATGCGAACTTCATCCTCATTTTTTAGAATATTCAAAGCGTATTCTTGGTGTGTACACAGTTTCTTTTTCTCTGGTTTACAATTACAAGAAAGCGTAAGTAATTGATCTTGAAGGTGAATTTTTACACGTTGGCGTTGATAAAAGGAAAGCATCAAACTAAATTGTACAAAATTTTCTTCAATATGTTCGATGTCGAAATAACGAAAAATATTGGTTTGTATCCCGTTTGAATGTTGCAAGATGAAGCGATCATCTAGCTGGTCAAAAGTGAAATCTCGAATCGAATAATCGGTTGGATGTGCTTTTTCAATTGATTTTGGTAAATCAGTACCAAAAAGATTCGATTTTTCAAGAGCTTCGATTTCAAAAATAGCTTCGTTTAAGGTTGCGATGGTATGTTTACAAACACCTGCAAAATTATAAGGGCAAGAACATTTCGTTTTTTTTACAACGTCACCTTTGAATTCAATGGTTATTGAGTAAACCTCAGTTCCATAAGCAGATGCAGTGATTTTTTCGTCTTCGATTTGTAAATCTTTTATTCTAATTTCAGAAGCACGCAGTCGAGTTTGAGCGGTAGAATAATTTTTAATATATGATTTTAACTCGTTAGCTTTCGACATATTTTTTGAAAGTGTAAAAGTAAGGAAGATATGTTGCAATTACAGCACTTGAAGTTGATGTTATTTAGAAAAACGATGGACTTTGCTTATCTATGTGGTAGTACGAATTTTCGAATCTAAATTTAAGAATATAGATACTGATTTGTGATATATTATCAATTAGAAAAAGTCAAACCTTACCTCTACAAAATGATTTGATCGAGGTGTCAAAATCATTTCAATTTTAATAGTTTAAAACTGAATTTATTTCAATTAAAGACACAAATATTTAATTTATTGTTCATTTTATGTTTCTTCTCATTAAAAATAAATATATTTAATTTGTCTTAAAATAATTCACAATCAAATGAAGACTTTCTTTTTTTTTTCGTTCCTTTTAGCTATTAGCTTTCAATCCTTTTTCGGACAAAATGATTATAATTTACGAAGTGGTTTAATCCCTCAATTAGCGCCTTTTTATCATGGAGTTGCTTCAGGAGATCCACTGTCAGACCGCGTGATTATTTGGACAAGAATTACACCTTCAACAACAGTTCAACCTGGTGAAGTTTTAAATGTAAGTTGGCGAGTAGCGAATGATGTTGCTATGAATAGTATTGTTTCAACTGGTTCCACAACCACTTCGTCATTGAGAGATTTTACGGTAAAAGTAGATGTAACGGGTTTAAATCCAAAAACATGTTACTACTATGATTTTACTTACGATGGCACCACTTCAATCGTTGGAAGAATGAAAACTGCACCTGCAACCACTGCAGATAGTGTTCGCTTTGCTGTCGTTTCATGTTCAGATTACGAAAATGGTTATTTTAATGCCTACGCTTCAATCGTTGAGAGAAACGACATTGATGCCGTACTTCATTTGGGTGATTATATTTATGAATATGTAGCAGCAGCTGGAGTTGACGGCAGAATAGTAGAACCCGCAAATGAAATTGTATCATTAACTGATTACAGAACACGTTATTCGCATTACCGTTTGGATACAGATTTAAGAAACGTTCATCAGCAATATGCATTTATAACTGTTTGGGATGATCATGAAACAGCTAACAATTCTTGGAAAGATGGAGCAGAGAACCACACACCAGGATCAGAAGGAGATTGGTCAATTCGAAAATCAAGTGGTAAACAAGCTTATTTTGAATGGATGCCAGTGCGTGAGCAAAGTGAGGATTCAACAAGACTTTATCGTAAAATTACTTACGGAAATTTATTAAATCTATATATGTTGGATACTCGTTTGGAAGGAAGAGAAGAACAAGTAGGAGCTACAGATCCGGTGACTAATGATCCTGATCGAACTATTTTAGGAATTGATCAATACAATTGGTTAGCAACTGAATTGGAAAACAGCATCGCTCAATGGAATATACTAGGACAACAAGTAATGATGGCTCCATTAAAAGCATTAGGTGCTGTGTTAAATACAGACCAATGGGATGGTTATCCAGCCGAACGAACAAAATTATATAACCACATTTTGGATAATAACATTCAAAACTTGGTAGTTTTAACAGGTGATATTCATACTTCTTGGGCGAATGATTTACCGCATACAGGATACAATTCTTCTACGGGAGCAGGAAGTGCAGGTGTAGAGTACGTAATTACAAGTGTTACGAGTTCAAGCTCTCCTTTGGGAATTCCTTCAGCTATTATTTCTGCAGCTAATCCACATATTAAATGGTCTGATTTGACTAAAAAAGGGTACTTGGTTTTGGATATTAATCAACAACGCGTACAAGGGGATTATTGGTTTTGCAACAATATAACAACTCCGTCGACAGCAGTTGCGCTTGGGAACAAATTCCATGTAAATTCAGGAGAGCGTTTTCTAAGTAATTCGCCATTAGAATCTTCAAGAAATCATTCAAATTGCGAACTAGCTCCAATGATTGATCCAACTGCAAGTGTTGATAATCTAAATACTTCTTTAGTTTGGGTAGGCGCTTACCCTAATCCGTTTGAAAAGGAGATTACGGTTCAATACAACTCGCCAAAACAAGGAAAAATCACAGTTAAGGTAATTTCTCAAGAAGGGAAAATCTTACAATCAAAGGAATACCAAACTTTAGACGGATTAAACTACCTTAAAATTGACGGAGAAAATCTAAATTCAGGTATTTATCAGGTTCAAATTACCGATGCAAAAAACAATAAATTGGTTAGAATTGTGAAATTATAACTAGAAAGTAATGTTAAGAAAATTTGTTTTTAAGTAAATCTTTTAGAAAAAAATAACAATTTAAATCATTCTATATCCAATTTACTGTTAGAGGATTAATCTTCACTTATGCATTCAAAATCAAACAAGAAGGAAGTTCTGGTAACCAATTGTTTTTTTCATCGATTAATGACTTCCAATTTTCATTACTAATTAACATTAAATCGTAGTTATTGAAGTTTTCATTTTCAATCGACTTTGATGAAATCAATTGAATGTGGTTGGATGCATTTTGTTCAATTGCTCGAATTGTTTCTTTTAAAACAAAACTATCTTTTACCGTTCCTTTGACGTCTATAACTGTATGTCCCTGAAATAGGTTGACCGAAAAAGTCAATTTATTATGGATAAAAAAATTCGATTATTACGGAGTCCCAGAAAATTTACCGAGGACTTCAAGCGTAAACTTGTAAAAGAGTTTGAACAAG
>JBILHL010000074.1:0-6183 GCA_044350515.1 Crocinitomicaceae bacterium | reverse complement strand
GGTGGGTTCTGGAAGTATTTTTGTCTCAAGCGGCACAACGCTCCAAAGCACAGGTACCATCAACGTTGCGAACGCAATTGCAGGTTTGACAGGTTCTGTAACCGTTACCCTCAAACTTTTTGGTGGCTCAAACGGCAACAATGGGACATTCCGTTTTGATGATTTCACTTTGAATGGATACACGCAGGATGTGCAGGTTTATGCGGAGAGTTATCGTTACGGTTTCCAAAACCAAGAAAAAGATGACGAAATTAAGGGAGCTGGAAATTCTGTGAATTACACGTATAGAATGCATGACCCGAGAGTCGGGAGGTTTTTTGCGATAGATCCATTGGAAAATGAATATCCTTACAATAGCCCTTATGCCTTCTCTGAAAACAGAGTTTTAGATGGAAATGAATTAGAAGGCTTAGAATTTCTAAATAGTTCAGAAGCTTTGATTTATATGCAAAAGGGAGAATTGTTTCTTAAGTTAGAAAACTGTAGTTCAATGGCATCTTACGGCAAAAACAAGCTAAAATATTTTACAAAGTATCCAAGTCAATCTTACATTGGAGCTAATCCGGCTGGTGGTAGAGTATTAGTTTTCGATTACAAGTACAGAGATTCGGGTCCAGATGGTACTAAAAATGAAAGAACAACAGAGCAAAATCTTAATAATAATCGACCAAAAACTGTTTCTAGTGGCGGAACTAGCTTTGATAAACGCTATAAAGTATATAATCATGGAGGTGCGGTTAGAGGACTTGGTGTTGGAAGTTTAGTATTAAATGCAATACACTTGGGACATCAAGCTTACACAGGATATTCATTTATGTTTGAATCAATCGAAATGTCAAGACAAAAGAATGAAGTTTATGACAAAGTAATGGAAGTAATTAATTATGGTTTACAGAATGATTTAATTCCAAAAGACCATCAAAATGAGGAATCTATGGATCATATTTTTAATACTGTTTTATTTGGAGGATCAGAAAATACACCAAAAGAAATTAAAAAGTTAGGATTAGATTTATTTGAAAGTTTTAAAAATTCAAAAGTTGAAAATATTAATAGTGTTGGAAAGAAAACTCATGAATTTGAAATGAACGATCCTAAAATTCCAAAAGCTGATAATACTAGAGTTGCACCAAAATCAATTAAAGGTTTATGAAAAAACTTATCATAATTGCATGTTTATTTTTATTATGTTCTTGTACACAAAAGTCAATTGAAACAAGACTAATGAATAAATCATGGACAATTACTAAAGTTAAATACCAAGGGAGAAACTATGGATTATTTTTTTTTCGTTGGAATTGTATTTCTTTTAAAAGTCAGAATAAATGCGATTTACCTTATTTTTATGGATTAACAAAAAATTGTAAATGGTATTTTATATCTCATGAAGGAAATAAAAAATTTAAAATTAGTATTTCAGGTTCAGAAGATAAATTTTTGGATTATGAATATAATTGTATGTTTATGAATAATGAACAATATTTAGACGTTTTAATACTCAAATCAGATAGTTTAACTTTGTTTTGTACTTCTGAAAAGTAAGTGTTTTATTAAATAGAAAAAGCGAGTTTAACCTGCAACTCCTAAGAAATAATTATGAAAACCTCCGATGAATTTAAAAAACTACTATTCATAACACTAAAAACTCCAACTTTTTGAACTTTCAAAAACAGTCCAATTATTCAGTTTCAAGCTTCCGCGCCCCTATAAGAAACACTGCAGACTATAGCCCATTTGGGATACAGCTCGATGGAAGGACGATTTCTTATGTGCCGCCAGCACCAGCACCACCGAGTGTAACGGTGGTTTACCAACACAAATTTGACGACAACCCGAGCACGCATCCATATACCACTGCTCCAAACCAACTTAATACGAAGTTGACGAACGTAAGCTGGACAAACTCGCAAAGTTCGTGGACAAATTTCGCAGGGTTCACAGGCAAGGCAATTGCCACCAACTCTGCAACGCCAGACACCACCAGACTTTACCTGAATTTGACAGTGAACAACGGTTTTATGTTGGATGTAAAAAGTTACAGTTTTTACCACCGCTCCAGCACAACGGGCTACACGAATTACCAACTTTTGGTGAATGGAATCTTAGTGGGTTCTGGAAGTATTTTTGTCTCAAGCGGCACAACGCTCCAAAGCACAGGAACCATCAATGTTGCCAATGCAGTAGCAGGCTTGACGGGTTCTGTGACCGTTACCCTGAAACTTTTTGGTGGCTCAAACGGCAATAATGCAACGTTCCGTCTCGATGATTTCACGCTGAATGGTTACACGCAGGAGGTGCAGGTTTATGCGGAGGGTTATCGCTACGGTTTCCAAAACCAAGAAAAGGATGATGAGATTAAGGGTGCTGGAAATTCTGTGAATTATACCTTTAGAATGCACGACCCGAGAGTTGGGAGGTTCTTTGCTGTGGATCCTTTAAGTCCAGAATATCCATGGAACAGTCCTTATGCTTTTAGTGAAAATAGAGTTATAGATGGGGTTGAGTTGGAGGGATTGGAATGGAAACAATTCCAAGAATTAAATCCTGATGAGAAGGTTGTAGCACTCGCAAATCCATATGACGCTTACATTGTAGGAGAAAATGCTAAGGTCGCTTTTAAATATGCAGGATGGACAGGACTATCTGGCGCAAGAGATGGTAGACAAGATGCCTATAGACATGCATTTTGGAATTCGATAAATTCTAGAGATATTTCTTCAGAGGATGCTAAAAAATTTGCTGATGCACATGAAACTGGATCAACATCTTATAATAGCAAGAGTGATGATTATGATCCGATTGCTACCAAAATGGACCTTCATAATAATTGGGTAGGAAGGCAAATTGGAGCTTTGAATCCAAATGCCACGAATACTGAAATGTCTCAATTCATTAAACAAGCATTAGCTGATGGAAAATTAAAAATGATTCTAGTTAAAGATTTTGAAATTAATGGACAATCTATTTCAATTGCTTTTGATAAAAAGGGAAGACCAGTTGTTCCTAAAAGTGAAACAAACCTCATAAAAGAATTAAATTCATCTGGTTATAAAGTGAATACGAACACAAAAGATAAACAATTAGTTAGAAGTAATCATCCTCAAATTAAGGCTACTGGTTCTGCTAATCAGAAGGCAGCAGCACAATACGGAGATGACAGTAATGATTACGAATATAATGAAGGAAGTAAAGAAGGACAAAAAAAATAAAGAATGAAAAGTAGAATCATTAAAATAGGTATTTTTCTAATTATTTTTAGCTCTTGCGATTTATCTGATGGATCCAGTATAGTCATTTTACCAAATGCAAAAATTCGAAAATCAATGAAGGTTTCTGAATTAAGAAAAATTGATAATGTTAGGTTTTCACAATATGAAGGATTTATTTTTCAAGATTTTTTAGTGCTAACAGATCAATCTTATTTAAAAATTTATTCAGACACAGAAATTCAAGAAATAGAAAAAGACCGAATAGTAGGCTTTAGAAAAAAAATTAATGTAAAAGATGCCAAATTATCAATAATTGAAGATTCTTTGTGTAATCTCTTTCAAGTAACAAAAAAGAATATTGTAAATCCCAAATTGACAATTTATTCAAATAAAATTGGTGTTGTGTTTTCTTTATACAACGATTTGAATTTCATTTTCCTAACAATTTCAAACAATAAAGAATGTCTAAATCCAAAACTATAATAGTTTTATTATTTAGATTGTGTTATTCCCATGAAAAACTTAAAACAAAACTTTCGATGTATCTAAAAAACAAACTTTTTAACCCCCAAATAACCCATTTTTTTGAGCCATAAAAGTCATTCATATTATTCAGTTTCAAGCAGCCGCGCCCCTATAAGAAACACTGCAGACTATAGCCCGTTTGGGATACAGCTCGATGGAAGGACGCTTTCTTATGTGCCACCAGCTCCAGCACCACCTAGTGTAACGGTTGTTTACCAACACAAATTTGACGACAACCCAAGCACGCACCCTTACACCACTGCTCCAAACCAACTTAATACGAAGTTGACGAACGTGAGTTGGACAAATTCTCAAAGTTCGTGGACAAATTTTGCAGGGTTTACAGGAAAGGCAATTGCAACCAATTCTGCAACGCCCGACACCACCAGACTTTACTTGAACTTGACGGTGAACAGTGGTTTTATGTTGGATGTTAAAAGTTACAGTTTTTACCACCGCTCCAGCACAACGGGCTATACGAATTACCAACTTTTGGTGAATGGTGTGTTGGTGGGTTCTGGAAGTATTTTTGTCTCAAGCGGCTCAACGCTCCAAAGCACTGGTACCATCAACGTTGCCAACGCAATTGCAGGCTTGACAGGTTCTGTAACCGTTACGCTTAAACTTTTTGGTGGCTCAAACGGCAACAATGCAACGTTCCGTCTGGATGATTTCACGCTGAATGGATATACGCAAGAGGTGCAGGTTTATGCGGAGAGTTATCGTTATGGTTTTCAAAACCAAGAGAAGGATGATGAGATTAAGGGCGCTGGAAATTCTGTGAATTTTGAATACAGAATGCATGATCCGAGAGTTGGGCGATTCTTTGCTGTGGACCCTTTGACAAAAAGCTATCCTTATTTAACACCTTATCAATTTTCCAGTAATAGTCCAATATCACTAATTGAATTGGAAGGTTTGGAAGGTGTTACTTATTTGGAAAAATTTACCAACTCTAAAGGAGAAACTGTTATTAGAAGAATTGTTGAGGTTGATATTCATGTTGGGATTTCACAGAAAAAAGATTCAAACCAAGGCTTTTATGTTAAGAATGATAAAAAATTCACTAAGAAATCAAATAAATTACTTACCGGAATAAAATCAGATTTAGAAAAAGATTATAATCAAGGATTTAAAGATAGTGAAGAACATGAAGTTGTTTTTAAATTCAATGTTTTTGATTATAATGCTGATCAATATACACCTGAACAATATCGAGAAGTATTAAAAGCCCAAAACAAATTAACCGTACAATCAATAAATGATGAAACTGTAATCAAAGGAGTTACTCTTACAAAAGAAAATCTTGGTGATTTAACATCTGAAAATAAAGAATCAAATTTAGGATATTACTTAGGGTGTACTATTAGAGTGAACAATCAGATGGATGAATTAGGAATAGATAACTCGCATACAATTTCTCATGAAGTTGGTCATTTTATGTTATTTGCACATCCGGATAAAAATTATTCTCAAATGACTGAAAAATTTCATTCAGATGCAGGTGGTATCTTTAAGTATGGAAATATGATTTTACAAAAGTTATCTCCAGATTCAAATAATTTTTCTGGTAAAATTGAAGATAGAGAAAATGTTAATCAAAATAATGTAAATGAAATACTTAAATCTGTTAAAGAGATTAAAAAATAAACTAATTTTACTTTCCTTGTTGGTAGGGATAAA
Organism: Crocinitomicaceae bacterium; assembly: GCA_044350515.1. Classification (GTDB taxonomy): domain Bacteria; phylum Bacteroidota; class Bacteroidia; order Flavobacteriales_D; family Crocinitomicaceae; genus UBA952. The sequence continues at coordinate 766 of JBILHL010000074.1, read as the reverse complement.
TTTTACTTTCGGTCAACAAACTAGTAATCGTTTGATAATATCTGAGGGTTATTTAATTCAAAAAAGAACCTTTGTGTTCAGAGAGAAATTTTCAAATATTGAATCTGAAAAATTTGAGCTTTTTGAATATTTTTTCATTCAAGATAGTATGCTAAAAAGTTGTTTTACGCAAGATATATTGGCGAATGACTTGAAAAATGATAGTTCAATGATGAAACTAGTTTTTAAAGAGCAAATTTCTGATGAAATTGATTTACACGCTTTAATAAAAAAATCAGTTGTTGTAGTTAGTAATGATTTTTTGGATTATGCTGGAATAAAAGGCGCTTTTGAAAAAGGAGTATTTGATGGAAGCGGAAATTTGCTTTGCAGTTATTACAAGCAAGAAGAACTACAAAACATTTTCGAATGTAAAACAAATCTAGTACTTAATAAAATTGAGAAATTAAAGTTAATTACAGAGTCAACTGAAGTAAGCAATTTAATGACTGAGGTTTCTTCGATAAAAGGTACTTACATTTTTGTTTATGGAAAAAAAATGATTCCAGATGGACAAATAATAAACTGTTTTGTGTTTATTTCAACTTTATTTTAGAATAAATCTAAATTCTAATTTTCAAAAAATTCTACTCTAATGAAAAAACAGAAACAAGACCTTCGATGAAAATCTAACTTTAAAACCCTTTAAACCCCACATATCTGCCCAACCAAACCACCCCATATCGCCCCATTCCCAAATCCTGCGCCCCTATAAGAAACACTGCAG
>JBILHL010000046.1:0-21588 GCA_044350515.1 Crocinitomicaceae bacterium | reverse complement strand
CTGTAACTTTAAATATGAAGAATCTTACAGGGGTAACTGATCGATCTACTGTTCGAATAGTTAAAGCAGCTGGTTCAAATGATCCTCAAACTAACCATACAACTTGGACAGCTCTTACTTTTGGATCGACTCCAGTTGTAGGTAATGACAATACTGATTTTAAAGTTTCAGGAACCACAACAGGTTTCAGTTGGTTTGGTGCTGGAAGTGGTAATAGTAACCCATTGCCTGTTGAATTGATCTCATTTACAGGTAACTGTTCAGAAGGACAAACCATTTTAACATGGCAAACAGCTTCTGAATTTAACAGTTCCTATTTTGAAGTGCATAAATCGACGGATGGTGAAAACTGGAGAGTAATCAACACACAAGACGCAGCTGGAAATAGTACAGAACTTCTATCTTATCAAGCAATTGAAGAATCCAATACAGAACAAAATGCGTATTATCGCTTAAATCAAGTAGACGAAAACGGTGATGAAAATATGTATGATCCTATTTTTATTGGATGTGATGAAACAACTAGTTCAATAAAAACTTATCCAAATCCTTCTGATAATTCATTCCAAGTTGTAATTAATGATAAAAATTTAATTGGAAAAGCTACTGTTGAAATGGTTGATACAAAAGGAACAATTATTAATTCTAAAGAAGTAGTTATTTCTGAAGGAGTTAACATGATTCTTATCAATAAAAATGTAGACGCAGGTATATATTACATTAAAATAACTAATGGTGTGAATTCTTCAAAAGTTGTGAAACACGTGGTTAGATAAATTTAATTGGTTTTTGAAAGGCTCTCAATAATTTGAGAGCCTTTTTTGTTTTTATATTCAAACAATTATTTCCCAATCAAACGTTATTAACCTCACAGCTTGTATCTTCGTGTAGCATGACGTTTGGAACAAAATTACTTTTTACTGCTTTATTGAGCTTTTTGCCTTTTGTTTCATTGGCGCAGTTTTCAAGTAAACGAACATTTCAAAAGGTAGCGAGCACAGAACTTCTACAAATTGACACGCTGACAATTTATCCAAATTCATTTGTGGTCGTTCGTGGAAAAGATACGCTTTCAAAGGAGGAATATGAGTTCAATTATACAAGCAACGCATTTAGACTGAAGAAAAACTCAAGAGACACGCTCACTTTTCACTATCAAGTTTTGCCATTTGAATTTACGAAAACGATAAAAAAACGAGATTCAACGATTATTTACCAAGAATTTAAAGGCGACCGAGACAAGTTTAAAATAGAAAACACCTATTCCGTCAACGATATTTTTGGTGGAACTGAACTAACAAAAAACGGTAGTATCTCGCGAGGCGTATCATTTGGAAACAACCAAGATTTAGGTGTCAATTCCTCTCTTAACTTAGAACTAACCGGAAATATTGCGCCCAATTTGAAAGTAATTGCTTCCGTTTCTGATGCTAATCTTCCCATTCAACCTGACGGGAACACGAACAAATTGCAGGAATTTGACCAAGTATTTATCCAAGTTTACAACGATAATATGAAGATTGTTGCGGGAGATTTTTGGCTGTCAAAACCCAAAGGCTATTTCTTAAGCTACAAAAAAAGAGCGCAAGGTTTGACGGGTGAATATTCGTGGCAAACAGCCAAAGGAAATACGTGGCAAACGCAAGTTAGTGGCGCTTTATCAAAAGGAAAATTTAACCGTCAAATCATTCAAGGGATTGAAGCCAATCAAGGACCTTATCGATTGGTTGGTGCGGAAAATGAACCTTTTATATTGATTCTTGCTGGAACTGAACGGGTTTACATCGATGGAAAATTACTCGTTCGCGGACAAGAATTTGATTATGTCATCGACTATAATTCATCCGAATTGACTTTTACCGCACGCAATCAAATCACAAAAGACACTCGAATTGTGGTTGAATTTCAATATTCCGACCAAAATTATGAGCGTTCCTTGGTTCAAAATTCAACGAGCTTCAAAAGTAAAAAACTTGATTTTTGGTTGAATATTTACAGCGAACAAGACGCAAAAAATCAATCCTTACAACAAACTTTAAACGGCTCACAAAAATTCTATTTATCCCAAATTGGCGATGATTTAAGCCAAGCACGCGTGAACAGTATTGATTCCGTTGGATTTATTGAAAACCAGATTTTGTACCGCTTAACAGACTCATTGGGTTACGATTCAGTATTGGTTTTTAGCGTTTTACCCACAGAAGCAAAGTACAGAGCAACCTTTCAACTAGTGGGAAATAATCAAGGAGATTACATTCTCGACTCCTACAATGCGCTCGGAAAAGTGTATAAGTGGATTGCGCCAGTCAATGGAATTCCACAAGGAAACTTTGCGCCAGCTCGCTTGATAATTACTCCAAAACAAAAACAAGTTGTGAGTGCAGGCGCTGCTTATAAAATCTCTAAATCGCTTACAATTGAAACTGAAAATGCGCTTTCAACTGACGATGTAAATACTTTCTCGAAGCTCGAAAAAGAAAACGACCAAGGTTTTGCACAACTTACACGCGTACTTCACAAATTTCAATTTGGTAAAGATTCAAGCACTAAATGGCAACTTGACAACAAAGCTGAAGTAGAATATTTGAGTACTTATTTTAGCCCAATTGAGCAATACAGAAAAATTGAATTTGACCGCGATTGGAACACACGAAATAAAGGATTTACAGGTCAGCAATTGAGTACTAATTTAGGTTCAACTTTGTCCCACAAAACGTTTGGAAAGATAAACCTCGAAGGGCAACGCTACACTATTGGCAATCAATATGCAGGAAATCGCGTAGCAACGGAAGGAAATTGGAACCAAAAAGGCTGGGATTTAAAATGGGACGGAAGCGCTTTAAAATCAACAGAAAACACGCCGATTTCGAACCAGAATAATCAATTTATTCGTCACCGAGCAAGCATTTCAAAGGATTTCAAATACTTTAAAATTGGCTTTATTGACGACCACGAATTAAATGTTTTTAGCGGAACAAATGGAGTTATTCAATCGACAAGTTATCAATTTTTTGACCAACAATTCTTTCTTTCAAAAAGCGATTCCAGTGGAAATTCATACAAGATTTTTTACCGCGAACGCTACGATCAAAAAGCAGATTCCACGGAATTAACAGCAGTTGCAAAAGCTACGACAGCTGGTGGAGAAATCAATTTATTGTCACTGAAAAATCAAAAACTAACCATTTTAACTGCTTACAGAGAATTGAAAATTAAGGATTCCCTCCTACTCCAACAAACACCTGAAAATTCATTGGTTGGCCGTTTTGATTACGAGGCACGTTGGTGGAAATCTGCATTGACTTTGACTACTTTTTACGAAGTTGGTTCAGGCCTCGAACAACGTCGGACTTTCCAATATTTAAAAGTAAACGATGGACAAGGAATTTACACTTGGGTGGACTACAATGCTGACGGAATAAAGGATTTGAATGAATTTGAAATTGCACAATTTGTCGATCAAGCAAGTTACATTCGGGTTTTCACGCCGAGTAATGAATATGTAAAAACGTATTCGAACGAATTTAACCAAAGTATCTATTGGCGACCTGAAAAATTGTGGAATAGCAAAAAAGGTGTTTTAAAAGTACTTTCGCTTTTCTCCAATCAAGCACGTTTGCGTATCAATCGTAAACTCAACAGCTTTGATGCCAACACCGCATTTAATCCTTTTGCAACGGATGTGGAAGATATTCGCTTGGTGAGTGCAGGTTCAACCGTTCGGAATACCTTATTTTTCAACCGAACTTCAAGTGTAATTACCGCCGAATATACCTTTCAAGACAATCGCACGAAAAACTTACTCGCAAGTGGTTTCGACTCACGAAAAAATGCTTCTCACGACGTTTCCATTCGTTGGAATTTGACGCCTAAATTCTCCTTGGAAGCGAAAGCACAAAGTGGTGAAAAATTATCCGCAGCAGATTACACCATTGGAAGAAACTACAATTATCGTTTTCAATTCCTTCAACCGAGCTTTATTTATCAACCTTCAACCAATTTCAGAATCGGAATTGATGGTCGAATTGGAAACAAAGTAAATGCACAAAATCTAGGCGGAGAAACGTGTTCCTTACTTGAAATGGGAAGCAATCTAAAATTCAACCAAACAGAAAAAGGAAGTTTACAAGGAGAATTTAAAATGATTCGTTTGAACTTCGTTGGAAATCCAAATTCTGCTATAGGTTTTGAACTGTTGGAATCCTTAAAACCAGGACAAAACTACACTTGGAACTTAGGCTATCAGCGAACCGTTTCCAAAAACTTACAACTTACCATTCAATACTTGGGACGTAAATCTGAAAATTCCAGAATCATTCACAGTGGTGGAATGGAAGTGAGAGCGTTTTTCTAAAACTTCAAATGCTTCACAGAATTTCCGGAATTTTGAATTTCTTTCAAGGAATTGATACCGATATTTAAATGGTCGTCCACATATTCTGTTGTTACTTTTGCATCGCTTGCTTCTGTTTTCACTCCATCAGGAATCATTGGTTGGTCACTCACTAAAAGCAAAGCTCCAACAGGAATTTCATTGTAAAAACCAACGCTAAAAATCGTCGCAGTTTCCATATCGATTGCCATTGCTCGGATGGTGCGCAAATATTCCTTAAATGCTTCGTCGTGCTCCCAAACGCGTCTATTTGTCGTGTAAACCGTTCCTGTCCAATAATCTCTTCCAGCCAAACGAATGGTATAGGAAATCGCTTTTTGAAGATTAAACGATGGCAAAGCAGGAACTTCCGCTGGAAAATAATCATTCGATGTTCCTTCCCCACGTATCGCTGCAATCGGTAAGATTAAATCTCCAATTTGATTTTTCTTTTTCAATCCACCGCATTTCCCTAAGAAAAGTACCGCTTTCGGTTGAATAGCCGACAACAAATCCATTATCGTTGCTGCCATTGCGCTTCCCATACTGAAATTAATTATCGTAATTCCTTCAGCTGTTGCCGACTGCATCGGACGTTCTTGCCCATCGATTTCAACGCCGTATTTCTCAGCAAACATTTTTACATAACCACCAAAGTTCGTTAGCAAAATATACTGCCCGAATTCTTCTAGTTTTTTCCCCGTGTAACGTGGTAACCAGTTTTCTACTATTTCTTCTTTTGTTTTCATATTATGAGGGAATGATTTTATGAGGGAATGATGTTATGAGGGAATGATGTTATGAGAAATGACTTAAAGAGGGAATGATTTTATGAAAAATGAGAGAATGAGAAAAGAAACATTATTCGAAGTGAGATTTAAACCTCCTCCTTTGAAGCGTTGCATTGAGCTTGTCGAAATGGGGAACAAAGGGGGATGAACTATTTTTACATACCCCAAAACACCATCACCTAACAATAAATTTTGTTTTATAAACCGCATTTTCATTTTCTAAAATAAAGAAATAAATTCCACTTTCAACATTAATTAATTGTACTGAGTTATTCTCAATTGTTCCATTCTGAATTGCTTTTCCTTGAATATCAACGATTGTGTAATTTCCTTGAGCATTGATTGTTATATTCTCGTTTGAGCTAACTGGATTGGGACTAACAATTATTTTTTCTGTCTTCAAATTTTCAATAAGTCCGCTACTTGGTAAATAATCACAAATTTCAGGGTAAGGTTTGTAAATAAACTCATTAGAAGTTTCTACTTGATAATTGAAACACCGTAAACTATACTCCGCACTAAAATCAGATGCATTGCAAAATCGGTTAAACACAAAATTGAAATTTCCACCAATTTGTTGATAAAAATCTTCTGGAAACCACTCAGAGCCTGAAGGTGGAGTATGTTTAATAGAAAATTTAAGTAAATCTCGTCCATTCACATTCACCAATTCTTTAGCAAGTACAGTTGTAAGAATAAACTCGTTTGGATTCAAACAAATATCTTGTTGCGTTCGAACATAAGCTCTCCAAGAATCACCAACCTGAGCTTTAAAATCAATTATTGTATCAAATATAGCTACTTGATTTGCATAGAGAAGTAAAACACTGTCTTCTAAACAAATAATTGCAAAATCTTCTTCAAAACTCGTAATTAAACTATCTGCGCCAGGAAACCCATAATGGAAATAAGTGAGATTTCGTGAATAAACTTGACAGCTTTTTCCTAAGATGACAGTGTCACGTTCAATTTTTAGATGTGAATATCCATTTATCCATGCTTGATCGGTAAAAGTATAGTACCATTCGGCATTATTAGTCGGCCATAAATCTGTCTGTGCTTCCAAAGTCAAAGGCAAGAAAAACAAGAAAAAAAATAATTGCTTCATTTGGTGGTTTTTTTGTGGACATTAGGACTTTATGAGAAATGAGAGAATGAGAGAATGAGGAAAAGACAATTTGAAAATTAATTTGCAATCTGCAATTTTTTAGTCCGCAATCCGCCAATCCGTAATCCGCAATCCGTAATCCGCAATCTCTTAATCCGCAATCCTCACCATCAACCGCTCCTCTTCTTTCGTGACTTTTACTAAATTATTTTTCGTCAAGGTCTTAATACTCGTATCCCACGCTTTATTACTCATTTCAAATTTCGCTCTTAACTCAGGTAATTCAAGCTCTTTCGCCGATTTCATTACATCAAATATCGCTTTTTCGTTGTCGTTTAATTCGATTTTTACCGATTTCGTTTCTGGTCGCATTTGAGGGAAGAACAACACTTCTTGAATCGAAGAATTATTCGTCAACAACATCACCAAACGGTCGATTCCGATTCCCATTCCTGACGTTGGTGGCATTCCGTATTCCAATGCACGCAAGAAATCTTGGTCGATAAACATTGCTTCGTCGTCGCCTTTTTCAGACAAATCTAATTGCTCTTCAAAGCGCTCGCGTTGGTCGATTGGATCATTCAACTCAGAATACGCATTCGCGATTTCTTTACCGTTAACCATCAACTCAAAACGTTCCGTCAACTCTGGATTTTCGCGGTGACGTTTACACAATGGCGACATTTCAATCGGATAATCTGTGATAAACGTTGGCTGAATGTAGTTTCCTTCACATTTTTCACCAAACAATTCATCAATCAATTTTCCTTTACCCATCGAAGGCGTCGTTTCAATTCCCATACTTTGACAAGCTGCACGCAATTCATCTTCCGTTTTTCCGTCAATGTCAAATCCAGTAAAATGCAAAATTGCTTCTCGCATCGTAACACGTGCAAATGGCGCTTTCAATGAAATTTCTTTGTCACCTACTTTTATTTCTGTCGTTCCACAAACGTCTAAGGCAACGCGCTCGATCATTTTCTCTGTGAAATCCATCATCCAGTTGTAATCTTTATAGGAAACGTAAATTTCCATTACCGTAAATTCTGGATTATGTGTACGATCCATCCCTTCGTTGCGGAAATCTTTTGCGAATTCATACACGCCATCAAATCCACCAACGATTAATCTTTTCAGATACAATTCGTTAGCAATCCTTAAATACAACGGCATATCTAGCGCATTGTGATGCGTGATAAACGGACGCGCAGCAGCTCCACCTGGAATCGGTTGAAGAATGGGTGTTTCCACTTCTAAATAGCCGAATCTATCAAAAAAGCGACGCATCGAACTTATAGTTTTGGAACGTTTGATGAACGTATCTTTCACTTTTGGATTCACAACCAAATCCACATAACGTTGACGGTAGCGCAATTCTGCATCTGTAAACGCATCGTGAACGTTTCCTTCCGCATCTGTTTTTGGCAATGGTAAAGGACGTAATGCTTTACTCAAAACCGTAAATTCTTGCACGTGAACGGAGGTCTCCCCTACTTGCGTTTTGAAAACGTAACCTTTCACGCCAATGAAATCACCTAAATCCAACAATTTCTTAAACACTTCATTGTAAAGCGTTTTATCTTCTCCCGGACAAATTTCGTCGCGGTTAAAATACACTTGAATTCTTCCTGAAGCGTCTTGTAACTCAGCGAAAGAAGCCTTTCCCATCACACGTTGACTCATCATTCTACCTGCCAAACAAACCTGCTTACCGTCTTCAAAATTCTGCTTGATGTCTGTTGCATAATCGCTAACAGGATAAAGTGCCGCTGGATAAGGATCAATTCCCAAATCGCGCAATTTTTGAAGTGACTCGCGTCGTAAGATTTCTTGTTCAGAAAGTTCAGAATGACTCATATTTTATTTTTGTTTTAATGTGCAAAGATAAGTTTTGAAACTGAAATATGTTGAGAAGTCATAATTGAAAGTGGAAAGAGAAGAATTAAAAGTGAAAAATTATTTGCCACCGCGGAATGAAAAATCGAAATGAGTTATTGAAAGTGTTCATTCAGTTAATACAAAATTCAAAACTATGATTTTTAATTTGAAACAATTTTTATAATATTTTCGTTTATTTTACTAAACTTTAAAATTTATTTTATTTTTTTTTACTAATATTTTTAATTAAACATCTCATTTTAAAGTAAATTTTGTAAATTTGTTTCGTAAAATAAAGTAATTTAAACAATGAAAGAACGTTTCAAAGAGGTAATAGCAGAGAATCAAACGCTAAATTTCAAGAGCGGTTTTTTACGCGAACAAACAATACCATTAAACACAAAATTAATCATCAGTTTAATAGGTGCTCGACGAAGTGGAAAAACGTTCTTCTTGTATCAACTTATAAATCAATTACTTGAAAGTGGAACTGAGCGCAAAAACATACTTTTCATCAATTTTGAAGATGAGCGTCTGCGTGTTGACACCGATGATTTAGACTATATACTTCAAGCGTTTAATGAATTATATCCCGACTTAGAATGGGAAAATACGCATCTCTTTTTTGATGAAATACAAAATGTAACTGGATGGGAGAAATTCACACGTCGTGTATATGACACAAAAACAAGAAACATCTACATCACAGGCTCTAACGCTAAATTGTTGAGTAGTGAAATCGCAACTGCATTACGTGGTCGTTCGTTGAGTTACACGGTTTATCCATTAAGTTTTCGCGAATACCTCGGTGCTTTAAACGTTGAAAAAATCACAAAAACGCAACAACAAAGAAGCAAACTCATCCATTACGCAGGTGAATTTATGTACAACGGTGGTTTTGCTGAAACAATATCTTTCGAAAAATCAACACGTATCAAATTACTGCAAGAATACTTTAACGTGATGATGTTTCGCGATGTAGTGGAACGATACAATGTGCGTGCTATAGACGTTTTACGCTTTTTTATCAAGAAAATATTTGCGAGCGTAACTGTACCATTTTCAATAAATAAAACATTTAGAGACTTAAAATCAATGGGGTATAAAATAAGCAACAATTATTTGTATGAATTTTATGACCATTGCAACGCTGTATTTTTAACGCAATCTATAGATAAATTCGATTATTCAGAAATCAAGCAAGCGAAAAGCGAAAAGAAAACGTATGTTATCGACACGGGTTTGCTTTCAGCGATCGAATTTTCAGTATCCAAAAACAACGGAAAACTTTTTGAAAATATGGTTTTTTTGGAACTATTGAAGCAAGGTAATAAGTTGTTCTATTTTAAAACAAAGTACGAATGCGATTTTATCCTTGAAAAAGAAGGTACCTTCTACCCTATTCAAGTAGCATATCAGTTAAACGATTCAGATACTCGGAAACGAGAACTTCGAGGCTTGGTGGAAGCTTGTCGCTTTTTAAATATAACAGAAGGAACGATCATCACTTTTGACCAAGAAGAAACTATCCAATTAGATGAAATAAAGGTGAATGTTGTGGCTTTCTACAAGTACTTTTTGTGAGAATATGCGCTTATTCATCTAAGAAAACTTGGATGAAAAATTTGGTAAGAGCCTTTGTTCTTCGGAGAAATGGTACAAAATTGTACACCAAAGAACTTGGTGACTTTTTATTTGAATCGGAAAATAAATGTAATTGAAACTAAAGTTCAGTTCTTGCTATACATCAAGCTTTAACTCAGTCGAAGTGTTTCCTCTCAACTTTCAGTCCAACACAGCGAATCAGCTTTCAGTTTTCAACTTTTTTAAGTTTGAATCACACCAACATTGTATCTTTTTTCGATCGGAGCATGGTTAGCCATTTCGATTCCCATTGAAATAATTTTACGTGTTTCAGCAGGGTCAATGATTGCATCAATCCACAAACGACTTGCAGCGTAATAAGGTGATATTTGCTCGTCGTAACGATTTTTGATGTGATCGTACAATTCTTTTTCGCGCTCAGGAGTGATTTCTTCCCCTTTTCCTTTCAAAGTTGCGACCTCAATTTGTAACAAGGTTTTTGCTGCTGCAGCACCACTCATTACAGCGATTTCAGCAGTTGGCCAACCAACGATTAAACGCGGGTCGTAAGCTTTTCCGCACATGGCATAATTTCCAGCACCGTAGGAATTTCCCATAACGATTGAGAATTTCGGAACCACTGAATTTGCCATTGCATTCACCATTTTCGCTCCGTCTTTGATGATTCCGCCTTGCTCACTTTTTGAACCGACCATGAAGCCAGAAACGTCGTGTAAGAAAATCAATGGAATATTTTTTTGGTTGCAATTCATTATGAAACGTGCCGCTTTATCCGCTGAATCAGAATAAATTACTCCTCCGAATTGCATTTCACCTTTCGCATTTTTAACGATTTCTCGGTTATTTACCACAATTCCAACACTCCAACCATCTACACGAGCATAAGCCGTTATGATTGATTTTCCGTAAGTTGGTTTGTATTCTGTATATTCTGAATTGTCAACTAAACACTTCAAAATTTCTTTCGTATTGTATGGTTTTGAACGGTCAGCAGGCATAATTCCATACACATTTTTGATGTCCACTTGTGGTGGTTCCGCTTTAATTCTATCAAAACCAGCAGTTTCTTTTTGTCCAACTCGTCCAATCAAGTCGCGAATCGTTTTCAAACATTCTTGGTCGTTTTCAACTTTGTAATCGCAAACTCCAGAAATTTCAGTTTGTGTCGTTGCGCCACCTAAAGTTTCGTTGTCAATACTTTCACCAATAGCTGATTTCACCAAATAAGAACCTGCTAAGAAAATAGTTCCTGTACCATTTACAATCAATGATTCATCGGACATAATTGGTAAATAAGCGCCACCAGCCACACAACTTCCCATCACCGCTGCGATTTGAACAATTCCCATTGCACTCATTTGTGCATTATTTCTGAAAATTCGACCAAAGTTTTCTTTATCTGGGAAAATTTCTTCTTGCATTGGTAAATAAACACCAGCAGAATCTACCAAATAAATAATTGGCAATTTATTTTCCATTGCAATTTCTTGCGCTCTAAGATTTTTCTTTCCAGTAATCGGAAACCAAGCACCAGCTTTCACTGTAGCATCATTTGCAACAACGATACATTGTTTTCCTTTGATGTAACCAATAACGACCACAACGCCACCTGAAGGGCAACCACCATGTTCTTTGTACATTCCGTAACCAGCTAAAGCGCCAATTTCAACTTGCTCAGAATTTGGGTCGAGTAATAATTCAATACGCTCACGTGCAGTCAATTTGCCGCTAGCATGCAATTTTTCAACGCGCTTTTTTCCTCCGCCTTCATAAATTTTTGAAAGCTGTTGTTCCAATGCGCTAATTTTTAAACGCATTTGGTCATCGTTGAAATTGAACTCTAATTCTTTGGAAGAAATTGCCATGTTTTTGATTTGGGATTCAAATATAACAAAAGAACTTTGAGTTAATTCCAACACAACAAAGGAATACTTGAATAATTAGAATTAAGCATTGAAAACCTGACTTGTTTGATTTTTTCCTAAATTCACGAATTAATAAAAATTAATTTGAAAGTATGAGTAATCATCACACGAACGAAACTGTAGAAAAAAAGCCTAGAAATTTATTGACGGTTTTTATACTTGTTGCCATGTTGGCTGGAGCTATTTTAGGGTCGATAATTCACAATTACTACGATGTTGAAACCGCTCAAAAATTCAGTACAAACATAAAGCTATTAGCAACTATTTTTATTCGTTTGGTTCAAATGATTATTGCGCCTTTGGTCTTTTCTACATTGGTTGTAGGAATTGCTAAGTTAGGTGACATTAAAGCTGTTGGAAGAATTGGAGGAAAAGCACTTGCTTGGTTTTTTACAGCATCGTTTGTTTCATTAGTAATAGGCTTGATTTGGGTAAATCTTTTAAAGCCAGGAGTTGGATTAAACTTATCAGATGTTGATTTAACTTCTGCTTCTGAAGTAACTGAAAAAACGCAATCATTCTCAGTTCAAAATTTCGTGGAGCACATCATTCCTAAGTCGATTTTTGAAGCAATGGCAATGAATGAAATCTTACAAATTGTCATCTTTTCTATCTTTTTTGGACTAGCAGCAGCTTCAATTGGAGACCATGCAAAACCAGTAATCAATGGCTTAGATAAGTTTTCGCATATCATTTTGAAAATGGTGAATTATGTAATGAAATTCGCTCCTATTGGTGTTTTTGGAGCAATTGCAGGTGTCTTTGCCGTGAAAGATGTTTCTGATTTAATGATGACATATACTAAATTCTTTAGTTCGTTCTTAGTTGGTATCGCATCACTTTGGGTAGTATTATTGATTGTAGGTTATTTGTTCTTAGGAAAACGACTAAAAACCTTATTGCAACGTATCGTTAGTCCTTTGGTAATTGCTTTTGGTACAACAAGTAGTGAAGCAGTTTTCCCTAAATTAACGGAAGAATTAGAGCGTTTTGGAATCAAAGATAAAATCGTTTCGTTCATGTTGCCTTTGGGCTATTCGTTTAATTTAGACGGAAGTATGATGTATATGACTTTTGCGAGTTTGTTCATTGCTCAAGCTTATGGAATTCCGTTAGATATTGGAACGCAAATGACAATGTTAATTGTTTTGATGCTTACAAGCAAAGGAATTGCAGGCGTCCCTAGAGCCAGTTTGGTAGTGGTTGCAGCAACATGTGGCATGTTCAACATTCCAATAGAAGGAATCGCTTTGATTTTGCCAATAGACCATTTCTGTGATATGTTCCGCAGTGCTACAAACGTTCTTGGAAATTCAATTGCAACTTCGGTTGTAGGTCAATGGGAACAAGATAAAGAGTAAATATTACTTTTTTATAAATCTAAAACGCCTTGAAGAAATTCAAGGCGTTTTTTTTAATTCTCGATTGAAATCAATTGATAACATAGTAAGTGAAAAGAATGATGTCAATTGAAATCGCACTAGCCGCAGCTATCATTACATATTTCATTGGTGAAACAGCAAGTAATAAACTTAAGGTAATCATTGTGGGAATTACAACTGCTACTAAAGCTGCAGTGCTTTCAATAGCACCCATTCCCACAGTCAAGCCACCTAAACAGCCTACTACTAATAAAATAACTGCAATCCATCCGAAGCGGTTAAATTCTAAATCATTTGTCAAATTTGTCGTTTCCATAATTTTAAGTTTTTAAGGTTCGACAAATTTCAATCTTTCTAATGAAGACAAAAATGACCTATTCACATAAATACTATTGACTTTTTGTGGACAAAATTCCTGATAATTATCAGTTAATGAAAATATCCTTTACGTCTCTATTTAAACAAGCTTAATAAACTCAAAAGTATGTTTTATAAAACAAAACCTCTGTTTCATAAAACAGTTAACTATTCTTATTCTAAGATTTTACTTTTACAAGAAATGTAAGTTATGAAATTTATATTCAATTTTATCTTGACGAAGAAGTTTTCATTTTAATTCTTCATTACTCCAAATACAACACCACTCCATTTTGATAATCCACCGAATAATCAAAAGTTAAAGTTTGTGTGCCGACAATTCCGTTTGGAAATAACCAAGTGATAATTTTTGTATTCTCGTCGAGTTTACCGTTGCTGTAATTACCTTCTTTAACTTTGATATCTTCATCATTTGAAATCGGGAATTGATCTTTAATTACAAATGGAATTTTTGCTCCACCATTATTTTTGATTTTCAATTCCCAAGTCACTTCAAATTTCTGACGTGAACCAATCGTTTTTGTTTTTGATTTTTCTTTGATTCTTGTTCTGTCCACACTGATTTTGTTGTCTTTTCCAAAGGAGAATGAAAGCGTATCCTTGGTAGAATTAACATCTAAATAGGATTTACCCATAAAAGTTCCATCGAAGTAAATGTTTGATTCTCCACTCATTAAATTCAATTTCTCCCAGCCTGAAACTTGTGCCGCTAAATATACACTTGGATCTAATTTTGGAATTACGTGGTATTCATAACTTGCAGTCAAATCGTAACTTGAAATACTTACTCGGTGATCCATTCCATCGGTAGGAATTGACATTTTTGAAGCAATTGCATATTCAACACGCATGTCTTTTTTCTGAACTACAGTTGAAACAGTTTTAGCGTATTCATCCTTTTTGTATTGAGCTCTATCGCGTTCATAATTTCTAGTATTTCCATTCTTATTGGAATTAAGAGATACTCCATCCGAAAACTCAATTACTTCCTCCATAACTGTAACAGATTGTTCATCATAGGCATATTGCCCTCCCATTAATGGTTGATTATCCCATTGATAACTTTCACCACTAGATTCTTCCGTAACTTTTAACAAGGATAAATCCAAGCCATTTGGAACGAGGAAGAATTTTAAATAAGGCGAAGTGATTTGCAAGTATTTTTCAGTGTAACCTACAAACGAAGCGTTCAAATACGATTCACCTTTTGGAACAGTAATTTCAAATTTACCTTCAAAATTGGTAACAGTACTGATGTTTGGCTGACCGTAAAACGCCACTTTTGCAAAAGGCATTGGTTCGCCTGAGGAAGCATCAATTACCTCGCCTCTCAATTTTTCACCAGAGAAATCTACCGCAGGAATTTGTCTTGCAGTTGTTTGACGTTGCTGCGGATAGTTGTTGTAAGAAATATACCACGGGTTCAAAGTCGGTTCTTGTGCATTTTGATAAGGATCATTTGTCGAAAGTACTAATTCCACACTTTTCCATTCAATGCCTGTTGTTTGGCTTACGTTTGCTTTGGCTTCCAATCGAACAGGTTTCCCGATTCCATCGCTGCGCATATCGTAGTAAGGTTTCCAAGTTGCTCGTGGAGAAATGTAATTGAAAACGAAAGAAGCATTTGTTGTTTTTTCTACATCTACTTCGACAACGATTTCTGAGTAATTGATTACAGGTTTACTTCGTTGGGAAATAATCTCTTGTTCCAATTGATTCATCTTTTTTTGTAAGTCCTCTAATTCGGTTCTTATTGCCGACAAACGACTTGTAATTTCCGTCAGTTTTGTGTGCATAAAAGTATATGCTTCCTTCAACTCAACGATTTTTAAACCTTGTTCATTTCCTTTTAAATCGCGGTTGCGCATCAAAAGGTTTTTGTCTAATTCTAAAATCGTGTATTCATCACGCAACGCTAAATCTTTCACGGCAAGCGCTTTTCGCTTAGCATTCAGGTTTTTCATTTCTTCATTGCTGATTTTTAAATCTTCATAATTCTTTTTCGTACGAACAGAAAGAATGGTTAAGTCGCCAGTAGCTTTTACTTGAACCGTATTTGGATCGATAAAATCTGTCAATTTTTGAAAGATAATCTCTTGTTTTCCGGGATTTAAAGCAAGTTTGTCTTCGTGCTGAATTTGAGCCCCAGTAAAGAAAACAGTAACTTTTTTAAGCTCGGCAGTTGCAGTAACTTCCTTTTGGGAAAAAACGAATGTTGAAAGAAAAAGGAATGATAAGATAAGAATATGATTATACATAAAAATTAGATTTGGTAGGTTTACAGTTAAAATTAAGATAGGTTCAAATTAAAGAATCAGAAATTAAAACTCTTCCGATTTTTCGATGATTTCAAGTAACACTTTATCAATTCTTCTTCCGTCGATATCCATAATTTCAAACTTATAGTTATCGTAAGTGAAGCTGTCTCCTGCTTTTGGCATAGCCTTCAATTGATCCATTACAAATCCAGCAATCGTAGTATATTGGCTGTGATTGAACTCTATGATTTCTTTGTTGAAGTACTTGTTAAATTCATAAAGCGGAGTTCTGCCATCGATTAGGAAAGTACCGTCTTCTCGTTTTGTGATTTTTTCATTTTCATCATCTTCCTCATCGGGCAAATCGCCAACAATTCCTTCTATTAAATCGTGAAGTGTAATGATTCCTAATAATCCACCGTATTCATCAATCACAAAACCAAAATGTTGTTTCGTTTGCCTGAACGAGTTGATGATTTTTAAAGAAGGAGTATTTTGTGCAATAAATAAGGGTTCCTCAAGAATATCTTCAATCGAAAATGAAGCCTGGTTGTATTTTTCTAAGAAATCTTTAACTCGAATATACCCTTTTACATTTTCAAGCGAACCTTCACTCACAATGATTTTCGAGTGACTGAATTCTATTATTTTATTAAAAATTTCTTCCTTCGACTTTTTAATATTTACCCATTCAACTTCCGAACTATGTTTCATCAACGATTTTGCCGTTTGATCTGAAAAACTAAAAATGTTCTGATGAATTTCACTTTCTTCTGATTCAAGTACACCAGATTTACCTGCATTTAAGATTAGAAATTTAAGTTCCTCCTCGCTTACGTGGTCACTGTTTGATTCTTTTGTGCCCAATATTTTCAAAATCAATTTAGTCGAAAAAGAGAGCAATTTTACAAAAGGATAGGATGCAAAAGTGAAATATTTAATGATGGGAACACAAACCAAAGCTATTTTTTCAGAGTTGTTCATTGCAATAGTTTTTGGCACTAATTCACCGATAACTATCGTAAAATAAGTAATGCTTCCAATAACAAAGATGAGTGAAATGGTATGCACATAATTTCCTAAAAATGAAAATTGAACAAGTACTTTTTCTAAATCATCTGTCAATGTTGCGCCACCATAAGCACCGGAGATGATTCCAATTAAGGTAATTCCAACTTGCACTGAAGAAAGGAAATTTTCAGGATTTTCGAGTAATTTCAGAACTGTTAAAGCACGTGTATTTCCTTGGGCTGCCAAGTGTTCCATTCTGCTTTTCTTGACAGAAACTAAAGCAATTTCAGAAAGGGAAAAGAAGCCGTTGAGTAAGGTTAAAAAGAATATTATTAAAATTTCCATAATTGGGTAAAGGTACAAACTTTGCTTCGTTCTACAATTTTACCTCTAATCGAAAAGTGATTATTTCTAAAAATAAACCTTAACGTGTCATCACAATTTTTTGTGATTTTAATTCAACGTTTTGAACATACGCTGCATGATAAACACTAGCTTATAATTGGCTTAAAAAAATACATTCTAACTTAAACTTTACTTTAATAATTGCCTTAATTCAGCTAAATATTTTCTTGATATTGGAATAGTAAAATTTACTTTTCTGATTTATTCTATGTCCCAATGCGAAAAAACCAAAGATATAAAACTAGACCAAGAAGTCTACCTTAATAAATTAATGTGACCAGTGATGTTTTTAGCCTGCTTATCATATGAGCTTCTGAATCGAATGTTGTAAGAATACGTACCATCTTGACATTGTTCGCCTTTATAAGTTCCATCCCAACCAGCAGTAACCTCACGCGATTGGAATATGATTTCTCCCCAACGGTTGATTATGATCAACTCATACGAGTTTTCCACTATTCCAGCCGTGATTACAGGGAACCAAATGTCATTCAACCCATCTCCATCCGGAATAAAGGTATTTGGAGCAAAAATCAATAACTCATCGCGAACTTTAATTACTGTATAAGCTGTGTCAACACAACCGTATTCAGAAGTTGCAATTAATGAAATCACATATTCAGGTTCAATATCTCCAGTATAGGTAATTTCACCTGGTTCGAAGATTGAATTTTCAGTTACACCATTGCCATAATTCCAGACATAGTCTATCGCCCCAACGCTGGTATTGGTTACAGTCAATGTTGGATTATCAGAACTCAATACTTCAGTTGTAGTGTTGAACGAAGCAATTGGTTGTGGATAGACGCACACTAAGTCAGTTAATGTTAAGGTATTTGAACAGCCATTTGGAGAATCCGTTGTCAATGAGATATCGTAACAGCCTGCTTCCATAAATGTATAGCTTAGGTTGCCGCATTGATTAATTGTAGCACCATTTCCTAAATCCCAAATACAGTTATTTGTAGAATCTGTTGTATTGATTAATTTAATTGTAAGTGGCGCACAACCTTCAGTTACTGTAGTCATAAACGAAACGTTTGGAACTTCATCAACAATGACGTTTGCAGTACCCGTAACAATACATCCATTTAAATTGTAGTCAACGCTGTAAGTTGTGTCAACATTTGGTGTAATTTGAGTTGAAGCAGTAATATCTCCATTTTCCCAAACATACGTACCACCAGGGAAACTCGGTACCGCTGTTAAAGTTCCTGTTGAACCACCACAAAGATTTGTGCCTGTGAAGCTTAATGTTGGTGCGTTCGTTACAGTTACAAAAGCTGTTACAGGTAAACTTGGACAGTTATTTAATGTATAAACAACTGAAATTGGTGACGTTTGCTGAGGAGAAACTTCAAATGTTTCATCATCAACTACTGAAGTACCAGTCCAACTAGGGGTCCAAGTATAAGTTCCAACTCCAGTTGTTGAGGAAGGTACAGCTACCATTGTTCCTGTTGCACCTGTACAAATTCCGATGCTATCCACAGTAACAGTTGGAACGTCTGTTACCGTAACTTGAACATTTACAGGGATACTAGTACAATTATTAAGTGTATAAATAATTTCATAATTTGTTGTTGCAGCTGGATTTACAGTAATAGATTGAGTTGTTTGACCTGTTGACCAATCATAAGTTCCTCCAAGTAAATCAGGAGTTGCCGTAATTGTTGTTTGACCTCCCGTACAAATTCCTGTACTTGGTGCAGTGATGACTGGTGTTGGAGTCACAGAAATCGTTGCAGAAGCCATTTGAGATGAACAGAAGAATTGATTTTGTTGTATTGTGTAAACTAAGTTATATGTTGTGGTAACATTCGGAGATACGTTTATAGTTTGAGTTGTCTCAGTTAAAGTTTGAGTTCCTATTGACCAAGCATAAGTACCACCAGCTATTGAAGGTTGTCCTGTGAGCGATCCTATATTTCCTGAACATAAAGTTGTAGTACCAGAAATAGTTACTGAAGGTGATTGTAAAACTGTTACAGTAACAAGAACAGTATTACTGATACATCCGTTTGGATCTGTATAAGAAACTTGATAAGCAACATTAGCACCTAAAATTGGAGTTGTGATTGAAGGATTAGTTGTACTTCCTAAACCACCACTCCAAGTATAAGTTCCTCCTAAAAGTGGAGTTGCAATTGCATTTAAAGTCACTGAATTTCCTGAACAAATAGTCATATTACTAACCGTCAATGTAGGATTTGGAATAAAATTAACAATATATGATTCTGTATCAGTACATCCATTTGAACCTGTAACTGTAACAGTATAAGTTCCTGCTGATGTAATAACAACATTGGCATTAGTTCCTAAAGCATTACTCCAAGAATAAGGACTTGTTGTAGTCCCAATTGGTGATGTTCCACCAGAAGCAGTTAAGCTTATTGAAGCAGTATTACAATTTAATGTTGTAGCACCTGTATTATTTGTTATGGTAGCTACTGGCGGAGCAATATTGCTTGTAAATGTAATTGAGGCTGTATTTGTACATCCGTTTGTTCCTGTAGTAGTTACAGTATATGTTCCAGGAGAACTAATTGCTTGATTTGCTCCTGCAGATATAGGGCTAGACCAAACTGGATTAGGTCCAACAGCTGTAACATTTATAACTGGTGTTGTACAAGTAATTATTGTTGTATTTGAAATATTTGTAATTGAAGCGACTGGCTGCGTTATGTCTTGAGTAATTACAATCGAAACTGTTTTCGGACAACCATTTGAATCATCAAGATTTAATGTGTAAGTTCCTGGATTTGTAATTGTATTTGCTGCTCCTGTTAAATTTGAACCGCCACTCCATACATAATTTGACCCTCCAAAACCTTGAAGATTAATTGATGTAACAATACAAGTTAAGGTTGTTGTGCCTGTTAAATTAGTAATTCCAATTGGAGTAGTACTAAAGTCATTAATTACGGTTGCAGATTGAGTTGCAATACAGCCATTTACATCTGTAACTTGTGCCACATAAGTTCCAGCTATAACAGCACCTAAATCCTCAGTTAATACAGTTCCATCCCAAATTACACCGTAAGGTCCTACTCCACCTGAAATAGTTAAATCAACTGAACCAGTTCCACCACTACAAAGTACATTTTGAACCGAAACGCTTGTTACAATTGCTGGAGGCGCGGTGATTGTTACCGAAGTTGTATCCTCACATCCGTTTTCATCTGTAACTATGTAAGAATGAACCCCAGTACCTTCATAGAAAGTTCCGATTCCACCAATTACCCCTGTCCCACCAGTAGCACTTACTGTAACCAATGATGAATCATAGTTACAAGCTAATGCATTTAATACTGCGTTGCTATTTGCAACTAAAGCGGTTGGTTGTGTAATCGTGATAGAAGTAGAAGCTGTATTTCCATAGAAATCTGTAATCGTATAAGTATATGTACCCGCAGCAACATTCAAAGTTGTATCTCCATTATATGGAGTTGTTCCACCAAACCCAACCACATTCACAAGAACTGAATCACCAAAACAAGCTGCATTTGAACCAGTAGCCGAAACTGTTAATGGTAGAGGTTCCGTTATTGTTAGTGTTGTATCACTTGTACAACCATTTGCATCTGTAACTGTGTAAGAATAAGTTCCTGCTGTAACTGTAAATGTTCCAGTTCCAACATAAGCTGGAGTTCCACCTGTTGCACCAATTGTTACTGTTGAAGTTCCACCACTAACTGTAATTACAGAGTTTGTTCCAGACGCAACTAACACAGTTGGTTCAGCAATTGTAGCTGTTGTTGCATAAGAACATCCATTAGCATCTGTTACTATAAAGTTATAAGTTCCAGCAGCTAAGTTTGTTGGAGATGGAGAAACAACATAATTCGGTAAACCTCCATTTGAAGTTATTACAATTGAACCGTCAGACAATCCATTACAAGAAACGTCTGTTACAACTGCTCCACCAAATGTTGGCGAAGTGTTGATTGTTAAGTTTAGAATTTCTGTATCACAGCCATTTACAACTGTATAAGTTCCTGAAGTAGTGTAAGTTTGGTTATTTACAGCCCATGTGTAAGTGTCACAAGCTATGATTGTGGTTGTGTTTGAGGTAGAAGGAACGAAAACCATATTAATTGTCACCGTTGAATCACAACCATTCACTGCTTGTAAAACTTCAGTTCCTGTTGGGTTCGCTTCGTTGTAGGTAACTCCATTTAAAACTACTGTGTGACCATCACCAGTACATCCTGTGTAAGAAACTGTACTTGTGAATGTTGGTAAGAAAGTGAAGTTAACATTGATGATTGAGTCACAACCGTCAGCTGTTTGCATTGTTTCAATTCCTGTTGGATTAGCTTCATTGTATGTTACGCCATTCACAACTGCTGAATGACCATCGCCTGCACAACCTGAATAAGTTAAGTTGTTGTTGTAAGATGGATTGAAAGTTAAGTTAATTGTTACTGTTGAATCACAACCATTAATTGAAGTCAATACTTCTGTTCCTGTTG
>JBILHL010000045.1:0-21690 GCA_044350515.1 Crocinitomicaceae bacterium | reverse complement strand
ATTTATCATTCCCTCATTCGTCATTCCCTCATTCGTCATTCCCTCATTTATCATTCCCTCATTCGTCATTCCCTCATTCGTCATTCCCTCATTTATCATTCCCTCATTCGTCATTCCCTCATTTATCATTTACCAACTCCGTCTCTACCTCCCAATTCGCTCTAACTTTTACAGGTGTCGAGAAATAAATCATTGATTCAGCCATTTTTTGCTCCTTCACATTAATCGGGTCCCACATTCCATTTTGGTTGCTGTCTATCAATAAGCGGAACGAATATTCACCCGGAATTAAATTTTGAAACGGAATACTCAGCGTTGCAGGGGCTAGTATCGATTCAGCAATCACTTTGTCTTTTTGCATTAATTGTAGCACACCATTTTCGATTCCTTGGCTAAGCTTCACATTCAAAGAACCAAGTTCGCGCTCACTTCTTAAATTAATCAGCAAACTCATTTTGGAATTTCCCATTCCAGATTTTCCAATTATTGCATTTTCTTCAATTAGTAAAATGAATGCACGTTGGTCGAACGACGGAAGTTTTAATTCAAGGGATTGTATATTTTTCTTTCCTTCAAATTTAACTTCAGAAGAATCTTTTGCGGCTAATAATTTAAGTTTTGACCAATCTATTTCTTGAATAAAATCATTGACTTCCAGTTGGATATAATCGGTAAAACCATTTTCCACTTCCACATATTTCGGCTTAAGTTTTGTTTTTCTATCTTTTTCCAAATAACGAATCGAAAGCGTATCTTGGTTTAAAATCAGTTGCAATGGATTCAATTCTGTTTTACCAATTGCAAACAACAAACTGTCTTTTCCAGCTGAAACAAAATCAGATAAAGCAAATTCTTTTTCATTATAAATAATTCTTGAAAGCGTTGAATCTTCGGGAACGTGCACGCTTATTAAGCCGGGCGCTAAAACTTGAGCATTTCCAATTTTATTGACTTTCAATGGTGCAGAAATGCGCAATTTCAACGTGTCTCGAAAAGCAGTATCAATTGAAATGGGTTCAAAATTCCAGTCTTGCGCTTCGTCTGCTTGAATGGTTAAATCACTGTTTTTATCATTGAAGGCTTTTAGGAAATAATTTCCTGCTTTTAAAGATTGTAATTTCACTCTTCCGTCAGCAATTGTTTTAGCGAAATAGCGCGGTTTTTCAGCACCTAAAGAATCAAACAAACCAACTACTATTTTTGACTGCGGTTTATTCGTAAATGCATCTACAACAGCTACCTGAACCTTCAAGGTGTCAATAATTGCTCCTGTAGAAAAAGTAATTTGCATCAAAGAATCATTTCCTTCCGTAACATCTTTTACAGCGCCATTTAAGTATAAAGTATAAGTTGTATTGGGCAAAAGTGTTTCATTCCAAGAGAGGTTTAAAGTCTTTTTTGTCAATTTCGCTTCTACTTTTGCATCGGCGGGAACAAGGAAAATCGTTTCTGAAGCTTTGTTTAGTTGAATAAATTCATCGAAGGTGATTTCAACTGAGTTTCCAGTGAAATTTGTCGTTCCAGAAACCAAGGTTGTTTTTTGAACTTGCGGAGCGATTTCATCTTCATCACCACCAGTGATTGAACCTACTTGTGCGCAACTTGCCAACAAGAGAATTGCAAAAATTAAAGGTGCGAAACGAGCCATGTACAAAGTTCTTCTAAGAATTTAGCATCAGTTTCATCAAAGGAATTTAAGTCTGAACTATCCACATCAAGCACCGCAATTACTTCCCCATTTTTCAAAAGTGGCACAACGATTTCACTTTTAGAAAGCGAACTACAAGCAATGTGACCAGGAAATTGTTCGACGTCTTCCACCACAATCGTTGCTTTCGATTCCCAGGAAGTACCACAAACGCCACGACCTTTTTGAATGCGTGTGCAGGCAACAGGCCCTTGAAATGGACCAAGCACTAATTCGTCTGCTTTCACTAAATAAAAACCAACCCAGAAAAATCCAAACGTTTCTTTCAAGGCAGCAGCAACATTTGCCAAGTTGGCAATTGCGTCTGTTTCGCTTCCTATTAATGCGTGAATTTGCGGCAGGAGTTGCTCGTATTTTTCTGCTTTTGAACCACTTGCTATTATTAAATCTTCAGCCATTATCTATAAGTTGGAGGATAAAATGGTGATTAAACCATCGTTTGACAAAGATAACATTTATAATTTCTTCAATATTTACATTATCATTATTAACCTCAAAAAAGCATTTAATCCATTGAAATGGATTTTCCAAATACAATTATGGTTTTCAACCATTTATCATTACAACACAATTTTTCGATTCATGGCAATTTCGTTTGGTGGCTCTTCCTCACCCATTTTGAAGCTTTCCGCTTTCGTTGAGGTGCGGGGAGGATTTTCTAGACATGTTGGTTTGTAGAGAATGAATATTTATATTTGTTTGAACGATAAAAAAGCACAATTTACTCCTAACAACATGGATATTCAAAAAGAAATAAATGAGTATCCGCAATCGTACCAGTAAAATACTTAAATGTTAAAAATCAAGAATTTAATCGAAGTGAGAGCTGTTTTGTGAATATTAGCGAACAATCTTCGGCCTTGAATTTATTGGTTTTAGCTACTGAACTGAAACTGTTAATTTTTAAAATTTCTGCAAGAACATTTTTAAAAAATTTCAGTTTCAGAAAGGAGTTAAAATTGTTCGCTACGAGTTGTAAATACATGTTTAACAATAACTTGCGAACAAAAATAAATTCAGAGCCTTGATTTTTTGATTCTTTTTCATCAAGGAAAAAGAATGGCAAAATTAATAATAGCTCAAATTGAGATTTTTTTTTCGAGTTATGAATTAAAGTGGTATTATTTTTTTTGTGGTATGAAAGCGGATACTCAAAAGAAATAATCTATCAAACCATAAAGGAAATCATCCTTCAAGCACGGCAACGTATTTTTCGCGCAGCAAACTCCACCCTACTTGAAACCTATTGGCTTATCGGTCAAATCATTGTAGAAGACGAGCAAAATGGAAACTTAAAAGCCGAATACGGAAAAGCTACTTTGAAGAATTTAGCCCGACAACTCACTATCGATTTTGGGAAAGGGTACGATGAAAGTAATCTTCGAAATATGCGTACTTTCTACAAAGCCTTTCCAATTCGTGACACATTGCGTCACGAATTGAGTTGGAGCCATTATCGCGTGATTTCCAGACTAGATACGGCACAAAAAAGAGAATATTACATCCATGAAGTACTTACAAATAGTTTGACAATAAGGCAGTTACAACGCTCAGTAAATACCCTTTCACACGAAAGAACAATAAGACATTCTCCAACAAAAAACGAAACACCAACGATTCAAAACCTCATCAAAGATCCAAATATTTTTGATTTTCTTGGTTTACAACAAGATATAAAAAACACCGAGCGTTCTGTTGAAACCGCAATCATTAACCACCTTCAAACTTTTTTGTTGGAATTTGGAAAAGGATTTGCTTTTGTGGCAAGACAACAACACATCGTCACAGACACTCACGATTTTTTCATCGATTTGGTATTTTACAACTATTTGTTGAAATGTTTTGTCATCTTGGAATTGAAAGCAGATGAACTTACGCACCAAGATATTGGACAACTCGATATGTATGTTAGAATGTACGACGATTTGAAACGCGGTGTTGATGATAACCCTACAATTGGAATTTTGCTCTGCACAGAAAAAGATGAAACAATTGTGAAATATTCTGTATTGAACGACCACAACAATTTGTTCGCGAGTAAATATTTGCTTTATCTACCCAAAGAGGAGGAACTAAAACAACTAATCGAACGAGACCGAATTGAATTTGAACTCAATAAGGAAGAGTAAGAAGTGTAAACAACTTCATGTCGCGGTCCGCAGAAAGGTAGGATTCATTTTTCATTTTTTGCGCCTTTTCTCGTCCTCACTTTTCCAGCCCACACCGCCTACAGCTACAAGTTCACTTGCGCAATAGTTACGCTATAATTCAGCCAAAACGAGCTTCCGTCGGTCGCTGTTTTAGCTTGATAGCTGTACTTTGCGCTTCGTGAAGCTTTCCGCTTTCGTCGGGGCGTGAGGGATTTTGGGCATGAATGAAATTTTGGAAATGATAATTCATTGAAATGGATAATCCAACCACATTTAAAACACATAGGCTCGAGTTTAAACCCGAGCCTATGTGTAAAATTCCCCCTTTGAAGGGGGACAAAGGGGGATGAATTTATCATTGCAACACAATCTTTCTAACAGCCAAAGTTTTCTCTTGTTCGTCTAGAAGATTTACCGAATAAGTACCTTTTTGTAAAGAAGATAAATTTATTGTTTTTGCTGCTTTTTCAGTTTTGACAATACGACCTTGCATGTCGCGAATTTCAACTTTAGAGTACACCAAATTTGTTTGAATTTCAAAACTAGATTGCGTTGGATTGGGATACAAGCTAACATTACCTTGAACCGATAATTCATTCATTCCAACGGTTGAAACAGTTAACACAGCAATATCTGAAGTATCAGCACAACTTGCTGAATTTATAATACAACGAAATTGTTGATTGTTGTTAGAGACAGTTGCATTTGAAACAACAAGCGTATCGTTGATAGCACCACTGTATTGTCCTGCATTACTTAAATTTTGAAAACCAAATCCTAAATCCGTTTGCCACTGAAACGAACTTCCTGAAGTTGCATTAACTACAAATTGTGCTGAAGTTGTTGGGTTAACCGTTTGGTTTGTTGGTTGAGATGTAATTGTTGATGCCGAACAACCGTTGAATAAATTAGTTATTTCTTGTTGGGTTAAAGCACGATTCCAAATACCGATGTCGTCAAGGTTACCATCAAAAAATCTAGATGTTTTATTCGATTTTCCAAATACTAAATTTGAAAGCGAAACTGTATTTAATATTGTTGAACCATTGTATGCACCAATAGATACCGATAAACCATCAATATAAATTTTAAAGAAATTAAAGTCAATTCCTTGGGTATTGTCAAAAGTAAAAACTACAAAGTGCCATTGAGAATCTTGAATTGTATTGTTTGAATATGCTGCTGTGCAAGTCCCATCAACCCTAACTGAAGCATTGTTGTTTAGATTAAAAAATCCACATTCAATATCACCCCCTGCTTGAGAACAATTTGGACTATTCCCACCATATGAAATTGCAGAAATATCACTTGATAAATTTGCATTATTTAATTTGGAAAAGAAAGAAATACTTCTGTTTTGATTACCAATAAGACTAAGAGAATTTAATTGAATATAATCATCTATACCATCAAAACTAAACGCCTTGTTCGCATTCCCAAACCGATCCGTTGTCAACGTCGCTCCATTCACCGTTCCATTATTCCCATTTCCACTTTCATCGTTGGCATTTCCGTTAAACGGCCACCAACCTACTAATCCATTTGTGGGCACATAATTCGGTACTTGTGAAAACGCTTTTTCACACATAAAAACACTTGCACCCATGCAGAGCGCCAAAACTTTACATTTTAAATTTTTCATTTTAAATTTAAATTAGTTTCACTCGCCCCACAGTGAGTTATATACAAAAAAAGAAGCGTGGGACAGTTGCTGAAATGCTTGTCAATGAGGTCCGACCAAGAACCCGTACACAAAGCAAAGCAAAGCAACGCCCACGCCGTAGCATGAGCATTTACTTTCACTTCCCTGTGTACTTTGAAAATTGGTCGGTTTCACTGACAGGTCGTTTAGCAAACGCTAATTTTTATTTCCAATAAAATCCAATATGCCGTTGCAAATGGATGGTACAAAGTTAAGCGTCAAATATTTAATTCAAGAATTTATTTTAAATTTTAAATAAAGTAGACTTCAATAGCAATTCAAACTATTTTTTCAAAAAAAATCCAAAAGAAGCTTGTGGAATGCGATAGTTTTTCTTAAATTCAAGTAAAAATTAAAATTATGCTTAAAGATCTCAAACTAGAACGCGTGCTTTTTTTGGATATTGAAACCGTTCCGCAAACTTACATTTATCAGGATTTAGACGAAAAAACAAAAGAATTATTTAATCACAAAACGCGCTTTTCACAAAACGAAGAAAAATCCTTCGAGGCACTTTACAATGAACGTGGAAGTATTCTCTCGGAATTTGGTAAAATCATTTGTATTTCGATAGGTTTGGTGACAAAAGATAGTTTAGGCGCTCGCAAAATACGTTTGAAATCATTCGCTCACGACGACGAAGAAACATTGTTATTGCAGTTTAAAAAATTATTAGAAGATCGCGAATATATTTTATGCGGTCACAATTCCAAAGAATTTGATATTCCTTATATCTGCCGTCGTATGTTAATCAATGGTATTTCATTGCCAAGTGTGCTCGACATAGCTGGAAAAAAACCGTGGGAAATCAATCATTTAGACACTTTAGAGTTGTGGAAGTTTGGAGATTACAAAGCATTCACTTCTCTAGCATTATTGTGTCACGTTTTCAATATTCCAACCCCGAAAGATGATATTTCAGGTGCTGATGTTGCTAGGGTTTATTACGAAGAAAAAGACTTAAAACGCATTCGTCAATATTGTGAAAAAGACGTAGTTGCTCTGATTCAATTACTTATGCGTATGAAGGGAGATTCATTGATTCCCGAAGAAAATATTAGTTCGGCTAGTGAGGAATAAATTAAATTTTAGTTTTTGAATAGACTCTAACAGAAAATCTATTTTTTTCATTTAAAGGTAAAATTCTTGAAAAATAAATGTAAGAAAATAGGAATAAAAAATTATTTAAGTTGTCTAATTGGTTAACTTTGTGTTTTGAAAGAAAGAAATGTAATTGCGTATAAAACCTATTTTTTAGATTTTTATGAAAATCAAGATGATAATGTTCAACGGAAAATAGAGTGGACTTTAAATCTCGTTCGAGTAACTCAACATATTCCTGAAAAATATTTTAAACATTTGGAAGGAACAAAAGGACTTTATGAAATTAGAGTTGAAGTTGAAAGCAATATTTTCAGGATATTTTCTTTCTTTGACAAAGGAAATTTAATTGTACTTGGTAATGGTTTTCAAAAGAAGACTCAAAAAACACCAAAACAAGAATTAGAGAGAGCACTTAAAATAATGGAGGAATATCAAAATGAAAACAAAGACTAACATTACAACTTTAGATCAAATACTTGATAAAAAGTATGGTAAAAAAGGTGAGCCTTTACGTGAAAAATGGGAGCAAGAATTTGAAGTTTTTCGTCTAGGTGTTTTACTTGAGGAAGCTAGAACAAAACTTGGAATGACTCAAGAAGAACTTGCGAAAAAATGTGGCACCAATAAGTCTTATATTTCAAGAATTGAAAATAATTCTTCAGATATTCGACTTTCTACTTTGATGAAAATCATTCAACAAGGATTGGGAGGGCACTTAAAACTTTCACTTGAGTTGTAGTTGTTTTTCTAGTTGAATTCTTTAAATTGACAAGAAAATTTATCAACTAATATCGCACATATTGGGGTAAATTAAACTCTTTCTGATAAAATACGTTTGAAATCATTCGCTCACGACGATGAAGAAACGTTGTCGTTGCAGTTTAAAAAATTATAAGACGATCGCGAATATATTTTATGCGGTCACAATTCGAAAGAATTTGATATTCCGTATTACTGCCTTTGTATGTTAATTAAATTTCATAGCCAAGTGTGCTCGACATTGCAGGAAAAAAACCGTGGGAAATCAATCACTTGGATACCTTAGAACTTTGGAAGTATAGAGATTACAAAGCGTTTACTTCCTTGGCTTTATTGTGTCACGTTTTCAATATTCCAACGCCGAAAGATGATATTTCTGGTGCCGATTTCGCACGAGTTTACTACGAAGAGAAGAATTTAAAACGCATTCGTCAATATTGTGAAAAAGACGTAGTTGCTTTGATTCAATTACTTATGCGCATGAAAGGTGATTCATTGATTCCCGAAGAAAATAATAGTTCGGCAATTGAAGATTAAGTGTTTTAAGTAAAACTGAATCGTTTGATTTATTTGAATTAAATGCTTTTAAATGGCTTTATTCCAAAACTTAGGAAGAACAGATGAGTAAGTACTGTTCTTTTAGCTTAAATTTGGACAAATGAATTTAATTTTTAACATTTGAGTTTTAAAGATGAAACTAGTAGAATTCCTTTTATTAATCGCTTTACTTGCCCCGAATGCATTTTGGGCGCAAAACAAAAAGGATAAAGATGGAAAACGAACAGGAAAATGGGTTTTTACAGGAAAAGACAAACCAAATTCAGGTGTTTCACCAAATGGAAAAGTGGCCGAAGGATATTTCAATAAAGGTAGAAAGGAAGGCTTATGGATAACCTATCATTCGGATGGAAAAACGCCAATTTTAAAAGGAAACTTCGCCAACAATCGTCCAGAAGGTGACTATAAACGCTATTATAGTTCCGGGAAAATAAAAGAATCAGGAGCTTTTGGCAAAGAACATTTCAAAGGCGGACTAACGCGCTATCATAGTAATGGCAAAGTTGCCTACACTGGTTCTTATAATAATGATGGCAAAGAGTCTGGTGCGATTAAGTATTATTTTGAAAACGGAAATCTTGAATTGGAATACACCGCAAAAAATGGCGTAGTAATGGGTGAACTAAAACGCTATTACGAAAATGGTTCACTAAAAGAAACTCAAACTTTTAATGCACAAGGAAAACCAACTGCGATAAAATCCTTTAAAAGAACGGAAACTCCTGTTGCGAAAGTGGAAACAACCTCAACTATAATATATCCTCCAACAGTTAAAAATCCGAGAACAAAAGGATTGAAATTTGTTCCAAATGGTTACAACAAAATCTACAATGAAAGTGATGAAATTTGGATGGATGGGGAATTTAAAAACGGACAACTCTGGGACGGTAAAGTTTTTGATTATAGCAAAGATGGAATTTTACTTAAAGTTAGCGTGTTTAAATTAGGTAAATATCACTCAGACGGACAATTGTAATCATGCTCAAAATATAGATTTTACCGTTTATCCGAAATTTTAAACTTCAACTTAGCTCTTCGATTTTATTTTGTAGCTTTGGCTAATCAATTTAAAATCATGAATTAAGCTACCTAAAATTCACATCAATTAATGAGTGAAGTAGGTTGTATTTAATTGGCATTTTGATAAAAAACAAATTAACACTTATGAAATTAACACTTACCCTTTTGTCGTTTCTTTTAACTTTTATTTCATTCGGTCAAATTCCTTGCGGTACTCCAGATAACTATGAAACTGTTTGTGAATCAAATCTACCTTTTCTTTGGAATGGTGAATTTTATTCAGCTGCAGGAACTTATACACAAACAATTACTAACCCAGGAGATTGCGATTGTGTTTATACGTTATACTTAACTGTTTTATCAACTGAAACTTCACAAGAAACTGTTGCAATTTGTCAGGGAGATTTACCTTTCGATTGGAATAATGAAAATTATACAACATCAGGAACTTACATTGACACCTTACAAAATGTAAATGGATGTGATTCGATTGCTACTTTATTGTTAACCGTTACTCCAACTATCACTGAAACTACCAATGTGACTGTTTGTGAAGGAAATCTTCCTTATTTATGGAACAATGAAAGTTATTCAGCTACAGGGGTTTATTACGATTCTACCTTCACTGTTGGCGAAGGTTGTGATTCTGTGAATATTCTAAATCTTTTCGTGATTCCTTTTCCAAATGTTAACCTAAACGATACAGCCATCTGTCCAGGAAATTATGTTACCCTTTTAGCAGGAAACTCTTCATTAAGTTGTGATTTAGCTGATCCTATTTGCATTGATGGTGTTACAACTTATCCAAATCAAATTAATACTGCTGCTCCAGAAGGAAATAACTATGGCTGTTTGTCTGAACAACCTAATCCGTCTTGGTTTTATTTAACAATTGACCAAGGAGGAAGCTTGGATTTTACAGTAAGTCAATCAATCGTTTCTGGTTCTGGTCAAGATGTTGATTTCATTCTTTATGGCCCTTACTCTAGCTACGATGAAGTACAATCCTACTGTGGGAATTTAGGAACAGAAACCACTGGTTCTTCCGTAAATACAATTGTTTCTTGTAGTTTTTCTGGAAATGAAATTGAAACCGTTACAGCTGAAACTGTTCAAGATGGAGAAGTTTATGTTTTAATGGTTACTAATTTCTCAAACGGGATTGGAAACTATACTTTCACCCCAGGAAATGGGACAGCAACAATCGATTGCTCTGTTGTATCTGATAATTCTACAAGCTATTTATGGTCTTCAGGTGATACGACATCTTATATTATTGCTGGGCCGTTTGAAACTACAAATTATACTGTTACGGTTAGTCAAGGTTCTTGCCCTGAAGTGGTTGAAACGGCAACAGTTTCTATTTTACCACTTCCTGAAGTAACGCTTACCGATCAAACAATTTTAACAGGAGAGGTTGCTGTCTTAAATGCTGTTGTTAGTCCTGAAGGTGGGACTTATTTGTGGTTAGAAACAGGTGAAACGACATCAGGTATTTCTGTTTCCCCAACTTTTAATTCAAGTTATACCTTGGAATACACCTACAATGGCTGTTCGACGCTTGCTTATGTAAACGTAATTGTTGGTGATGCTTCTATCGCTGAGATGAAAGCAGAAAATGTAAACATATATCCAAATCCAGCAAGTGAACAACTCACAATTACAACTTCAAATTTCCTTCAATCAGCAGTTTATATTTACTCAATGGATGGAAAGTTGGTGGCTACTCACAAAATGAATGGTAGTGCTTTAAATATTGATGTTTCTACATTGACCAAAGGAATGTACACACTTGCAATTGGAGGAAAAACAAGCTTGTTTGTGAAAGATTGATATTTTACACTTAGGGTCTACTGAAAAAGTCAGACCTCGTTGAAGAGGCGGAGCCAAATGGGGCAGATTTTAGGCACAGTTAATGAAGATGTATATTAATACTTCGAAATAACTGCAACGACAAAGATGCCGTTTTTCTGGTTAGCACCTCGAAGAAGTAGCGTAGCTAAAAAGAACTTCTAGTTTTTTTCAAATCAAGTGCACCCTTTTTTCATGATTTTCACAAAAAACCTAGCGTGTGATTTTTGAAAACATTAACTAAATCATTAAAAAACAATTTGTTTGAGTTTTTCAGTAGAACCTACTTACCTGATTTCAATCGTAAAACTGGTAATCAGAATGAGCTAAAAGTATATAAATCAAGGGGTTTTTAAAGGTTTAACTTCGTTACTGCTTACTCGGTAGCGGGCTAAATCGATAGATAATAACGACGAATTACATGTTTTAATCAAAGCGAAAAATATGTTCAAACTACTTTTTAGACAAAATTGCCGTTGTGGAATAACCCTCTACCATTTCAATAGTTTCCACACGACCACCATTTGCTTTTACAATATCCGAACCAACAATGTATTTTGGATGAGTTGGTTTGGCCTCATTTACATCATAATCAGCACCTTTTATTAAAATGTCAGGAAGTAAAGCTGTAATCAGTTCCAATGGTGTTTCTTCTTCGAAAAGGACAACCAAATCTACACAACCTAAAGCTGCAATAACCATCATACGTGCCTCTTCATTGTTTATCGGACGATTGGGAGCTTTTTCTAACATTTTCACAGATGTATCACTATTTATTGCAACAATCAAACGTTTTCCAAGTGAAGCAGCTTTCGCTAAATAGGTTATGTGACCTAAGTGTAGAATGTCGAAACAACCATTTGTAAAACATACAACATCGTTCTTCATATGCCACATGGAAATTCTTCTTTTTGCTTCTTCAATCGAAACAATTTTCTCCCTAATATAATCTAATCTATCCATGTTTTTTAATCTTTCGTGGTAAAATATATAGCGAAATCAACCCTAAAGTAATCATTAATAGAGTTTGAGACATCCAAATTAGCATGCCAAGGGCATTTGCTATCGCTTCAGGATGCTCGATATGCTGCTGTTTTAAGTAAAAACCGCTAACGATACCAACCAAAAGAGGATAAGCTCCTATTCCACCATTTGTGAAAGAAATTCCTCCTGCTCCTAGCACAAAAGCTAACAAAATCCCACGAATTGGTACTTCAGAAGTTTCAGCTAAAGCATAAAATGGTATAAGAAACATGACGATATAACTTCCCCAAATTAGAAAAGTGAAAAAAACATATTTACCTGGTTCTTTTAAACTAAAAATTGAAAAAATACCTTCTTTTAAAGAGGCCAAGAAATCAAAAATACGCTTGCGAACTGGTTTTACAAATGAAACAACCAATAATATGAGCAAAGCAATGCATATAACAATCCATTTCAGTGTAGAAAACAGTGAGTTTGAATCTTCTCCATTGCCAAATTGCTTTGTGATTTCGGATTTTATCTCCCAAAAATCTGCCCCAACTAGGAAAAAGGTTAACAAAGAAACACATCCTAAAATCAATACATCCACAATCCGTTCTGTGATTATTGTACCAAAAGATTTAACAAAAGGAACGTTGTCCGATTGTTGTAACATCAAAGCCCTCGAAGCCTCACCAGCTCTAGGAATAGTCATGTTTACTACATAACCAATCATCATGGCATGGTAACGATTCCATGTTTTTGTTTTATAACCCAAAGGTTCTAAGGTATATTGCCATCTTTTTGCTCGGGAATAGTAAGCAATAATCCCGACAATTAATGATAAAATCACCAGGAAATAATTGGCTTCACGCAATGCTTTATAAAAAAAATGGAGCGCTTCATCTGACATAGAATGAAAGATGTACCAAGTTAAATAAACGCCTAAAAGTAAAGGTAAAACAGTTTTAAGAATCTTAACTAACTGTTTTTTAGACATTAAACTAAAAGATTAGTTTCTTCGTTCGGAAAAACCAAAGATGGTTTGTAAGTTTTAGCCTCTTCAAAATCCATGTAACCGTAACCGATTATGATGATAATATCATTAAGCGCCACGCGACGAGCAGCAGGACCATTCAAACAGATCATTCCTGAATTGCGGTCACCTTTGATGACATACGTTTCAAAACGTTCACCATTGTTGATGTTTACAATTTGAACTTTTTCACCTTCAATAAGGTTAGAAGCATCCATTAGTGCTTCGTCAATTGTAATGCTACCAATGTAATTCAAGTCAGCTTGAGTGACTCTAACACGGTGAATTTTGGATTTTAAAACTTGAATTAACATAAATATAAAATGCGCGGCAAAAGTAAATCAAATAAACGGATTACAACAACAAATTATCAATCAAACGTACCTTTCCACAATACGCTGCAATGCAACAAACTGTTTGAGAATCCCAATCTTGCGCTTCTTCCAAACTATCAACTTCAACAATATCAAGGTATTCGAGTGTTAAATTACCACTTTTAAAATAATCAGTTGCTTTAACAAGCAGTTCATTAGGTAGAAAATTTACTTTGTTGTCTTTGACAAATTGAAGTGTTTGCCAAATGATTAAAGATTCTTTTTTTTCTTGTTCACTTAAGCGCATGTTTCGGCTACTCATGGCAAGACCTGTATTTTCACGCAAGGTTTCGCAAGCAATAATTTCAATTGGAAATCCGTAATGAGCATTCATTTTTCGAATTACAGCCAATTGTTGAAAATCTTTTTGTCCGAAATAAGCTTTTGTTGGTTCAACGATTTTAAATAAATTGTGAACTACATGTACTACGCCATCAAAATGACCTGGACGGTGTTTTCCTTCCATTACTTTATCCAAAATCCCAAGGTCAAAAGGCTTAAAACTAGTGTTTTCGGGGTAAATATCTACTACTGATGGAACGAAAATAATCCCGTTTTCAATGGTTTTGAGCAAGTCTAAATCTGCATCTAAAGTTCGAGGATATAAGGCTAAATCTTCCTGGTTATTAAATTGAGTAGGATTCACAAAAATGCTAATTACAACTATTTCATTTTCTTTGGAAGCCTTATCCACTAAAGCTTTGTGTCCCTCATGAAGTGCACCCATTGTCGGAACAAAACCTATTGATTTACCAGTAATCTTAAATGAATTTAAAACCGTTTTAAGCTCCTCTTTTTTATGAATCAATTGAATAGATGACATGCTAATTGGATAAGAATAAAGGACAAAGCTATTGCTTTTTGTGTAAGTTGAATAAAAATTGTAACTTTGCACCCTTACAAACAAAATTAATGGAGAAGAAAAAAGTCCTTTTTATATCTCAAGAAATTTTTCCTTTTTTACCAAAATCAGAAATTTCATCAACTTCTAGAAGATTACCTCAGGTAGTTCAAGAAGCGGGAAAAGAAATACGCGTATTTACGCCACGTTTCGGAGCAATTAACGAACGTAGACATCAATTACACGAGGTAATTCGTTTATCTGGATTAAATATTAGCATTGACGACCAAGATCATCCATTGATTATCAAAGTTGCTTCTGTTTCAGCAGCAAGAATGCAGGTTTACTTCATCGATAATGATGATTACTTTAAAAGAAAAACAACTGTTCAAGACGACAAAGGTCAATTCTTTGCTGACAACGATGAACGCTCCATGTTTTTCTGTCACGGAGTTTTAGAAACGGTAAAAAAGTTAGGTTGGCAACCAGATGTGATTCATTGTCACGGTTGGTTAACTGGAATCATGGCTTTGTACATAAAGCACGTTTTCAACAAAGACCCGCATTTTAAAGACACTAAAGTTGTTTACAGTTTTTATAATGAAACATTTGATGCTCCTTGGGATGCTCGTTTCAGTGAAAAATTGAAACACGATAATATGCCTGCAGCAATCGTTGAACAATTGAAAGACACAAGTTTTTTAAATATCACGAAGGTCATTGCTGAAAACTGTGACGGTGTAAACATTGCAGTTGATAACCTTTCTCCAGAACTTCGTGCAATTTTTGATCAAGTTGATTGCTTGAAACAAGAATATGTGTCAGAAGAACATCAAGGAAAAGAGTTATCTGCCTTTTTTGATAAAGTAATTGAAGCAAGTATTTTAGCTTAGTCTATTCAAGAATGAAAATCCTGTATCCCATTTTTATAACGGTTTTTGTAAGTGCGTTCTTATTTTCGTGCACTAAAAATCGAACACTTGGCAAAGATGTCATCGATTCAGAAACTTATTTAAATGGTACCACTGTTGATACGTTTGACTTAATTACCTACACAATAGAAGAAGATAGCAGTATAACCGACAATGCCTCTAATGTTGTCTTGGGAAGCTATGTAGATCCTAAATTCGGAAGCTTCAATGCATCCTTTTATTCTCAAGTAAGACTTGGCGGCGTCAACCCTAACTTCGGTGACCCAAACAATATACGAATTGATTCTTTTGTGCTTGCTCTTAAATATGTAGGTTACTACGGTGATTTGTCTCCTCAAACCTTCGAAGTATATGAATTGAACGATAGTTTAGCTTTAAGTTCTACTTACTATTCATTTACCACAAAAAATACAAAATCAACTAATTGGGTACCAACAGGAAAAGGCACTATCACACCAAAGCCATTGAGCAAAACAGTGATCGGAATTGATACAGTTGATGCACAATTAAGAATTCCATTAGATACAAACATCGCAAGAATTTTTATAGAAGAGGCAACAAGTGGAAGTTCAACTTTTGCTTCAAATGAAGAATTTTTAAATTATTTTAAAGGAATCAAGGTTAAAGTAAATAATCCGGGTCAATCAACTGGTCAAGGTGCTATTTTCTATTTTAACATTACAGATGCAGCATCTAAAATGACTATTTATTTCAGTCAACAAGATACAATCAAAAAAACTTTCGATTTTGTAATCAATGCTGACTGTGCAGATTTCACAAACGTTTCAATAGAAAACTCGGGAAAACCAATTGATTTAGTGTTGCAAGATAGCACCAAAGGTTTAAAAGAATTCTATGCACAAGCTTTCAAACACAGAGCAATTGTTAAAATTAAAGACATAGAAAATTTACCAAAAAACTGTGTTATTCATCGAGCTGATTTAAGTTTACCAGTTCAATATCAAACAGGCTATCGCTACAAACCAGGTTCAAACGTTTCAGTTGCCACCAAACTAAAAGCGAGTGATGTGAATTATACAAGTCTTGGAATTTTAGGAGAATTTGTTGAAAGTAAAAAATTATTTACAATTAACTTAAGAACTTATGTTCAAGCACTTGTAAATAAAGAAATAGAAAACAATGGAGTGGTTGTATCTCCACGCTTTTTTATAAATTCATCCGAAAGAATAATCTTTAACGGAAAAAATACAACAAATAAAACCAAGCCTAAACTAATATTAACATATACAACCTACTAATTTATGTGCGGAATTGTAGCTTACATCGGAAAAAAACAAGCTTTTCCTATTGTGTTGAAAGGATTAAAAAGACTAGAGTATAGAGGATACGATAGTGCAGGTATTGCAGTATTGAATGGAGAATCCTTAAACATGTTTAAACGCTCTGGTAAAGTTGCCAATTTAGAAGCTTATGCAATGGAGCATAACACAGAAGGTCATGCCGCAATTGGTCACACACGTTGGGCAACTCACGGTTTACCAAACGATGTCAATGCGCATCCTCATTTCTCGAATGACGAATCTATCGCAGTGATTCACAATGGGATTATTGAGAATTATGATACCTTAAAGAAAGAGTTAATCTCTCATGGTTATACTTTTCAGAGTGAAACAGACACTGAAGTTTTAGTTCATTTAATTGACCACATTCGTAAAAATGATAACCTTTCAATTCCTGAAGCAGTAAGAAGAGCTCTCCATCACGTTGAAGGAGCATACGCAATTGTTGTAATTTCAAAAGATAATACAAATCAATTAGTTGCTGCTAGGAAAAGTAGTCCTTTAGTAGTTGGAATTGGAAATGAAGGAGATTTCTTCCTAGCTTCTGATGCAACTC
The DNA here is from genome assembly GCA_044350515.1 of Crocinitomicaceae bacterium. Lineage (GTDB taxonomy): Bacteria > Bacteroidota > Bacteroidia > Flavobacteriales_D > Crocinitomicaceae > UBA952. The sequence continues at coordinate 4,835 of JBILHL010000045.1, read as the reverse complement.
CAATTATTGAATACACAAAACGTGTTGTTTACCTAAACGATGAAGAAATCGCGGTTGTTGATTTAAATGAAGGTTTGCGTATTTTCAATATTGGAAATCAAGAAAAAACACCATTTATTCAAAAATTAGAAATGGAATTGGAAGCTTTGGAAAAAGGCGGATATGAGCATTTTATGTTAAAGGAAATTCACGAACAGCCTCGTTCTATTCAAGATTGTTTACGTGGAAGATTAAATTCAAACGAGGGTTGGGTTGCTTTACGCGGCTTGTTGGACTACGAAACAAAAATGATTCAAGCTAAACGATTAATCATTGTTGCTTGTGGTACTTCTTGGCACGCTGCGTTAGTTGGAGAATATTTAATCGAAGATTTAGCTCGTATTAATGTTGAAGTTGAGTACGCAAGTGAGTTCAGATATAGAAATCCCATTATTAATGAAAATGATGTGGTAATTGCTATTTCACAATCTGGTGAAACAGCTGATACATTAGCAGCATTGGAATTAGCAAAATCAAAAGGAGCAACTATATTAGGTGTATGTAACGTTGTTGGATCCTCTATTTCTCGTATTACAGATGCAGGTTGTTATACGCATGCTGGTCCAGAAATTGGCGTTGCCTCAACAAAAGCTTTTACAGCACAAGTTACAGTTCTAACTTTGATGGCACTTTCTTTAGCACACAAAAAAGGAACAATCAGTGAATCTGCTTTCCATTCTTTACTTACCGAGCTTGAGGACATTCCTGAAAAAGTGAAAGAGGTATTAAAAACGAATTCAATCATTGAAAAAATTGCTGCTGAATATGCAGAAGCACCAAATGCTTTGTATTTAGGTCGCGGAAGTTCATTCCCTGTTGCTTTAGAAGGGGCATTGAAATTGAAAGAAATTTCATACATACACGCTGAAGGTTATCCTGCAGCTGAAATGAAACACGGACCAATCGCACTGATTGATGAAAATATGCCTGTTTTTGTAATAGCAACAAAAGGTAATTCATACGAAAAAGTGGTTTCTAACATTCAAGAAGTTAAAGCCAGAAAAGGTAAAATCATTGCAATCGTTACAGAAGGTGATGTGAACGTAAAAGAAATGGCTGATCACGTAATTGAAATTCCAGAAACGCACGAATATTTGGTTCCATTATTGGCAACAATTCCTTTACAATTACTTTCTTACCATATTGCTTTAATGCGAGGATGTAATGTTGACCAACCAAGAAACTTGGCGAAATCAGTAACGGTGGAGTAATTAATTAATAAAAATAAAGAAAGTCTCCAAGTTCATTTGGGGACTTTCTTGTTTTAAACGAAAAACGCATTTACATTCCTTATAATTTATCATAAACTTTCAATTAACTTTTTTGTTAATGAAACTTGGAAACATATTTTTTCTAATTTTGAATCATTACAAATAATAATCTTAAAAATCATAAATTATGTCATTCGAATTACCAAAATTAGCGTATGCTTACGACGCATTAGAGCCACACATTGATGCAAAAACAATGGAAATTCACCATTCAAAACATCATCAGGCATACACAACTAACTTGAACAATGCAATTGCAGGAACAGATTTAGAAGGAAAAACAATTGAAGAAATTTTACTTGCTTGTAAAGATAAACCAGCTGTTCGCAACAACGGTGGTGGTTTCTGGAATCACAATTTATTCTGGGAAGTTATGGCTCCAAATGCTGGTGGAGAACCAAAAGGTGATTTAGGTGCTGAAATTACTTCAACATTCGGTTCTTATGAAGCTTTCAAAGACGAATTTGCGAAAGCTGCAACAACGCGTTTTGGTTCAGGTTGGGCTTGGTTGTGTGTAACAGACGGAAAATTAGAAGTTTGTTCAACGCCAAATCAAGATAATCCATTGATGGGTGAAGGATGCAAAGGTACAGCAATCTTAGGTTTAGACGTTTGGGAACACGCATACTATTTAAACTATCAAAATCGTCGTCCTGATTATATCAATGCATTTTTTAATGTAATTAATTGGGAAGTAGTTGCTGCTAAATATGCTGCAGCATTGTAATATTCTTTAAATGATTTCAAAAGGGTTGTTTCATCGAAGCAGCCCTTTTTTAGTTTTATAAATCCCTTTTTATTTTTTAAAACAGCTATTTTTATAAGCTCAAATCATTGGATGAAAACTATTAAGCTATATACTTCTTTGTTATTCTTACTTATTAATTCGCTGACATTTGCACAACAATTCCAGGTATTAGATGCATATTCAAAGGAAGTGGTACCATTTGCTAAGGTAATTCCTTCAATTGATAAGCCTTTGTTGACTGATATGGATGGTAAATTTCAGCTAAGTGCCACAGAACAAGAAATAATTATCAAAGCAACGGCTTATCTCGATACCACCATCAAAATGTATTCGTGGTCAGACACTCAGATTCTTCTTCGTCCAACAGTACAAAACATACAAGAAGTGACTGTTTTACCAGGTGAAAATCCCGCAGATCGTATCATTAAAAAAGCGGTAGAAAATCGAAAGCTCAATCATCCGCTTGAAAATGATAGTTTTATTAGTCATCAATACAGTAAATTTATTTTTGACATCGACTCTGAAACACGTAAGCGATTAATGGATTCTTCAGTTTTAAAGAAAGGCGATACGACACTTTTGAAAATGCGTAATTTTTTCGGAAAGCAATATCTTTTTATGATTGAAAATGCTTCTAGACATTATTTTGAACCTCCTTACAAAGAGAAAGAAATAATTGAAGCCTACAAAGTTTCTGGTTTCACAGACCCTATGTTTTCAACTTTCGCTCAAGAAATGCAGTCCTTTCACTTCTATGACAACCAAGTGTCTGTCTTAGGAAAACAATACATTAATCCAATTGCTTTTGGCGCTCTGAACCGATATCTTTTTGTCTTGGAGGATTCTACTTTTAACGCTAAAGATACGACTTACACTATTCTTTATCGTCCACGAAAAGGGAAAAATTTTGAAGGATTAACAGGAAGATTGTACATAAACACCAATGGATTTGCTATCGAAAAAGTCACTGCAAGCCCTTATAGATCGGACACTTCAGGAATGGCTTTAGAAATTGTTCAAGAATATGCTTTTACAGAAAATAAAAAATGGTTTCCTTCTAAACTTTCAACTTCAATTGAAATTTATACTGCCATTGCAGATGTAGAATCAGGAACTGTTTCAGTAGTTGCCGGTGGCGAAAAAGTAACAAAACCCAAAAGCTATATCGTTGGAAGAGGTTCAACTTACATCGACAAAGTTCAGTTTAATCCAAAAGAATTGGAAAAAGAAAAGTTCAATAATGTGTCAACTGAAACTGCTGTAAATGCGGAGTCTGTTGGTGATAGTAAATGGGATGAATTACGAAACAATCAACTTTCTGAACGTGAAAGAAATACATACACTAACCTCGATAGCATTGTTAAAACACAAAAATTAGATCGCTTTTTGTCACTTGCTAAAGTTCTGGCTTCTGGTAAGATTCCAATTAAAAAGTTCAATTTGGACATGAAGCGAATCATCAACTTCAATCCGTATGAAGGTTATCGTTTGGGCTTGGGAATTGAGACTTCAGAGCGCTTGTTAAAACCATTGTTATTAGGTGCTTATTTTGGCTATGGAACCAACGATAAAGCTTGGAAATACGGGGCGTATTCAGACTTTTTTTTACACCGAAAAACAGGAACGAAACTAGAATTATTTATTCAAAATGATATAGCAGAAGTTGGTTCTGTTCGCTCCATTGCTAATCCTAATTTCTTAACCAATGATTTAGCACGCGAGTTTTTTATCAAAAATAAGGTGAACCAAGAAAAAATGGGAATTGCTTTTCAAACTTATATTCGATCCAATATGGGCTTGCGATTGGAAGCAAATACACAACGACTTTTTTACAGAAATACTTATCAATTCGAAGGTCAAAATGCGTTTGTTGCCAATGAAACATCATTAATTTGGTCTTGGAATATTCGTGAAAAAGTAAATATTTTAGGAAATCAACGCGTACCAATGGGGACGAAATTTCCTAAGTTGCAACTTCAAATAGACAAAGGTTGGAAACTGGACGCAGGGAATTTTTCAAGCAATTTGGATTACTATAGAATAATTTTTCAAGTTCAACAAACGGTTCCAATAATCGGAATTGGAAAGCTAGCTTGGTCACTTAAAACAGGAATTACCGATGGTGATGTTCCATTATTTTTCCATCAGGCAGTTTCTGCGACACGAGCAAATTGGGCAATTTCAGTACCAAATACCTTTGAAACAGTTGACGTAAATGAGTTTTATCACAAAAAAGCTGCTGCAATTTTCACACGTTTTGTTTTTAATGCCAAACGTACAAAAGCTAAATGGAACGAACCACAATTAGGTTTGCATTACGCTTATGGAATTGGTGAATTTCAAAACAAAGAAGCACACAGTTTAACGTTTCGCTCAATGGACAAAGGTCTACACGAAGCTGGATTATTTTTAAACGGAATTTTAGTTTCTGGAAATTCAAGTTTAGGCCTAGGGGGATTTACACGTTTTGGCTATTATGCGAACCCAGATTGGAAAAGAAATATTGTTCCAAAAATAGTAGTAGGTATAGTTTTTTAAGCCCCAATTATTTATTCATTCAATCCAAGTAATTTAGACACATTTCAACTCCTCATTTCCTCAAGCTCTATTCAGCGCCTTGAGGATGGAAAAAGCAACCTTGAACTTTCATTCCGTATTCTAAGACTTCTACAAATTTTTAAGCAGCAAATTTACAAGTTTCTACATAAGGTGATTTTCTTGTTACAACTGCAAACATTCTACTTACCAGCTTATTTCTTACAATATTAATAGTCGAC
>JBILHL010000042.1:0-22475 GCA_044350515.1 Crocinitomicaceae bacterium | reverse complement strand
GGACATTGAATAATCCTTTTGGCTGCGTTTTTCATAAACGACTTTTTCTCTTTTTTCCATAACGATAAATTTTGTGTATCGCTATTTTAGTACTAGACACTTAGTTAATATAAAAAGGCGGAGCAATTTAATTGTTCCGTTTTTTTTTACCAGAATTTTATCTCTAGTACGCCAAATGACACAGCAAAAACTCTAACTTCGTCAAAAAAAAATCCATGCAAGTTTGTGTTTATTGTGCCTCAAGTGGGCAAATCCATCCGGAATATTTTGAAGCAACAGCAAAGTTGGCTAAAGATTTTGCCATCAATGGTGTCTCAGTGGTTTTTGGTGGAGGTTCTTCCGGTTTAATGGGACAATTAGCAGACTCAATTATAGAAAATGGAGGAACAATCAAAGGAATTATGCCTGAATTCATGAATGAAGTTGAATGGGGTCACCGCGGTGTTTCAGACTTTGTTTATACTCAGACAATGCACGAACGCAAGTCAAAGTTTTTAGAAGGAACAGATGCGTTAGTTGCACTTCCTGGGGGAACTGGAACCTATGAGGAACTGTTTGAAGCCATAACATTAAAGAAACTCGGGCAATTTACTAAACCAATTATCATTTTAAATACACGAGGTTATTATGAACCTTTTCGTCAATTAATGGAACATGCTGTACGCGAAAAATTTATGTCAGAAGACCATCAGGAAATATGGCAAATAGTTGACGAACCTGAAGCCGTTTTGGCAGCTATTGAAAATGCACAAGATTGGATAAAAGATTTAAAAGACGCAGGAAAAATGAGGTAATGTTCAATCCCGTTAGCTTTTACGCCTTAACATCTGTCAGCCTCTAATGATTTTAAAAAAAAATATCTTTGGGAAAATTTACGGAAAATACTAATTCCCCATTCTAAACTGCTTGTCTATTTCAGCATCTTTTGGATCGCCATAAACACCACATTTCGGAGGACGTTCAAATAATTTAATCACTTTAATTTGTGCTTGTATTGGCCAATATTGAGACGCAAACCAATTCGCTTTGGCATTAAATCCATTCCATTCATAAGCGCTAACAATCGGAATATGAACTCCAGGAACTAGCATCCAAGCACGATTTAAGCGAATTCCAATTCCTAAACTATAGTGAAGTTGCGCAACAAAAGGTTTTTGAAACTTTAATTCAAGTGGATGATTGGAGTAGTTATCATCGTAAGCTTCACTTCCTCTTATTAAATTGTAATCGAAATTTAAACCTAAACTTTGGTCAATAAAATGTTTTCTCGCTTTATCGATTTTCTTTTTTCCGTAATAGATTAGCGTATGTGCAGAAACACGTGCAAAGACATAATTATTTTTGAAACTTCCTTCTCCATGATACGATTGTACAATTTCTCCCAAAGCATTCTTGATGTCCACATGCGTTGATTCTGTACCGCTTAATTGTCGAAAACCAACACCCCAATCAACGTAATCCATGATTCTACTCTTTTTCAATGGCTTGATAGGAATACCTTTCCATTTTGGGAAATGCGCAAAACCAACTTCTCCAAAGAAACCCATTTGTCCTTTTGGTGTGATTTCATAATTTCCTCTTGCTCCTAAATTATCGGTTAGAACTCCTGAAATCGGTTTGGAAGGAATCATATATGTCGGGCCGATTGCAAAGTGAATACCATCGTTTGTAACAATGATATAATCGTTTCCTTTCGTTCCTTTTTTGAAAGCTCCTTGACCAAAGCTAAGCAATGGAAGAAAAAAAGCGAGTAGTAGTAAATTTTTCATGGCTTAAAAGTTAAAGTCAGCACTCAATTCGAGCATTTTATTCATCACAACTTCACTATCCCAATTTGTATGAATCTCATGAATTTCGGTCATCACTTGATCCATAATTTCACTTTGTTTTTTCCCTTGGTTGTAAGCCACGCTGTATCGAATATTACTGAAGGTTACTTGTGAATACAACGGCAACCATTTGTTTGGATACAATTCACTAAATTTTGCTTCAATTTTCTTTCTCAACAAAAAGTCTGGATCGGCCACAAAATCGCGCATGACATAGTAATTATCCAATGATAAATCTTGTAATGCATCGCCGTCAGGTTTGCGTTCGATACTGTATTCTTCAAAAACAGCCTCCCAGTTTTCGTTGTGTTTTTGCATCAAACGATTCATAACCGTACAATCTTCAAAACCTGCATTCATTCCTTGACCATAAAATGGAACGGTTGCATGTGCTGCATCTCCCATCAAAGCTACTTTTCCGTGCGCCCAAGGATAACAACGAATAATTGCCAAGTTCGACAACGGATGATCTTCCCATGCATCAGCAATGTTTGGCATCATGTCGTAAAAATCAGGAAAAACAGTTTGGAAGAAATCGTTTACAGCTTCTTTTGACGTTAATTTATCAAAGGCAAATTTATCTCCTTCGTGTGGCATGAACAACGTACACGTAAACGATCCATCTTCATTTGCCAATGCAATCATCATAAAGCGACCACGCGGCCAAATGTGCAAAGCATTTTTATCTAATCTATAACTTCCATCTGCATTGGCTGGCAATAAAATTTCACGATATCCGTCCGCTATATAATTCTGACTGTAATTGAAGCGATTTAATTTTTGCATTGAATTGTAACGTACAGCAGAGAAAGCTCCATCAACAGCAAAGATCACATCTGCTTGGACTTCGAATTCTTCACCTGTCAAGTTATTTTTAATGTAGGCAATTCCTTTATTGAGGTCGGTTTTCAAACAATCATGGTTGTAGTGAATCGTTGCCTTTCCATGATTTTCAGCGATGTCCATCATGGTGGCATTCACTTTTCCTCTAGAAACAGAATAAATCGCTTGACCTTCTTTTCCGTAAGGTTGATACGTTAGATTCCCTTCTAAATCATGCATAACTCGACCTGACATAGGAATCGCGATTTTACGAATTTCATCTCCAACTCCAACAGCATCCAAAGCAGTCCAACCACGAACAGAAAGTGCTAAATTGATAGATTTTCCAGCTGAAATTTCTGCTTTTCGAATATCAGGTCTGCGTTCATAAATCGTTACTTTATAACCTGCTTTTGATAAGTAAACCGCCCATAACGAGCCAACTAATCCAGCACCTATGATAATTGCTTGTTTGTTGTTTTCCATGATATTTTATTTTCTCCAATGTTTTGAATAAGTAGTTTCGAAAAAAGGATTTCTTCGTCGTTCTTGCATTTTTTTGCGCTGAAAAGCGATACTTGCTCTCCAAATGACAATACCACCAACCAAAACACCAATTGCTTGGATTGTTAAATTGACATACGTGATTGTTTGGTCTAAATCACCTGAATAACTTGTCTGTATTAAATCTTGAATGGTCATTAGCTACAAATTTAACAAGATTGTAAGTATCTTTTCTACGAATGCTTTTAAATATCCACAATCCTTTTTTCTTAACTTAGGACAAATCAGAAAGGTAATTGTTTATTGTTGGTTCAGACCTCTAACTTCGAAAACTCAAACCTCGTTTTTCACTTTCAGTTTTCCACTTTCAACCCTAATCTAGTTAGCTATCAGGACTTAACTTTTTACTTTTTCAAAAACTGTATATTCCGTTTCAAACCTTCAAACTTGGTTCGTTTAACAGCACTATTTTTGAACAAAGAATCAAATGTTTCTTTTTGTAAATCCTGCCAATCATTTTGAGTTAAATCTAACAACGATAATGTTGGTGTAAAGCGATTTTCTTGATGGGCTTTTGAAAAACGGTTCCAAGGACAAACGTCTTGGCAAACGTCACAACCAAACATCCAATTGTCCATTTTCCCTTTGAATTCGGAAGGTAACAGTTCGTCTTTGAGTTCTATTGTTAAATACGAAATACACTTTGAACCATCAACAACATAGGGTTGCACGATTGCTTCTGTTGGACAAGCATCGATACATTTGGTACACGTTCCGCAATAATCTTTAATTGGTCCGTCGGGCTCTAATTCTAAATCGATGATTAGTTCTGCTATGAAGAAAAAACTTCCGTGTTTGGAATGGATCAAATTGCTGTTTTTCCCCAACCAGCCCAAGCCTGCTTTTTTCGCCCAAACTTTATCCATTACAGGCGCTGAGTCTACAAAAACGCGACCGCCAACTTCACCAATTTCAGTTTGAATGAATGCTAATAATTCTTTGAGTTTGTCTTTAATAACGAAATGATAATCTTCACCGTAGGCATATTTGGAAATTTTGGGTGCGTCATCGTCTTGTTGCGTTTCTTCCGGAAAATAATTGAGTAACAAAGAAATAACTGTTTTTGCGCTATCAACTAACAATCTTGGATCGAGGCGTTTATCAAAATGATTCGCCATATAACTCATTTTTCCGTGGTAATTTTTAGTTAACCAAGCTTCGAGTTTTGGCGCTTCTTCTTCTAAAAAATCAGCTTTCGAAAAACCACAAAAGAAAAAACCGAGATCTTTTGCTTTTTGTTGAATCAATGATTTGTAAGCTGATTTATTCATTTTATAAACCTAATGAAAAACACATTTATCTAACAGAATAAAACAAATGGTTTAATGCCGACATTAACGATATCGTCAGCATTAAAATAACCCCCCTTGCACCCAGCTAAAATCTTTCCCTAAATGTTTAAATGCCTTTTCCGTTGCTTTTCGACCTCGAGGCGTTCGCATTAAGAATCCTTCTTGAATTAAAAAGGGCTCGTAAACTTCTTCCAAAGTTCCTGCATTTTCACCAATTGCTGTTGCGATTGTGGTCAAACCAACGGGTCCACCAGCAAATTTATCAATGATAACCTTTAAGATGCGAATATCCATTTCGTCCAAACCGTTGGCGTCTACGTTTAAAGCATTTAATGCAATTTCTGTAATGGCATCGTCGATTCTTCCAGTTCCTTTGATTTGTGCAAAGTCACGAACACGTCGCAAGAGCGCATTAGCAATTCTTGGTGTTCCACGACTTCTACTTGCAATTTTGTAAGCTGCATCTTCATCGATACCAATATTTAATAGGCTCGCAGAACGCTCAACAATCAAAGTCAAGGTTTTGATATCGTAATATTCTAAGCGTGAATTGATACCGAATCGAGCACGTAAAGGCGCTGTCAATAAACCAGAACGTGTTGTAGCTCCAATTAATGTAAACGGATTCAGATTAATTTGGATACTTCTTGCGTTGGGGCCTGTATCTATCAAAATATCAATCACATAATCTTCCATTGCAGAATACAAGTACTCCTCCACAACAGGACTTAAGCGGTGAATTTCGTCTATAAAAAGCACGTCGCCTTCGCCTAGATTAGTCAATAGACCAGCTAAATCGCCAGGCTTATCTAAAACGGGGCCACTTGTTACTTTAAATCCAACACCTAATTCATTCGCAATAATGTTGGCAAGCGTTGTTTTTCCCAATCCTGGAGGGCCGTGTAAAAGAACGTGATCGAGTGGTTCATTTCTTAATTTTGCTGCTTGAACGAAAACATGAAGGTTTTGTACAACAGGGTCTTGGCCAGAGAAATCTGATAAAAACTTCGGACGTAAGACCTTGTCGTAGTCTTGTTCGCCTGCACTTTGCGCTTCTTCTCGGTAATCAAATGAATCTTCCACAGATGGGTTTTAGACAAAAATAGTAAGAATTATGAATGATGTGTATAATGCCTCCTGTTTTGCGAACTTGATTCTTGTGAGTTAATTCCATTATCTACATTTCTTTCTTAAAAGTATAGATTTGCTACTCAATCCAAGATTCCTCCCTCTTACTCTTGGACAATGCGAGAGGTGCCGATTTTCAACTGCATCAAGTGATTTTTTCAATATGTCCAAAAAAACTGTAAATTAGTTTCAAAATTTCAAACCAATTAAGATGCGTGCAATCGATAAATTACTTTCAGAATACGGTGAAAGCCACCAAAATGCAACTAACAAGTTAATCCATTGGATTTGTGTTCCTGTTATTTTCTGGACAATTGTTGCGCTGTTTTGGTCGGTTAAATTAGGAGTAGAAATTCCAACAACAACCTACCATTTAAACTTAGCTTTATTAGCATTGATTCTTGTAATTCTTTATTACATAAAACTTTCTGTACGTCTTTCAATTGGAATGTTGCTCTTCTCTTTTGCTTGTATTGCCATCACTGATCGTTTAGAAGAAAATCTTGCTTTAATTCATTTTCCGCTTTGGGGATTAGCTTTGATTCTTTTCGTAATCGCTTGGATTTTACAATTCATAGGTCACAATATCGAAGGTAAAAAACCATCATTCTTGAAAGATCTACAATTCTTACTTATCGGCCCAGCTTGGTTGATGCACTTTATTTACAAGAAAATTGGGGTAAAATACTAATTGTCAAACATACTGCTCAATAGTTGCGAATTGCGAACGAATTAATTGCGAAGGGGAGAATTGCAACTAAAGTAAAATTCGGAATTCGAGAACTTCAGGCCTCTTACATAATTCTTCAATTTTATTCTTAACTAATAAGCATTGTGTTACGTTAGCAATTCGCAACTACATGTTCGCAATTCTATCGAAGTCTATTCAAAGAATCCAACAATTTCTTGTCGCGTTTGATACCCAATTGTGCTAAGAAACTAAAAGGAAAACCAAGTATAAATAATAAGAATCCAATTCCAAGTTCTCTTTTTGTAGGCTCGTTTGTTAAGGTTCCTCCTCCGATTACTGCGTAAATAATCACAGCGATTAAAAGTAATAAGTAAATAAAGAAGATTCCTCTTGCTAATTTAAACTGACGATTCAAATTTTTGTAAGCCATCAAGGTTATAAAGATGAAAAGGATAAAACTAATTACGGAAAGAAAAAAAGGCATCGTTGTAAGCGATTCCATTTTTCCGTCTTCAGTACCTACTTTCCCTGATTGAACACCATAAACACTAAAAACGTAAAAAGTCTTTTCACCGACAAATCTAAAAAACTCCACTCCAATTAAAAGGATAGCCAATAAAATCATTGTGATGGCGTAGTATAAAGTTTGAACGCGTTGTATCATTTTCTGTTTTTTTTACAAATGTATAGACTTATTTCTAAGATAGAAATCTAAAATTACGATTGCTGCCATCGATTCAACTATTGGTACTGCTCTTGGAACCACAGATGCATCGTGACGACCCTTTCCAGCTAGTTGAATTTCTTCGCCTTTTGTATTAATGCTCTCTTGGGGTTGAATGAGCGTGGCAACAGGTTTAAAAGCAACTCTAAAAACAATCGGCATCCCATTTGAAATGCCACCTTGAATTCCGCCAGAGTGATTTGTTTTGGTAGAACCATCTGAATTAAATAGGTCATTGTGTTCCGAACCACGCATTGCAATGGCATCAAAGCCACTTCCGATTTCAAAACCTTTCACCGCATTAATCGAAAGCATTGCCTTTCCTAATTCGGCGTGTAATTTATCAAAAACTGGTTCACCTAAACCAATTGGAACTCCTTCAACCCTACAGCGAATTGCGCCGCCGATTGTATCACCTTCTTTTTTAATAGAACGAACAAGGGAGTCCATTTCAGCAGCTTTTTCAGTATCGGGACAGCGAACAAGAGTTGCTTCAATTGCTCCTTGTTCAAAAAAATTACTAGAATCAAAACGAACAGCGCCAATTTGATCGACATAGGTAGAAAAACGAATTCCTACTTCTGCGAGCATTTGTTTCGCAATTGCACCAGCCACTACTCTACAAGCTGTTTCGCGTGCACTGCTCCGTCCGCCACCGTTGTAATCGCGAATACCGAATTTTCCTTGGTATGTAAAATCAGCATGCGAAGGACGGAAAGTATCCTTTAGATGCCCATAGTCGCTGGATTTTTGATTTTCATTTGGAATAATAAATCCAATAGGCGCACCAGTTGTTTTCCCTTCAAACATTCCAGAAAGAAATTGAACAGTATCGCTTTCTTTTCGTTGCGTAACAATCGACGACTGACCAGGTTTTCTTTTATCAAGTTCCGATTGAATGGCTTCTAAATCCAATTCAAAATTAGCAGGAACACCATCAATTACACCGCCAATAGCAATTCCATGAGATTCGCCAAAAGTGCTTAATTTGAAAATTGTTCCAAAACTTGAACCCGCCATAATTGAAGATTAGAGTGTAAAATTAACAGCATTGCTAAAACAAAATACAAAGTGGTTGAATTATATGTGGATAAGTAGCGGCTTGCACGCATGGTTTTGAGAATAATTAGTTCCCAAACTTTCTATTTATCCAAATAACGATAAATAATTGTGTATTTTTGATGCTATCAAATGATACTATCAATGAAACCACCTTATGATATTACACCTAAAATCCTTAAGTTAATTAATTCGATTTCAATAAGTTTAGGTGAAGTCAATGCGAATTATCTCCATAAGCAATCGCCACAACTTCGTAAACTTAACAGAATAAAGACTATACATTCAACATTGCAAATTGAGGGCAACACACTAACTGAAGAACAAATAACTGCTTTAATTGATAACAAGCGTATTATTGGTCCTAAAAAAGATGTTTTGGAAGTATTAAATACGATAAAAGTCTATGGAAATCTCAGTGCTTATTCCTACACTTCAAAAAATAGTTTTTTAAAAGCCCATCAACTTTTAATGAATGGACTAATTGAAGATGCAGGACTATACAGAAAAAAAGGTGTTGGAATTGTAAAGGGAAGTGAAATTGAACATATTGCGCCTCCATACGAAAACGTACCTTTTCTAATGAATGACTTATTTAATTATTTGAATGAAACAGAGGAATTGGCGCTTATAAAAAGTTGTGTGTTTCACTATGAATTGGAATTTATACATCCTTTCATTGATGGAAATGGTCGAATGGGAAGATTGTGGCAAACATTAATTTTAATGAAAGAATATCCAATTTTTGAATACTTACCTTTTGAAACATTAATAAGTAAATCGCAAGATACATATTATCAATCGTTAGCATTAAGTGATAAAACTGGGAAATCAACTTCCTTTATAGAGTATATGCTTGGTGTGATTGAAAAGGCGTTGCTAGAATTATTAAATTATAACAATCGAGTTATAAAAACCACAGATCGCTTAGATTATTTTATAAGTCTAGGCATTCAGGTTTTTACACGCAAAGATTATATGAATATTTTTAAAGATTTATCGACAGCAACGGCTAGTAGAGACTTAAAGAAAGGAGTAGAATTAAAGCTTCTTGAAAGTTCAGGGGAAAATAACAAAACTAATTATGCTGTAAAAAGGCTAAAAGAAATGACTGAGAATAATGTTAATTAGTTCTTCAAAAACCAAGCGCAAAAAAAAAGCCCCATTCAGGAGCTTAATTTTTTTTCAGAGAATTTTAACGCTTGTGCATCGGCTCGTCAGAAACAGTCAATTTCTTTCTTCCTTTGCTACGACGCGCAGCTAAAACGCGACGACCATTCTTTGTAGCCATTCTACTGCGGAAGCCGTGCTTGTTTCTTCTCTTTCTTACCGATGGTTGAAACGTTCTTTTCATGATTATTTCTTGTAAAAGTTATCAAAAATTAGGAGTGCAAAGATAATACATTTTTCTATATATCAAATTCTTTCAACAAAATTATTTAAAAAATCATTATCGAAGATAAACCCACTATTTTTGCACTAAAATAAATTGCACAATGCTTAAACCTAAAAATAAGAAAGAGGATAAAATTAAACTAACGAAAGAAAGCTATTCGAAAGCTTTTGGGATTTTTCGGTATTTAAAACCTTACGGATTTATTTATTTCATCGGTTGGATTTTCCTTGTGCTTTCTACTTCTGCAGGGCTTGTGTTTCCTTACTTATTAGGTAAATTATTGGGGACAAGTTCAGCAACCAACATGCAAGATTCCGTAGAATTAATCAGTACAACAAGCATTAACAATGTAGCTTTTACACTTTTTGTTCTATTTGGTTTTCAAGCGCTTTTCTCCTTCGTTCGCGTTGTAATTTTTAATAATGTTACCGAAAATGCCTTGCGTGATTTAAGAAATGATGCCTTCGATAAGTTGGTTTATATGCCAATGGATTTCTTTAATCGCAATAAAGTGGGAGAATTAACGAGTCGTTTGTCGGCTGATGTTACGCAAATTCAAGAAACACTTCGCACAACTATCGCCGAATTTTTCCGACAAATAATCATCGTTGTTGGTGGAATTTTCTTCTTGCTTTTTATTTCTTGGAAATTGTCTTTAATCATGTTAGCAACAGTACCTGTGATGGCCATTATCGCAGTGTTTTTTGGCCGCTACATTCGTCGTTTGAGTAAAGAAGCGCAAGATTTTACGGCAGAATCGAACTCTATAGTTGAAGAAGCATTGACTGGAATTACAAACGTGAAAGCTTTTACGAATGAGTATTTTGCTTTGTCGCGCTTTAAAAATTCAACGCAAAAAACACGCGATTTGAATGTGAAAAGTGGTGTTTGGCGTGGACTTTTTGTTTCTTTTATCATCTTTTGCCTTTTCGGTGCGATTGTCTTTATCATTTGGCAAGGAATGTTGATGACACAAGGTAAAAACCCAGAATTATCAAGTGAAGGTTTCTACCAATTTGTGTTGTTTACGATTATGATGGGTGCTTCGGTTGGTTCGTTACCTGATTTATATGCCAGCATTCAAAAGTCGATTGGCGCAACTGAAAACTTAATGAACATCATCAACGAAAAGACTGAAAAAGCTGAAAACACAGGGACTTCCAAGGCAATAATTCAAGGTGATATTGAATTTAAAAACGTGAGTTTTGCGTATCCACAGCGAAAAGACATGACAATTTTGAAAAACGTTTCTTTTGATATTGAAAAAAATAAAACATTGGCACTTGTTGGACCAAGTGGTTCAGGAAAATCAACAATTTCGAGTTTAATTTTGAACTTTTACCATTCTACAGCTGGACAAATTTTGATCGATAACCTACCTATTACTGATTACGATTTGAATCATTACCGCAAGCACATAGCCATTGTTCCGCAAGATGTATTGCTGTTTTCAGGTTCGATTTTAGAAAATATTCGCTTTGGAAACACCGATGCAACGGAACAAGAAGTGATTGAAGCAGCAAAAAAGGCAAATGCGTGGGAATTTATCGATTCATTTCCAGAAAAGTTAGCAACAGAAGTGGGCGACAGAGGTATTCAGTTATCAGGTGGTCAAAAACAACGTATTGCTATTGCACGCGCTATTTTGAAAAATCCACAAATATTGATTTTAGATGAAGCAACCTCAGCTTTGGACTCAGAATCAGAACGTTTGGTGCAAGATGCCTTGGATAAATTAATGAAGGGCAGAACTTCAATCGTGATTGCGCATCGACTGTCAACTATTCGAAATGCCGATAATATTCTTGTTTTACAACACGGTGACATTCACGAATCGGGAACGCATCAGCAATTAATTGAGAAAAAAGGATTGTACGCTGATTTGGTAGCGCTACAAACGATGGAAGTAGGATAAAAAAAATCTAATTTGAAATAGTCACCTCCTTATCATCTGCCTTCTACTGACGCAGAGAAACAGATCTTTGGTAAGCGTTAAAGTATTGAAAAAAAATAGATTTTAACCCAATAAATAATTTCTTCCGAGGTGTAAGTTAGCAATTCTATCTTACGCAACTTTTAAGCATTATGTTTTTCCATTTGCAATTAGAAATAGTAAGCATTATAGACATCTGTTCGCAACTTACAATTCTATAGTTCGCAATAATTAATACTAAAAAGTATTTCCATTAAACATTAAACCTCAGTCCAAAAAAAGGAACTGAGGTTTAAAAATATTTTTTGACTTGTCGCTTAAAACTTAAAGGGATTTTTATTCCTCCTCATCATCTGCGTCAGCATTATCGTCTGGTTTGTCATAATCGTCGTCGTCATCGTCGCTATCAGCATCCAACCCATCCTCCTTCAGATCTGCAACTTTATCGAAATCGTCTTCAAACTCTTCATCGTCATCATCCGAAACCGGTTTGATTTTAGGGGTAATCTTATTGATTTTTACCAAATAAATTACTTCTTCCGTTTCCCAAATCAACGCATCAAGCATTTCACCTGTTGGTGTTTTGATAGTTGTTAAATGATTGATATAACCATCAGGAAATTCTTTAAGAATTTGCTTTTTCTGTTCGATGGTTAATTTATCGTAGCTTATTATAGACCTTCTTTTCGACATAACTTTGATTGAAATAAATTCTTGAGCAACAAATTTATATTTTTTGTTTTTCCTATCACCAATAGTTTTGAAATTTTTCAAAAAAAATTATCAAGGCTTAAACGTTGGTATCCTTTGTATATTTTTCTATTTTTATGCAAAATTGTTTAAATGAATATATCAATAGAAATGAATGTGCGAAAACTAGGAATCATTTTACTGATATTAATACCAATTTTTGCAGTAGGTCAAAGAAGAAAACCAAAACCTCAATCTTTTAGTGCCACAAAATTAAGTGTTGCGCCCATCTTTGTAGGCGAAATCGCGGGACTTTACGAACAATCGTTTTCAAAAAAAACTTCATTTGAAATTGGATTAGGTTTATTGACAGATAATTACATTCAAAATGCACTTCAAGAAGTATTAGTTGTTAACGCTCGAAGAGTTGTTCCTGGACCTAGCGCAAGTTTAGCTTTGAGATACTTCCCGATGGTTTTAGGTGAAAACCTTTATTTCTCTGCGGAATACAAATACCGATTATACAGAAAAAATTTCTCTCAAGATGGTGGAGCTCAAATAACGAAAGAATATTATCAAAGAATGATACCGCGCGTTGGTTTAGGCTATCATTTTTATTTTGACAAACGGTTTTTTCTGGATTTATCTGGAAACTTGGGTTTTGCTTTGGATAAAAAATTTCAAATTGGTGATACTGAACCTATTAAAACAATCAAACTAAATGTTGGAATAGGATTAAAATTTAGTTACAGAATTTCCAAAGCAAAAGAATAAATGTCTAAAATAAAATCTGCTTTTTTCTGTCAAAGTTGTGGCTACGAAGCTGCAAAATGGCTTGGGAAATGTACTTCTTGTGGCGAATGGAATACATTTGTGGAAGAAATGATTGAAAAGCCCTCTAAAAATGTAGTGGCTTTTTCTAATGAAACAAAGCATGCCAAACCTCAACTAATACAGGAAGTTGTAAAACAAGAAGAGGAACGAAGAACACTGAATGATACCGAATTGCACCGTGTTCTTGGTGGAGGATTAGTTCCAGGCTCGATTATTTTGCTTGGTGGTGACCCAGGAATTGGAAAATCAACTTTATTGCTTCAACTTGCAATTTCAGACACAATCAAAACCCTTTATGTTTCTGGTGAGGAGAGCGATCGGCAAATAAAAATGAGAGCAGACAGAATTGGTAGAGTTAATGAATCATGCTTTTTACTTACTGAGACGAATCTTCAAAATATTATCTTACACGCCAATGAAATTGAACCTGAAATAATCATTATTGATTCCATTCAGACGTTATTTTCATCACACATTGAAAGTTCACCCGGAAGTATTTCGCAAGTGCGTGAATGTACCGCCCAACTCTTGCGTTATGCCAAACAAACGAATATTCCAATATTCTTAATCGGTCATATCACTAAAGATGGTTCATTGGCAGGACCAAAAGTTTTGGAACATATGGTGGATGTTGTTTTACAATTTGAAGGAGACCGCAATCATATTTACCGTTTGCTAAGAACCATTAAAAACCGTTTCGGCTCAACGAATGAATTAGGGATTTACGAAATGCATGGAGCAGGATTAAGGGGAGTTGAAAACCCTTCGGAAATTCTAATTACAAATACAGATAAGGATTTGAGTGGCATCGCCATCGCTTCCACAATTGAAGGAATGCGCCCATTATTGGTCGAAGTCCAAGCCTTAGTTAGTTCAGCTGCTTATGGAACACCTCAACGTTCTTCAACGGGTTTTGACTCGAAAAGATTGAATATGTTGCTGGCGGTTTTAGAAAAGCGTTGCGGCTTTAAATTAGGTTCCAAAGATGTATTTTTAAACATTGCAGGGGGAATTAAGGTGGACGATCCAGCGATAGATTTAGCGGTTTCAATGGCCGTTTTATCTTCAAATGCTGATTTAGCTATTCCAAAAACCGTTGCTTTCGCAGGAGAAATTGGACTTTCGGGAGAAATTAGACCTGTAAATCGGATAGAACAACGCATCAGCGAAGCAGAAAAACTGGGCTACAAACAAATCGTAGTTTCCAAATATTCAAAAGGCTTAGAGCTTAAAAAATCAGATATCGAAGTTTTTAGTTGTGGTAAAATTGAAGAAGTTGTTAAATTCGTATTTGCATGAGTACAGTTAAGCTAACTTTTAAATCTTCGCAACATGTTTTGATTGACTTCGAAGCTGCATCGGTTTTTCAGCGAATTGGAGCTTATATTTTAGACACTATCATTCTCTCTGTTTACTTATTTATAGCGATGATGTCTATTCAGTTTGATGATTTATTTACTGATTTTGGCACTTGGATGTTCATGACTTTATTACTTATTAAATTACCCTGGATTCTTTACCAACCCGTTATGGAATACATTACTGGAGGACAAACGATAGGTAAAATGGTAGTTGGAATCAGGGTCTTAAAAATTACTGGAGATCGTGTTGGTTTTAAAGAAGTGATGACGCGTTGGTTTTTCCGAGGTGATTTTCTATGGGTTTCTGCGAATTTTTTCATTTTATTCATTCCACTTCTATCCATTATTGATGCTTTCATTTGTGGACTTTCAATTAATAATCAACGTATTGGAGATTCACTTGGAGGAACAATTGTTATAAAAACGAAATCCACACAATCGTACTCATTAAAAGATGTGTTAAACATTCAAACCAATGAAAACTTCACACCAAATTATCCGCAAGTAATTCGATTTACAGATGAAGATATGATTTACATAAAAAACTGTATTCAACAATTAAAACGCAACAAAAACAAAGAATTAGAGACTTTGGTTGTAAAAATCGCGAACGAAAGCGCTCGATTAATGAATTTGGAACAAACGCCAAAGGAACCTACTAAATTTTTGGAAACACTTCTAAATGAATACGTTGTATTAACTAGATAAATGGCAAAACTCGCATTATTACCAACTCCGATTGGAAACTTAGAAGACATTACTTTACGGACTATTCGCTATTTTAACGAAGCTGCATTTATTTATGCAGAGGATACACGTATGACCAAGCGACTTTTGGATCATTTGGGTATTCAAAAAAAAATAATCCCCTTTCATGCACACAATGAACATAAAATGCTAGAAAAATGCATCGATGCTATTCAAGGTGAAGAAATGGTTGTTTTGGTTTCAGATGCCGGAACACCAGGGATTTCAGATCCAGGTTTTTTATTGGTGCGTGCAGCCATTCAAAATGATATTCAAGTCGAATGTTTACCCGGTCCGACAGCATTTGTACCTGCATTAGTAGCAAGTGGTTTTCCCTGCGATAAATTTGTTTACGAAGGATTTCTTCCCCACAAAAAAGGAAAACAAACGCGCTTAAAGGTTCTCAGTCAGGAGGAAAGAACTGTTGTTTTGTACGAATCACCTCATCGCCTAGCAAAGACACTGGAGCAAATGCAAGAGTTTTTTGGAAAAACGCGAGAAGTATGTGTGGCGCGAGAGATTTCTAAATTCTATGAAACCTATCACCGTGGGACATTAGAGGAATTAACAACCTATTTTGTGACTACACCTCCTAAAGGAGAAATTGTCGTGGTGATAAAAGGAATTGAAGCCTAAAATACTTAGCTTACAAATTATTACTTATGCATGGTTTTATTGTGAATTTAAGGGATAGTAATTATTCAGTAACTTCCAATTCAGTAACTACGAACAATGCATTAAGTAAGTTTTGTCCGTTTTTTATTGCCATGTCTGTAATAGAACGCAAAATAGCGATTAAATAAACTGAAAAAATCTAACTTTTTTCGCTTAAATTGAGCATTTTACCTTATTCAACCAAATCAATTGTACTTCTGTCGTTTCTTGTAGTCTTTCCGCAAGTTTGAAATAGCGTTCTGATAGCGAGGATAAGAAATCTTGTGCTTTATTTCCTTCGCCACTTAGTCCATTTAGCTTATCTATTCCCCAGAATTTCACCAAGTGATCAATGATGTTCGCATAATCATGACTGGTATAGACGCCTATTTTTTGTGTAATTGACGCATAATTCACATATTGCATTTTGTCAGTACCAAAATCCATTAACGATGCTGGCATGACTATTTTCTTTTTCATCATTTGAACAAATGCAGCAAGTCCACCATTTGGATCGGATTCAAACACTTTACTCATGAAAAACTTGTAGGCTTTTTCGTGCAAAGCTTCTTCACCAGCGATCGTGTTGCATATTTTACCAAGTAGTTTGTCCCCCGACTTTAAGGCTATTTTTCCGGTATTTACATGTGATATTTTTGTAGCGCGTTCTTGAAAAGAAGTATAAATTAATCCATTATACGGGTCGGCTGCTGTTTGTAGTTCAACACCATTGTAAAGCAAGCGTTGGATCGTAATTTCTACTTCTCGCATATCAACACGTCCACTGAGATAGAGATATTTATTCAACAGATCACCATGTCGATTTTCTTCCGCAGTCCAAAGTCGGGACCAACGTACCCAAGCATTTGGACTCGCAACTGTTCGGTCCTCGTTTATTCCCTTTAATAAATTGAAAAATGTTTGATAGCTAGGAAGAGCTTCTTCTGTAATCATATTACCAACCAATGAAACCATTACGGTGTCTGGAACTTGGGCAATTCCTTCCTGAAGTACACGGACTTTATCTGCAAAATCAGCATCAGCAGCATTTGGAATAAAATCCGTTGGTTGCCAACTCGTTTCTGGTGTTTTCATTTTTTCATCAATAAAATTTCCAACGTGTTGTTCAATTGACTCCATTACTTCCATTTTTTCTTCGAATGCCATATACTTTTTTAATGAATTATTTCAATTAGGTTTTAGATGTAAAAGTAACCTTTGTTAATAGATTAGTTTGGGATTTAGATTAGGAATAGCGCTCAAAACTAAAAATTAGATTGAATGTGTTTGAAAATATAAAAACTCTTTTGGGATATAGCAGGGCAATAAAAAAAGACTAACTTACTGATTAACATTGATATAAATTTATTAATTATTCCCTTTAAAATCGTTAAACATAACTTTTATAAGGATTTGGAAGGGGTTTTGGATTGGGAAGATACCGTCAAAAATACTGTAAAAGGTAAAAAAAGATAAAACTACCTTTTGTAAGAGTTTACTTCCTTGCTTAAGAAAATATCGATTTATATTTCTCTTCAATTATACCAATTTCATCCTCAGTCAATTCTTTAAACTCATTACTTCGTGCACGTTTAGAAAGTTGTCCATTTCCTTGTTCCAAAAATCCAACCAAAAGGGAGACCATATTGTCTGGCATTTCATATTTATGATCTAAGAAATTTATGTAACGTGGGTGAAAATTACTTAAAAAATTGCAATATACGTGAAAAACGCTTAATTATCATGTCATAGTTCTAACCTTGTGTTTTATTCTCAAAACATAGTAATATCAAGAGGACGCTTGCAATTTTCTCTCAATTTTCTCCGCTTGGGGTGAACAATAAAAAAGCCCCAAACCTATACGGAATGGGGCTTTTAGCTTACTTTGTGACCCCGAAAGTCGAAAAATCTAACTTTTATAAGGATTTGGAGCGAGTTATAGAATTTAGAGAATTTACCAAGTACTCATCAAAGAACTGTGACCATTCTTTACCTTCAAAAACTAACCAGAAGGTAAAATAGCTATATTTTACTGTTTGTTCTAATTTGAAACACTATTTTACCGTTTAAAAAGAATGATACTGTATATTTTGTGATTTTTACCGTTTGTTTATTTAATGTAGTATTTTTACAAAAAAGATAATTATGTCCGAGTTACTTTATCAGATAAATCCAGACCGTAATAAACCTTGGAATGATTTACCAGAATTACCAATCCGAAATGAATTGATTGATTCAATTCCTATATTAAAAAAACTGGGAGATGCGAAAGCAGCGCTTGCCAAACTTCAAGGCAGAAGTGTTGTTATTCCTAACCAAGGGATGCTGATAAATTCAATTAGTTTACAAGAGGCAAAAATCTCATCTGAGATCGAAAATATTTTCACAACAGATGACGAACTATATAAGGCATTTAGTGATGGACAAAGTGAAGCAAATGGTGCTTCAAAGGAAGTGTTGAGATATCGAGAAGCGCTTTGGTCAGGGTATAATTATCTTTCGAAAACACAGCAATTCAATCAAGATTATTTCCTTCAAATTTTTCAAGAAATAAAACAAACAAAAGATAAAATAAGGCCTCCCTTTCTTGAAACATCTATAAAACAAGGTGGCACTGGACCAATTGCGGGCAAAGTAATTTACACGCCACCTCGAGGAGCAGGTGTGATCGAAAAGAAATTATCAAACTTGATAGATTTTTTAAATGATGACCAATCATATAACATGGATTACCTCATTAAAATGGCAATCGCTCATTTTCAATTTGAAGCAATTCACCCCTTTCGTGATGGTAATGGCAGAACAGGTAGAGTTTTCAATATCCATTATTTGACAGCTAAAGGGTTACTAGATTTTCCAATTCTATTTTTAAGCCGATATATTCTCGATAACAAAACCGATTATTACGCCGGACTACAAGGTGTTTCACAAAGAGGAAACTGGGAAGAATGGATTCTATTTATGCTTAATGCAGTTGAACATACTTCCAAGATTACGTATCATAAAATAAACGAGATCATTTCGGTTAAAGACGCAATATTAGACTATATTAAAAAGGAAGGTAAATTCCTTAATCCCAAGGAATTGATAGAGTTCATATTTAACCAACCTTATACAAAAGTTAACCAACTAGTTGAGCATAGCATATATGCTGAAAAAACAGCAAGAAAATACCTGAATGAGCTCTGCACCATGGGCGTTCTAGAGAAAAAAACAATTGAGGGAAAACATTATTATCTTAACCTTGAATTATATAGGATTCTGTCAGAATAACACACCTAGTTCTAACTTTTGAATTTTTCTAATAATGCAGTAAATACAAGGAATAGAACTTCATTTAATCAAAAATTATTCCGCTTGGGGGGTGAGCAATAAAAAACCCCAAACCTATATAGAATGGGGCTTTTAGCTTACTTTGTGACCCCGGAGGGATTCTAACCCCCAACCCTCAGAGCCGAAATCTGATGCGCTATACAGTTGCGCCACGGAGCCAAAATTTATCTTTTAACGTTACAAATTTAACCAACTTTTCGAGTTACTTCCTATTTTGGCAACAATGCTACCATCGTTCTGTATTCATTTACAAAACGTTCTGAACCTTTACATTCATTTGCTTCTTTGTTCGTTTGGAAATTTACTACCCGATTTCCTGGGTCGGGATGAGTACTTAAAAACTCGGGTGTTCGACCTCCACCAACTGCTTGGATTTTTTCAAAGAAACCCGCACCTCCAGCAGCGTTGTAAGTTGTTGGACATAAATATTTCACCGAATATAAATCTGCTTCCGTTTCGTGGTTGCGCGAAAATTTCAATCCTATCAAAGCGCCACTAACCTGCTTAACTAATTCACGGTTTCCAGCAACAATTTGTAACATCATTTGAACACCAAACATTTGTGTCATTTGACGTGTCGAATGGCGTTTATCTGCGTGTGCAATTTCATGTGCTAGTACGCCTGCAAATTCATCTTCAGATTCTAAAAACTTTAAAATTCCTGTGTAAACATAAATGTAACCACCTGGTGTGCAGAAAGCATTCAAGGTTGAATCATCGTGAATAATTCTAATTCTCCATTGAAAATCGGATTTGTGTTCAACTTGACCTGAATTCAAAATATTGTCGCGGACTTTGTAAATGTATTTGTAAACAGCAACGTTTTTGGATGAATCTAAAATCTTATATTTTGTAGGGTCGCTTTCGATTTCAGTTGCAACCTCTGCCCCAAATTTCTTATCGTCCGCGATGGTAAATAAATTGAATCCACCGCCATTTTTTGATGTGGCACAAGATGAAAGTGTTAATACAAGTAACCCAAAAATTAAAGCAATTTTTTTCATCTCTTTATTAACTAAAAACTGTAAAATTGACTCCATCATACGCAGCGAAAACAATTTTCGGATGTGATTCTTGCCAAAACATATTTCCGTATTTGTCCAAACCGATTGCACCAGCAAATCCATCAAATTTAGCTAATTCAGAAAAGGTTTTATCGAATGCTTTATCAATAGTAAAACCATCTGTAACTCTTGTGGCGATAGACGAAGCTACTGCAGCACCTACGATATCTTCCCCAACGCCTGTGCAACTTACTGCACAATCGTCATTGGCATAATTTCCTGCGACTGTTGCTGAATCTGAAATGCGTCCAGGAATTTCAAAACCTTTTCCTCCAGTTGATGTGGCTGCAGCTAATTTTCCTTCGTTATCCAGGGCAACACAACCAACTGTGCCCAAACGTGATGCGGCTAATTTTGCTTCGTATTCAGCTCTTCTTTCTGGAATTTCTGTAGAAAATGTTTCAACACCAATCGTTTTTGCGTATGCATTTGCACCATCACCACCCAAAACGCGATCATCTACTGTATTCAAGTTTTCAGCCACGCGAATCGGGTTTTTCACATCTTGAATATTAATGACACCGCTAAATTTTTTACTTGTTCCATCCATCAACGAAGCGCTCATACGTATTACGCCATCGTTTTGAATTTGCGAACCAATTCCTGCATTAAAAAGCGAATCATTTTCCAATTGTTCTACTGCAAAAACAACTGTTTCCACTGCTGAATGCGTTTTTAAATACTCAAAAGAAGCCTTTGCGATGCGCTCCATTGCGTTTTGTTTGGCTACTTTCGTTTCGTTGGATTGTGAAAACTCGCTGAAAAATCCGCCGTGTATTAATAATTTCATTGTTATTATTTAGTGATTGTGAATAGTAAACTGATGTTCTTTCAATAAATATTTATCACTCTTACTCATTACATGCACCACTAGATTTTTAATTGAAATTGGCTCTCCGATATTTACGTCTGTGATATTTGTATCGGATATGTTGCGTCCGTCCACCAAAATTACCAAACCAGAACCCAATGCTTCCATTTCATTTCCCTCAGTGATTAATAATCCAGTATCTTCTCCCAAACCAATTCCTAAAGTTTTTGGATTGCTCACAACAGCTTGGAACAAACGTCCGATTCTACCGCGCTGAACGAAATGCGTATCAACTACTACATGATCAATCAAACCAAAACCACTAGTCACTTTGATTTCTCCTTTCAAAAGAGCTTCGTGACTTGAACCTTGGTAAATCATACTTTTACTCGCACTTGCTGCACCAGCAGAAGTTCCAACGTAAATAAATTCTTCTTCTTGGTATTTTTGTAAAATCAAGTCGTGCATAGGCGTTCCACCAATAATGGATGTCAAACGTAACTGATCGCCACCCGTAAAGAAAATCACATCTGCATTTTTGATGCGATTATAAGATTCTTCTGAAAGTGCTTCCTCACGTTTTTCAATGTTCAACACTTCTACATTTTCTGCACCTAAATATTGAAATGCTTTAGCATATTCTGGTCCAACTTCATTTGGAACTTTAGATGCCGTAGGTATGATTTCAATACGTGATACCTTGCCATTCTTAGATTCGTCAATGATTCTCTTAAGAATTCCTTTTTCGAAAAAGTTTAAATTTTTCTCTACGTTATCCGTGAAATTACTTTCAGTGAAACTGCCTTTATCAACAGCGCCACCTATAATGATTAATTTGCCTTTTGGAGTCATAGAGGCAAAAATAGAAATTTTAACGTCGTTTAACTTTTGCTTAATATTGACTTTTCAACAAAGTTTTTAGAGAAAGGCTTAAAATTCAACTTAAAAAATGCTGATTTTGGTCAAAAAACGTGTTTTTTACTTTGTTTGAAATGAATTATTTGCTTAAATTCAATAGAAATTCAACACAAAAATGATGAAAGCGACAAATCAAACTTATGTTTTAGAAATCAAACAAATTCTTAATAACGCACGCAAAAAAGCTTATTCCGCAGTCAATACAGCAATGATAGAAGCGTATTGCTTGGTAGGGAAACGTATCGTAGAAGAAGAACAAAATGGAAATAAAAGAGCTTCTTGCTGATTTAGGGAAAGGGTATTCAGTTACAAATTTAAGATCGTTTAGGCTGTTTTATCTTTCATTTCCTAATTTAATTTCAATTCAGCAGACGGTGTCTGCTGAATTCAACACAAAAAGCCAGACAGTGTCTGGCGAATTTGAAAAACCTTTGTCTTCAAAACTTTCAGAGTTTATTAACTGGTCGCACTATCAATTAATTATGCGTGTTAATGATGAAAATG
Source organism: Crocinitomicaceae bacterium (assembly GCA_044350515.1). Lineage (GTDB taxonomy): Bacteria > Bacteroidota > Bacteroidia > Flavobacteriales_D > Crocinitomicaceae > UBA952. The sequence goes on along the minus strand of JBILHL010000042.1, from coordinate 121 downwards.
CAAGAGCATATTACCTAAAAGAAACGGCTCTCAATAATTGGTCTGTTCGTACATTAGAAAGAAATATTTCTACTCTTTATTATCAGCGACTACTTTCTTCACAGTCAAAGAACGAGGTTGA
>JBILHL010000021.1:0-51701 GCA_044350515.1 Crocinitomicaceae bacterium | reverse complement strand
CGAATCAAAATGAAAGCTTTGAATTTATTAAAAATCCATCTGTTTTGGAATTCCTCAATTTACCAGTTAATCTTGCTTACACAGAAGCGGAATTTGAAAAAGCACTGATTGATAACCTTCAGAAATTTATTCTTGAATTGGGGAAAGGATACGCTTTTATTGAGAGACAACAATTGGTTAGAACTGAAACAGCGAACTTTTACATAGACCTCGTTTTTTACAATTACATTTTGAAATGTTTTGTAATTGTAGAGCTAAAAACGCATAAAATTACCCACCAAGACATTGGTCAATTGGATATGTATGTTCGAATGTTTAATGATTTGAGAAAACAAGAAACAGACAATCCGACAATTGGTATTTTACTTTGTACAGAAACAGACAAAACGATTGCTAAATATTCTGTTCTAAGTGAAAACCAACAGTTGTTTGCAACAAAATACTTACCGTATTTACCCACAGAAAATGAATTGATTAACGAAATAGAAAAGGGGAAAAGGTATCTCATTGAACAATTTGATAACAAACAATCCAACAAATAGAATCCCCAAGCATTAACTTTTCATTAACCTTAACCTATTTTAAATCAGATTAACTTGCATCAAAAAATGCGAATCCTACTCACTTTGCTTTGCTTGTTAACTGTTGAAGCTTTACATTCCCAAGCAAAGCTAACCTTTGACTCCACAGTTGTGAATTTTGGAAAAATCGTGCAAGGAACCTATTTATTTGAAAACATTTGGTTTACAAATACAGGAAACGAGCCAATAATTATTTCGCGCGCTTCAACTAGTGATGGTGGTTCTTATGCAGAATGGCCCAAAGAACCCATTGCAGCTGGTCAACGTGGAGCAATCCGTTTTCGTTACGACACCCAACGAATTGGTGTTTTTAATCGTTCGATTTCCGTGACTTACAATAACAATTCTGCACAAATCAGTGCTAAAGGAGAAGTAATTTATAAGGCTACAACTATTTCTGTTGACCAAAAAACGATTGATTTAGGTGAAATTCCTTTTGGAACACTAGATTCTGCAAAATTCACATTTACCAACACAGGAAATGAAATTTTGTATATCAACTTTGATGCTTACAATTATAAGCACCAAGATCTTTTTTACGCTACCTTTTCAGAATCGATTCACAACCAACCACCCAAAAATCAATATGCGCCCGGTGAAAATATTGATGTAAATTTTGTTTTCAGAAATATTTATGGAAACAGTGGACAATTCGAACGTGAATTGCCTATTAAATACAACTCACATGACACTATTATCGTAAAAGTTAAAGGAATTTACACAGGAAAACCTTGTCAAGACAAAGTTTTTGAGCGCAATCGGATACTTATCTATGAAAACGATAAGCTAATTTCAATTCAAGAAATAAATAGAAACGGAAAGAAGGAGGAAATAAAATTTAAATAAGGTCCGATGAAAGATTAAGCCTTCCAGCTTTTTGTAATGATTTTAGGAAGTTTTTTACGGAAACGTTTTAGCACTGAATTTCTATCTGAAATATTTCCGCATTTTAAGATGTTGCGTTGGACAACTTCGTTATTTCTAAAGAAAGTAAACTCAAAACTTACAGATGTTGCTTCGTCTCTGTATAAATGATAAATACTTGTCATATCCAATATTTCAGCAAATGATATTTTTTGTGTCGCAGGTTTAAATGTGCGGTCATAACCACGAACATTCACAACTAAATAAGTATCATAACCTGCTGTTTTTAAGTTTTTTTGAAGTGTATCATCTGCTAAAACTGAAGCATCAGCTCCTTGCTTCAACAAATTCAACGAAGGCATTGCTTTTATGTTATACTCTGCCAACATTTCTGTCAAGCTAACTTCCAATGCATAACGGTCTTCTTGTTTATCAAACTGTGCAATGACAATCGCATTCGTTAATTTTAGACTTTGTGAAGAAATAAAATTATTGAATGAAAGTAAAAGAAATAAAGAACAAACAAATAGCGATTTTTTCATAACGATTAATTAGAATACTTCTTTAGCAATTGATTTTACTTGAGAAGAATTAGACATGGTGTAATAATGAATACAAGGAACATTTGCAGCCTTTAATTCTTTTGATTGATGGATTCCCCATTCGACTCCAAGTTGCTCAACTGCTTTATTGTCTTTGCATTTAAGTAATTCTGATGACAACTCAATTGGAAAATCAATTTTAAAAAACTTTGGTAAAAAAGAAATGTGAGCTAATGTTTTCAATGGTTTTAATCCTGGAATAATCGGCACCTCAATTCCAATTTTTCTACATTCATCGACAAAAGCAAAAAACTTAGCATTGTCAAAAAACATTTGAGTTACAATATATTCAGCACCAGCATCCACTTTATCTTTTAAGTATTTTAAATCCGTTGCAAGGTTCATTGCCTCGAAATGTTTTTCTGGGTAACCAGCCGTTCCGATACAGAAATCTGTAGGTTCCAATTGAACATCATCCATCATGTAATTTCCGCGATTCATATCAGAAATCTGATGAATTAAATCAACAGCAAAGGCATGTCCATCAGCATGCGGACGAAAAGTACTTTCTGTTTTTATGGAATCGCCACGTAAAGCTAAAACATTATCAATTCCTAAAAATTGCAAATCGATCAATGCGTTTTCAGTTTCCTCTTTGCTAAAACCACCACAAATTAAATGCGGAACTGCATCAACATGGTATTTATTCATAATTGCTGCACAAATTCCAACTGTTCCAGGACGTTTGCGTATTGCAATTTTTTCTAACAATCCGTTATCTCTTTCTTTATAAATGAATTCCTCACGGTGGTAAGTAACATTCACAAACTTGGGTTTAAACTCCATCAAAGGATCAATTCCATCATAAATAGATTGAATACTTTTTCCTTTTAATGGTGGCAAAATCTCAAAAGAGAATAAGGTGTCGTTTGCGTTATTGATGTGTTCGGTTACTTTCATTTCTTTTTTAGTGCTGACAAAGATACTTCTTTAACAATAAAAAGAACTGTTTGTTATGCTGTTTCCGCAATTGCTTCCAAAATTCGTTTGCCTGCTTCTCTGATTTCGTCTTCAGAAATGATTAAAGGTGGCGATAATCTGAAACTATACGGATGAGATAAAAACCAAAAGGTTAACAATCCTTTTTCTAAGCATTTATCCACCACTTTCGCTACTCGTTCACTAGATTCCATGTCAAAGGCAAACATTATTCCGATTCTTCTTATAGCTTTAATTTCAGGACTTTGAGCTATGATTTCTTCCAATAATTTTCCTTTTCGTTCCACTTGAAGCCAGTCAATTTCGGTTTTCAACACCTCAACGCATGCAGCAGCTGCGGCACAAACTACAGGATGACCACCGAAAGTAGTGATATGACCAAGCATAGGATTGTATGTAAACTCATTTAAGTTTTTCTGAGAAGAAACTAAGGCACCAATTGGCATTCCTCCGCCTAAAGCTTTCCCTAAAGTCAAGACATCGGGTACAATTCCAAAATGTTCAAACGCAAACATAGATCCTGTCCGTCCCATTCCGCATTGGATTTCATCAAAAACCAACAAAGCGCCAACTTCTGTACATCGTTTTCTTAAAGCATGTAAAAAAGCTAAATCTGGAATCCGAACTCCAGCATCTCCTTGAATCGTTTCAATTATAACGCCAGCTGTTTTTTCAGTTATTTGTTGGATTTCTTCAATGTTATTGTGTTGGAGAAAACGAACGTCTGGCAACAAAGGACGAAAAGCTTGTTTTTTAATTTCATTTCCTGAAATACTCAAAGATCCCATTGTGCTTCCGTGATAAGAGCCACGAAATGAAACAATTTCCATTCTACCTGTTACCCTTTTTGCCAATTTTATGGCTGCCTCATTCGCTTCTGTTCCTGAATTTACAACGTAAACACTATTTAAAGTTGGAGGTAAAACGGATAGTAAAGCATTTGCTAAATCAGTTTGCGGATCTTGAATAAACTCACCATAAACCATTACATGCAAGTATTTATCCACTTGATTTTTAACCGCTTCCACAACTTTAGGATGTCGATGACCGATGTTGTTTACTGCCACCCCAGCAATCATATCCATATAAACTTTACCGGACTTTGCTGTGATGTTTATTCCTTCCGCTTTTTCAACTTCTATCAAAAAAGGAAATGGACTCGTTTGACCTAGGTGTTCTAAAAAAAAATCTTTATTGCTCATTTATTTCTCTAAAACTTCAATAATTGGTTGACCAGTCATTGCTCCAGAACGTTGTAGGTTTAATATATGGGTTAAAGTTGGGGCGATATCAATGATTTTATAAGGCGTGAAAACATCCTTTGGTTGAATACCAGCTCCAAACCACAACAGCGGAACGTGACCATCGTAATTGAACGCTGAACCGTGAGAAGTTCCTTGGTGAGATTTTTCTGTTTCTTTCGATAGTGGTAAAAATCCAGGTTCTAAAATAAATAAAACATCACCACTTCTATTTAGCTCAAAACCTTTACGTAACATATCTTTCCATTCGTTGTCACTAGAAGTATTTTGACCTAATTCTCCTGAAGTGAAAACAACTTTGACATTTTTCCAAGTACGAACCTTAGCTGCAACGAATTGAGCTACCGCTTCTCTCTTCAATTCTAATGAATCAATTCTTTCATGGTTTAAATAAATGTTTAAGTTTTCCTCGTATTCAATTAAATCAGCACCAAATTCAGTTAAAGTTGATTTTCTCAAATCATCCATATTTTGATTCAAATAGAAATAACCTCCAGGCATTTTTTTATCTACCAACATTTGTGGAACAGGAACAACAGCATGATCAGCGGTTAAGAAAATTGTAAATCCATTTTTGCCATATTTTTTTTCTAAACCATCCATTAATTTTTTTAAATCTCGGTCTAAACGCAAATAAATATCTTCTAATTCCAAAGAATAAGGTCCAAAAGCGTGTCCTGCAATGTCTGGTGTTGAATAACTAATACACAGCATATCGGTTTGATTATCTGCACCTAAACTTTCTTTTTCGATAGCTTCCAACGCAAAATCTGTCAATAAATCATTTGCAAAAGGTGAAGTAGTAAATAGTTTTGGACTTGCTTTTCCTCCTCCCATTTCGATAAAGTTATAAGGGAAAGTTGCACTCGTTTTTCCAGTTAAAACCACTTCATACGGACTTTCATCCACTGAATTATAACGTTCTTTTGGCAACAATAAATCCCAAGTTTTAGTATAAGTTGTTGCATTTTTACTTGCGTTGAAATTGCTTACCCAAGTTGGTAATTCTTTTTTGAAATAAGTACTAGTGATAAAAGTTCCAGTTGCATAGTCGTACCAATAGGAACCATCACTCAAATGTCCACCAGGCAAAATAGAACCACGATCTTTAATCGACATTGAAATCACTTTTGCTTTTGGATAAGTCATTTTTAATTGGTCGGTAACTGTATAAGTTTTTAAGTTTTCAGGTGAAACTTGTCCTTCTTTGGAGCTACTTCCAACCGTTGCAACTGAATTATCTTGTACACAATACATATTTCCTTGTGTTTCGCGATTATACCAATCATTTCCTACGATTCCATGATTACTTGGAGTTGTTCCAGTATAAATGGATGCATGACCAGGACCAGTAAAAGTTGGAACGTAATTATACAACGTATTTCTACAATTCATTCCTTTTTTCAAAAAGCGATTAAATCCATCTTCCACAAAATTGGCTTGATAGCGATATAAATACTCATAACACATCTGATCTACGACAATTCCAATAACTAATTTTGGTGGTTTAGAGCGTTGGGCATGAGTGGAAAAAGTGAAAAGAAAAGTTACAAAAATGAAGACGATATTTTTCATTGATTTATTTTTTCTCAAAAATAGTCATTGCTTGTGATTGAATTGTTAAGTGTGATTTTTTTACGCAACTAAAATTCCAACTTTTTCGTCAATGAAACACAAAAACTAAATTATGAGAATAACCTTACTTTCAACCCTTATGGCTTTCTTTTCTTTTTTCAATGGAAATGCTCAATATGTCGCAACTTATGGCGCTTCAAGTCCAACGGCTTGTGACGGATATGCTTACATTCAAGATTCAAATTCTGTTACTTCCGTTTTAAACTGGACAGATAATTCAACAATTATTCAATCAGGAACCTATTCAATTAGTAACTTGTGTCAAGGGACTTATACGGTAACTTTCAATACCTTGAATGGAACTATGACTGAAACTTTTACAATTGGTTCTAATTCAAATCCTTGTACTGGTTTTTCTGCATCAGTTGCGACAACTTATATCTCAAATCCATCTGCTTGTGATGGCTCGGCAACAATTTCTGTAACTGGCGGAACAGCACCTTATACATATTCAATATCAAATTCAAATCAAACACCCAATTCTACCATTAATAATCTATGCGAAGGATATTATAACATTTCTGTTGTGGATGCTTCGGGATGTTCGACTTATCAGTATTTTAACATCACTCAAGATTCAACAAACCTTACAAATTGTAATGGTTTTTCAGCATCAATTTCAACCATAAACGCAGCATCAAATTCAATTTGTGATGGTTCTTATACAGTTAACGTTTTTGGAGGAACAGCGCCTTACACTTACATTTCAAACAATGGAGCAATCTCACCAACGCTAAGTAACCTATGTCCTGGAACTTATTCTGTTTCGGTTGTTGATGCTGCTGGATGTGTTGCAAACGCAACAGGAATTGTAGGTAATAACGCAGGTGCAAATGTTGGGGACACTATTATTTTTAACGGAACAGTTTTCGGTGATTCATCAGTGGTTGGCACTGCAATAAGCGATTGGATTGATGAGTGTTCATTCGATTATAATGATATTGTAAGCGCAAGTGTTTCATCGTATCTTTCTTACATAGATTCAACGCTTGTAACATGGCAAATTGGTTTGAATAACGGTACTCAAATTTACATTAGTGCTTTCTATCAGTTCAATTCAGGCTTTGGGGTTTATGATGTTATTCTTCAATTAACTTGCGGACAAAAAGACAATCCGAAATACTTGCAAATCAATTCTCAAATCAATTATCAGTTAGTTGAGATTTCAGAAAATGAAACAAACGATTTAAAGCTATTTCCAAATCCTGTTCAAAATGAATTAAATATTGCGGGAATAACTGAACCTTCTACTTACGAAGTTGTTGATTTAAATAGTAGATTGATTTTGAATGGAAATTTAACAACAACGTCAAGTAAAATTGATGTAACTAATTTAAAAAATGGCAATTATATCTTTGTAATCAAAAACTCAAGCGGCGTTTTACATTACAATTTCGTGAAATAAGTATCTCTCTCTTATCAAACGGGAAAGGCAGAAACAATAAAGTTTCTGCCTTTTTTTCGTAATATTGAATTATGAAATCTATTTTATCTGCGTTATTTCTCTTTTTGTTTAGTGCTGTTCAATCGCAAACTGTAGTTCCAATGAGTCATGATGGATTGTTGCGTAATTTCATTTATTATAAACCTAGCACATGGGATGCTTCACAGGAATTACCATTGCTTATCGTTTTACATGGCTTAACCCAAACTGCAGCTGGAATAATGGAAATAACCAACTTTAACACAATTGCAGAAGAAAATAATTTTATCGTTTGTTACCCAGATGGAAACAATAATGCGTGGAATGCAAATATGAATGTTTCTGTTTCAAGTACTGATGACAAAGGATTTATTGAAAAAATAACCGCTTATTTTCGTTCTAATTTTAATACAAACCCTCAGAAACAATATTTATGTGGATTTTCTAATGGTGGATTTATGAGTCAGAAAATGGCTTGTGAGTCAGAAGATTGTTTTGCCGCAATTGCTACGGTTTCCGGAAATATGAGTGACACAGTTTACACGAATTGTAATCCAAAATATTTAACTTCTGTTTTACACATGCACGGAACGACGGATGCTGTTGTACCTTATTTAGGAAGCATTACAACTGGTGTTTCTGTTTCACAAACAATGTATAAATGGCAACAATTTTTAGGTTGTAATTCAAATCCAAGTTCAATAGATTTACCCAATCCAAGCCTTTTGGATTTGTCAACTGTTTCAAGAGAAACTTATTCCAATTGTACAAATAGTAGCTTGGAATTAATTAAAATCGCAAATGGTGGACACCAATGGCCGGGAATTTCAACGTTCGTAGGTGGTGTTGGCAATATTAATATGGATATTTATTCACCACAAGTTATTTGGGATTTTTTAAATGGAAAGTCGTGCCCAAATGCTGATTTAAATGAATTAAATTCAAATTCTATTAATATTTCACCAAATCCTTTTCAATCGGAAATTTCAATTTCAACAAATAAAGAAATTTCTTCATTAGAGCTAAAAGATTTGAACGGTAAAACATTATTCGTTAGCAAACAACAAGTTCGAACAATCCCTACTGAGTTTTTAACTACTGGAGTGTACTTTCTTCAGTTTCAAATTACTGACAATCAGTTAATCATTAAAAAAATAATTAAAAATTAACCTTTTCCTGGTTTCATCCCTCCAATTGATGGTTTAGAAGGAGAAATAGATGGTTTTGCAGGCGTCGATGTAGGTTTGGACGGTGAAGAAGAAGGTTTGTTAACTGGAGATGAAAACACTGGCTTAGAATTAGTTGCAGGTTTTTCATCTTTAACTGGTGAGGACGAATTCGGTTTGGTAGATTCTGTTTCAAAACTTCTATCTGGTTTCTTTTCTGGCGCAACAGTTGAATTATTTCCATTGTCCACTTCTCCATTTTCACCTTTGTTAACTGGTTCAAAATCGTTTCCTCGAACTGGTTCTTTAATTTGAGGATTAAAATCTTTGATTGTCCCGTCTGGGTTAACATCTCGTGGAGTTGAACTCAAAACACCACCTTCTCCAAAGGTTCTATCATTTGTGTTTAAGGCTGGCTTTCTGATGTCATGTAGATTTCTGCCAATTACAGGATTAGTTGGAGTTGGAATTGGATTTGGAGTGATATCCAAAAAACCATTATCAAAAATACAACCGCGCATTTCTTCTGGTGTAACTCCCATTTGTTCGCAACGACGACGCGCATTGGTTTGACGACCCATGTCTAAATCGTTCAACGTTAAATGCACACGAGGAAACGAACGATCTGTATATGAAATTGTTGAACGTCCATTTCCATAATCAAACAAAGTTGTCAAATCATTCACACGCCACTCTTCTGCAAAATCTTTCGCTAAAAAAGCGAGGTATTCTTTTTCTGCGATTTCTGAACCTCTCGCAAGATTTGAATTACCAAAAGTTGAAAAAGAAGCATAAACTGGTCGAAAACTATTGGTATTTCTTGTGTTAAAATCATCATTCATATCACCATTCGCATTTCCTAGCAAACCTTCGAAATCGCCTCTATCGCAAGCAAAAATTTGAACCGTAATATTAGCTAATTGCATTGCACCACTCATTCTACTATCCATTATTACCGTTTCACCTGTTGGCCAAGAAACAATATAATTCCTTCCTTCTAAACGAATAGTTCCTCCGTGAGGTAAAAAGTAGGTTCTACCTTGTAATTGAATTGGCTGACCTTCTAAACGAAAAGGAACATTGTTGAAATCAGGTTTGTCTTCTGCGTAATAACACAAACGATCTCCACCTACATTCATTGCTACAGCAGTATTTAAAGAGAAATTATCGCTTTGATGTTTTTGCCGCGTTTGAACTTCAAAATGTCCTTTGCTTGATTTTGATAATACAAATTCTCCCACTGTTTGAAAAGAATAAGTTGCTTTGTCAAAAGAATTTAAATGCGGGTCGCCATAACTTCTTCCTGTCAAACGATCACAAAAGCTATGATTCAAAATCATTTCTATTGGTGCCCAATTTGTTCCTGAAGTTGGGTTTGGATTTCGATTATTTGTTTGAATTGTGTTTAACAATTCTCTTCTTCTATCCATTGGAACCATTGTCAATAATTCATAAGGTGTGAACTCTTCAGGAAAAGTTCTGTCTGGAATTGCTTCACCTTTTGATATCGAACGAAATGAATTTGCCAACCATTCACCTCTAACGGGGTCCCAACTTTGTAACTGCGTTTTCAAACCTGCAAATACATCTTCTGTTTGAGCAAAAAAGGAAAAGTTGAACGCAAGAAAAGAAACTAATAGGTAGAATTGTGATTTCATAACTGAATTTTAAAAAAAAATTTAGTGGCAAAAAGTGAGCCAAATTAATCGTTGAATTTATAACCAACGCCTTTTACAGTGGTGATATGATGGTCTCCAATTTTTTCACGTAATTTTCGAATGTGCACATCAATCGTTCTGTCTCCAACTACAATTTCTGTTCCCCAAACTTTTTCGAGTATAACCTCTCTTTTGAATACAAAATTTGGTTTGGAAACCAACAACGCAAGCAATTCAAATTCTTTCTTTGGCAATTGAATTTCCTTCCCATCATTTTCAATCAAGTATTTTTCTCGGTTGATTCGCAATTCATTACTTGAATGACTTTCAATAGGATTTCTATTTTCAATTCTGCGAAGTAAAGCATTAATCCTACTTACTAAAACTTTAGGCTTAATTGGTTTTGTAACATAATCATCACCTCCTGATTCTAGACCAGCAATTTGGCTATAATCTTCACTTCGTGCGGTTAAAAAACAGATTAAAACATCTTTACTCTCAGGTACTCCTTTTAATTGTTCACAAACTTCAATTCCATCCATTCCTGGCATCATTACATCTAATAGAATCAAATCAGGTTTGTCTTTGCTAACTTCAACTAAACACTTAAGACCATCATCTACAGCTCTTACAGTATGATTTTCTTTTTCAAGGTTATACTTTAGAATTTCACGAATGTCTTCGTCGTCGTCAACGATTAAAATTGATGCCATTAATTTGTATTTATAAAGTAAAGATAATTCTTTCTACTCAAAACGAAATAGATTCTTTTTGAAATCTCTTTTTTTAAAAAGAATTAACTATCTGTATTTATGACAATACCTTAAATTGGCAGGTTATTGTTCTGATAATAAGAATTAAAAAACAATAAAGTTTATAGAACTGTCAAATCCAAGCTAACACTATAATGTAAATTAAAAGGAATACCCCTTGAAAAAATGAAAAAAAAATCACAATTAACAACTTTATATACGTTTTATCCATACATTTGCGATAGTAGTAGGTTAGGTTGATTGCCGCGAGCTTTGGACATTGTTCAAGGCTCTCGGTGTTTTTAGACGTTTCGTTAATATAAAACAACAGTTAAATCATAAAAAAACACGAAATCGCTACAAACTTCTCATTTAATTTATCCGACATTAAAAAATAATTAAGGATATTTGAAAAGTGTTGATAGTTTTAACCATTAAACAACAGCTCAATCCATGAAAATTAAAGTGCTTTTGGCGGAAGATGATATTAATTTAGGATTAGTTATTTCCGATCAATTAAAATCTGATGGTTATTCCGTTAGTTTATGTTGTGACGGTGTTGAAGCTTTACAAAGATTCAATTCCGAAGATTATCATTTGTGTATCTTAGATGTGATGATGCCAAAAAAAGACGGTTTCACACTTGCAAAAGATATTCGTAAGATGAACGCCGAAATTCCAATTCTTTTTCTAACGGCAAAATCAATGACCGAAGATAAAGTTCAGGGATTCAATTCTGGTGGTGACGATTATTTGACAAAACCCTTTAGCGTTGAAGAGTTACAACTTCGTATTAAAGCATTATTAAAAAGAGTAAATATTAAAGTTGAAACTGAAGAAGAAAAACTAATTCAATTAGGCATTTATTTATTCGACGTTGAAAACTATACGCTTAAGAACGGTGACGAAATCAAAACGCTAACGAAAAAGGAAGCGCATATATTAAAAGTACTCTACAAATTTAAAAATCAAGTGGTGCCGCGTGAAGTGATTTTAAACGCCGTTTGGGGACAAGACGACTATTTCGTTGGAAGAAGTTTTGATGTGTTTATAACGAAATTAAGAAAATACCTAAGTCTTGAACCAACAATTAAAATTTCAAATATTCACGGTGTTGGGTTTAAGTTTGAAATAAAAGAATGAATCACTTTCTACTTCATATTGAAACTTGCACAAAAATGTGTTCCGTTGCTCTTTCAGAAAATGGAAAGTTGATAGATTGTATTGAAAACGATGCTGAAAATTATATTCATGGAGAATATTTGACCGTTTTTATTGAGGAAATTCTTTCAAAAAACAATTTATTGCCCAATCAATTAGCTGCTATATCGTTTTCATCTGGTCCTGGTTCTTATACAGGCCTAAGAATTGGATTGTCAGCAGCAAAAGGATTATGCTTTGCACTTTCGATTCCATTAATTTCGGTTTCAACATTGGGAGTTTTAGCTTTACTTGGAAAAGAAAAACATCCAGACTCTACCTTGGTGCCCATGTTAGATGCAAGACGAAATGAAGTTTATTGTGAAATTTTTGATTCTTCTTTAAATACAATTAAACCTTTGTCTGCTGACATTTTGGATGAGACAAGTTATGAAAATTTTGAACCATTTATTTATTTCGGAGATGGAGCCGAAAAAATGAGCAATCAATGGGGAAACCGAAATGCAACTTTTGATTCATCCATTCAATTATCTGCAAAAGGTCAAATAACTCTCGCTTTTGAAAAGTTTAATCAAAAGAAATTTGAAGATGTTGCTTATTTCACACCTTTATATTTGAAGGAATTTGTTACAAGCGGAGGAAAATAGAAACAACTAGAGATCACTCATACATAAAGTAGCACACCAAAATGTGGTATTTCCACAAAAATCAGTTACCATTAATTCAAGATTTTGTTCAGAACGAATCAATGGATTTCGTCTAAAAATCAACAGATTATTTTTCAAATCAAATTCAATCGGGTGCCATTTTCCTTCAATAAAAAAATGGTATTCTTTTATGCCTGTTTGCGCATCTGAAATTTTCCAAGTTAGTTTCTCTTTAACAATTAAAGTATCAATTTCTTTAAAATTAGAACTTGAAACAGCAGGAGAAATGGTATCAATTTTAACTGAAAAACTTCCTAAAAACTTGGATTCTGCCACTAATTTCTTGTTTTCCAACTTTGTACTTAATGAATGATTACCCGCTGAATTTACATTAATATACTGCTTTTCAATCGGAAAAATAGGATTTGGGTTTACACTTACTTTTATTCCCTTTTGGATAGGTATTGAAGCATCTCCAAGTGTCATTTTATCCAAATTCACACTCTTTCTTACTGGCTCATAAAAAGTAAATTTTGGAATTTCAAATTCAATTTTCGAACCTTTAAAATGATAACTAGAATCAGGAACAAAATAATCCGTTCGATTAAAAAAAGAAGTTGATTTAACAGTATTTTCAGTATTGATAAGTACTTGAAAATTATACTCAAATGAATTTTGATTAACATCTTTCAAGACGATTTTCATTTTTAAGGTGTCTTTTATTTTTATTGAAACAGCACCTAATTCTTCCATTTCATAAATTTTCAAGGGGTTAAACTTGGTGCGAAACAACTTTTGAAACTTCTTTTTACTGGATTTATATTCATGATAATCAATGTGATTATTGACATAGCGTGCATCTTCAAACGAAATTCGATTCACCTTGGATTGAAACACGGTGTCATTATTTTGAAACAACAAGTTTTCATACAATCCAAAAGATGTTCCCTTTTTTCCAATGGGGTCTGAACCACTCACTGCAAAAGCCAATTTTGCATCCGTTGGCAAGAAATCAGGAGGAAACACGACCAATTGATTCTGAGTGATTATTCCTTTTTTAGATTTTGTAATTGGAATCAATTTAGATTTTCCTGGAATCATAAAACCATTCTCATCAATTGCATAAACTTGAACAGCGTTTAAAACAGGTGGTAAAGTATCTATTACAGAAAAACCAAATTTCAAGGGATTCAAGGCAATCTCCGTTTTGGTATCTCGAATTTCAAAGTGCAAATGCGGACCAGTTGAATTCCCGCTATTTCCAGAGTAAGCAATCAGCTGACCCTTTTTTACAGGAATTTGTTTATTCGTTAAAGAAATGTCAAGCTCATTTAAAAAACCTTTGTATTGAATTGGAAGAATATAATCATAAACAATTTTTGAAAAACTAGAACAATGCGCGTAAACAGAAGTGGTTCCGTTTGGATGATCAATGTATAAAACTTTACCATAACCACTTGGAGAAATTCGTATTCTTGAAATAAAACCATCCTCTATCGCATGCATTGCAACACCTTCCCTCCCATTTGTTCGAAAATCTAAACCCATGTGGAAATGATTGGGACGAATGTCTCCAAAAGTTGCGCTTAATTCTAAGGGAATAGCAAGTGGTGAATGCAAACCATTTTCACAAAAAACAATCTGAGTTTTAACTGAATAGGAAAAAAGTAAAAATAGGATAAAAATTTGAAGCTTTCGCATGTACAAAGTTATCTTCAAAAAGTTGCAAAATACCTACCAAAAACTATTGCTTGTAAACGTAACAATGTTAACTTTGTGAAAAGTCAAAAAATAATGACCGAAAACATTCAAAATAGTCTTGATAAAATCCTCGATAAAGTAAAATCCTTACACGGAGCACTTTTAAACGAGCGAAAAACTAATTCTGATTTGGAAAACGAAATTCAACAACTTCGAGCTACTAACCTTGAAAAGACTAATCAAGTTTTTTCGTTAGAAACAGAAGTTGAAACATTGCGTTCGGCATTGCATTTGGCTCAAAACAAAGTTGTTGAAGTTCCAGTTCAAGTGCCAATTATTGGTAAACGAGAAGAGGAAATTGATGAACTTGTAAGAGAAATTGAACACTGTATTGAACAGCTTAAGCAATAGAAATGAGTAAAGTTTCATTGAAAATCACCATCGCGGGAAGAACTTATCCTTTGAATGTTTTGGAAACAGAGCAAGAAAAAGTATTAAAAGCCGCTGATGACATCAACAAATCGATTGAATTGTTGAGTAAAAGTTATGCAGTAAAAGACACACAGGATTTGTTGGCAATGTCTGCTTTACAATTGATTTCACGCAATGTGGCACAAAGTAAACCAGAAACTATTACATTACCTGCTGATTATTCGTCATTAGAAGCATCTTTGGAAGCATTTTCTAAAGAAATAGATTCGTTCAATTAATCTTTCAAGCATCCTTTAACAACTGAGATTTATTATTTTAATTAAACAGTTGTTTATTATGGAAATTATTATTGGTTTATTAATCGGACTTGTTGGTGGGGGCGTTGCGACGTTTTTCATCCAACAGACTGCTCTCAAAAACAAAAGCCTTAAAATCGTTAAAGATGCTGAATTAGAGGCGGAAAATATCAAAAAAGAACGCATTCTTCAAGCAAAAGAAAAGTACCTTAAATTGAAGGAAGAACACGAAATAAACTTTAAAGATCGCGAGCGTAAAATGCAATCGAATGAAGATCGTGTTAAAGCTAAAGAAAAAACCTTAACTCAGAAAATGGAAGAGTTGAGTCGTAAGGAAAAAGAAATCGAAAAAGTTCAATCTGAATTTGACACAAAACACACAGCACTTGAAATTCGCACACAAGAGTTAGATAAAATGCAACAAAAACAAGTAGCAGAGTTATCTAAAATCAGTGGTTTATCAGCTGAAGATGCAAAAAATCAACTGATGGAAGCGTTGAAAGACGAAGCAAGAACTGGAGCGATGGCTACTATTAAAGAAATTACTGAAGAAGCAAAATTAAACGCAAACAAAGAAGCAAGAAAAATAGTAATTCAATCCATTCAACGCGTTGCAACAGAACAAGCAATTGAAAATGCTGTTTCGGTATTCAACATTGAATCAGACGAAGTTAAAGGAAGAATTATTGGTCGTGAAGGTAGAAATATCAGAGCTTTAGAAGCTGCAACGGGTGTTGAAATCATTGTAGATGACACTCCTGAAGCAATTATACTTTCTTGTTTCGACCCCGTTAGAAGAGAAATTGCTCGATTGTCTTTACATCAATTGGTTTCTGATGGTCGAATTCACCCTGCCCGTATCGAAGAAGTTGTTGCAAAAACGAAAAGACAATTAGACGAAGAAATTGCAGAAACAGGTAAAAGAACTTGTATCGATTTAGGTATACATGGTTTACATCCAGAATTAATGCGAATGATTGGCCGAATGAAATACCGTTCTTCTTATGGTCAAAACCTATTGCAACACAGCCGAGAGGTAGCAAACCTTTGTGCGATTATGGCTGCTGAACTTGGATTGAACGTAAAATTGGCAAAAAGAGCTGGTTTATTGCACGATATTGGTAAAGTTCCAGATGAAGAGCCAGAATTGCCACATGCTATCTTAGGGATGAAAATTGCTGAGAAATTTGGTGAAAAAGGCGATGTTTTAAACGCTATTGGAGCTCACCACGACGAAATTGAAATGACAACCTTAATTTCTCCTATCGTTCAAGTTTGTGATGCTATTTCAGGTGCACGTCCTGGCGCTCGTAGAGAAATCGTGGAAGCTTACATAAAACGTATAAAAGAATTAGAGAACTTAGCTTTATCATACGATGGTGTTCAAAGTGCTTATGCAATTCAAGCTGGTAGAGAGTTACGTGTTTTAGTTGAAGCTGAAAAAGTAAGTGATCAACGCTCTGAGGAATTATCATTTACGATTTCTCAACGTATACAAACTGAAATGACTTATCCTGGTCAAGTTAAAGTGACAGTTATTCGTGAAAAACGTGCTGTAAATTACGCTAAATAAAAGCGAACATTAGCTTTTTTTACTTGTTCTTCATAAAAACTAAATGATACCTTCAACACTTATTGCTGGTCCGTGTAGCGCTGAAACAAGAGAACAGGTTTTAAAAACCGCCGAAGGTTTAAGTTCACTTCCTTTAGATTATTATCGAGCTGGGATTTGGAAACCAAGAACGCGACCTGGAGAATTTGAAGGAGTTGGAAATGAGGCTATTCCTTGGTTGCAAGAAGTTAAATCTCAATTTGGGTTAAAAATCTCAACGGAGGTAGCCAAAGCCGAACATGTTGAAGCTGTTCTAAAAGCAGGATTTGATATGATTTGGATTGGTGCTCGTTCAACTGCTAATCCATTTACGGTTCAAGAAATAGCTGATGCATTACAAGGAGTTAATATTCCTGTAATGGTAAAAAACCCAACTAATCCAGATTTAAAACTTTGGATTGGTGCAATTGAAAGGGTTCAAAAAGCTGGAATTAAAGAAATTTCGGCAATTCATAGGGGGTTTTCTGTTTATGAAAAAACACTATACAGAAACAATCCCAATTGGCAAATTCCAATTGATTTAAAACAAGAAATACCATCTATTCCGTTGATTTGTGATCCATCCCATATTGGTGGAAGAGATTATTTATTACTGGAAATAGCACAACGTGCTTTCGATTTGAAATACGACGGATTGATGATTGAAACACATTGTTATCCTAAGGCTGCTTGGACAGATGCTAAACAACAAATAACGCCTTCCGATTTAAGTATTCTTTTAAATTCATTAACCGTTCGTGGAAGACAAGAAATAGAGGAAGCAGAAATAATTGAACTAAGATCTCAATTGACTTCAAAAGACGAGGAAATCATACGGAATTTGAGAGAAAGAATGGATGTTTCAAAATTAATTGGAAGCTACAAAAAGGATAGAAATATTGCTATTCTTCAAAATAGTCAATGGGAAGAATCATTGAGAAAAAACTTAGAAAGAGCAAAAAAAGCTGAACTTTCACCTCAATTTTCAAATGATTTATTTCGGTTAATACATCAGGAATCAATTCGAATTCAAGCTGAAATACTTTCAGAGAAGAAAGATGAATAAAACAATTTATCCATTTAAATATACTGGAAAATTAAGAGCAAATAGCTCTAAAAGTTTTGCGCAACGCGCTTTTATTCTAGCTTTATTAGCAAAATGTGAAACTATAATTTATAATGCTGATGATTCAAAAGATGTACTTGCTATTCAGAATTGCATTCGACAATTAGGAGCAGAAATAATTGTTTTAGGGGAAGGAATTAAAATTATTCCACCCTTGAGAAAAAAAATAGATTCTGTAACCTTAAACGTTGGAGAATCAGGTTTAGCACTCCGAATGTTGGGAATCGTTGCAACACTGTTTTCTTCAACTATTCAACTTACCGGCGAAGGTTCAATTTTAAACCGCTCACAAAAACAATTAATTGAAATACTGGAACAATTAGGTTTTATCGTTGAGCATAATAATTTTAAGTTACCAATTCAAATAAATGGGCAAGTAACAAATCAAAACTTGGTAATTGATGCAAGTCAAGGTTCTCAAGTTATAAGTGGAATTTTAATCACTTTGCCTTTATTGAATAAACCTTCAGTAATTGAATTAGTAAATATCACTAGTCGTCCTTATTTAGAGATGACAAATGAAATTATGTCATACTTTGGAATATCAATTTCTTCAATTTTTGATAAAGTATTTTCAATTCAAGGTAATAAATCTTATAAATCAACTTCCTACACTATTGAAGGAGATTGGAGTGGTGCATCAAATCATTTAGTTGGAGCTGCCATTTCTGGAAGTGTTGAATTAGTTGGGCTTAATTCAAAATCAAAACAAGCTGACGCCATAATTCTTTCAATTCTCAAACAATTTGGAGCCGAAGTTATAATTAACAATTCAACTGAAGGAATAGAGATTATAAGTGTTTATGAAAGCAAACTAAAAAGTCCATTTACGTTTGATTTAACTGACGCACCTGATTTATTTCCAATACTTTCAATTTTAGCTTGTGCGGCAAAAGGAAAATCAACTATTTCTGGCACTAATCGCTTATTAAATAAAGAGTCAAATCGATTAGAAGCTATCGCAGAACTATTAAATCACTTTTCTGTCGCTTTTGAAATAGAAAACAATACTATTTCAATCTTTGGAACGGGGAAGATAATTCCTATAGAGACAATTGATACTTATAATGATCATCGAATTGCAATGGCGGCGACAATTGGTGCCTGTATCTCAACAAGGGCTATAAAACTAAATGGATTTGAATGCATAAATAAATCATATCCGTACTTTTTTGAAGATTTATCGATTCAATTTACCAATTGAAAAAATAAAGGAAAGCCCAATCTTTCGATTGAGCTTTCCTTTATTTTTGAGTTGCTTTTAAGCTTCTACTAATTCATCGTAAGCTTCTTGTGAACCAACAATCATTTTTTGGAACTCACGAACACCTGTACCCGCAGGAATTAAATGTCCAACGATAACGTTTTCTTTTAATCCTTGTAAGTGGTCTTCTTTTCCTGAAATGGCAGCTTCGTTCAATACTTTCGTTGTTTCCTGGAAAGAAGCAGCAGAAATAAATGATTGAGTTTGAAGTGATGCACGTGTGATACCTTGTAGCAAAGGAGTTGAAGTTGCAGGAATTGCTTCTCTCGCTTCAATCAATTGTTTGTCTTCACGTTTCAATCTTGAATTTTCGTCACGTAATCTACGGACAGAAACTAATTGACCTTTTTTCAATTCAGTTGAATCTCCGATTTCTTTAACGAACATCATTCCATACAAAGCATCATTTGCTTCCATGATATCAGCTTTATGGACAGATTGACCTTCTAAGAAACGAGTATCTCCAGAATCAATAATTTCAGCTTTTAACATCATTTGACGAACGATTACCTCGAAATGTTTATCGTTGATTTTTACCCCTTGTAAACGGTAAACTTCTTGGATTTCATTAACGATATATTCTTGTACTTTAGTTGGACCTTCGATATTTAAGATATCATTTGGAGTGATTGCACCATCAGATAATGGTTGACCAGCTCTAACGAAGTCGTTTTGCTGAACCAAAATGTGTTTTGAAAGTGATACCAAGTACTTTCTCACTTCACCTAATTTAGATGTAATAATAATTTCTCTGTTACCTCTTTTTATAACTCCAAATGATGCTGTTCCATCAATTTCAGAAACTACAGCTGGATTAGATGGGTTACGTGCTTCGAATAATTCTGTTACACGTGGAAGACCACCTGTGATATCCCCTGTTTTACCAGCTAGTCTTGGGATTTTCACTAAGATTTCACCTGCTTCTAGAGTATCTCCTTCGTTTACAGAAATATGTGCATTTACTGGAATCGAATATTCACGTAATTTTTCTTTTGTTTTAGGATCAATTATATGAATTGCAGGGCTTTTCTTTTTATCTCTCGTTTCGATAATTACTTTTTCAGTAAATCCTGTTTGCTCATCGACTTCTTCTCGGAAAGTAATATTCTCAATAATGTTATCAAAAACAACTTTTCCTGAAACTTCAGCAACAATTAAGGCATTGTATGGATCCCACTTACAAATAACATCACCTTTTTTAATTTTCGTGTTTGGTGTAACAACTAATTCTGAACCATAAGGTACGTTCGCAGTCATTACAGTGATTCCTGTTTTTTCGTCAGTGATTTTCAACTCAGCAGAACGTCCAACAACAATAACTTTAATTGTACCATCAGTATTTGTTTTCTCAATCGTTCTTAATTCGTCGATTTCGATTCTACCATTTGCTTTTGCTTTCAAGTCAGAAATATCTGCGATGTTAGAAGCTGTACCACCCACGTGGAAAGTACGAAGTGTTAACTGTGTTCCTGGCTCACCAATTGATTGAGCAGCAACTACACCAACAGCATCGCCACGTTGCGCTAATCTGTGATTTGAAAGGTTGCGTCCATAACATTTTGAACAAACACCTCTTCTCATTTCACAAGTCAAAACAGAACGAATTTCTACTTCATCAATACCTGATTTTTCGATTGTTTTAGCAACGTCTTCAGTAATTAATTCTCCAGCAGATACAACCAATGTTTCGGATTCTGGAAGATAGACATCATGAACAGATGTTCTTCCTAAAATACGATCATACAATGGCTCAACAACCTCGTCATTTTTCTTCAATGCTGTTGCAACTATACCTCTTAATGTTCCACAATCGTTAGAATTGATAACAACATCTTGAGCAACGTCAACCAAACGACGAGTTAAGTATCCAGCATCAGCAGTTTTTAATGCTGTATCCGCCAAACCTTTACGAGCACCGTGAGTAGAGATAAAGTACTCTAAAATCGATAATCCTTCTTTAAAGTT
This sequence comes from Crocinitomicaceae bacterium, assembly GCA_044350515.1. GTDB lineage: Bacteria > Bacteroidota > Bacteroidia > Flavobacteriales_D > Crocinitomicaceae > UBA952. The sequence goes on along the minus strand of JBILHL010000021.1, from coordinate 30,636 downwards.
AGATAAAATCGGGTTTTCAATAATCTCTTGTACAGAAGCACCGGATTTTTGAGGTTTCGCCATTAATCCACGCATTCCAGATAACTGACGAATTTGTTCTTTAGATCCACGGGCACCAGAGTCAAACATCATATAAATTGAGTTGAATCCTTGACGGTCAGTTTTCAATTGATCCATCAATGTTGCTGTTAATCTAGAGTTTGTATGTGTCCAGATATCAATGATTTGGTTATAACGCTCATTATTTGTAATAAGACCCATGTTATAGTTCATCATTACTTCTTTCACGTCACCTTCAGCTTTAAGAACTAATTGTTCTTTTTCTTTCGGGATTATAATGTCATCTAAGTTGAATGATAATCCACCTCTAAATGCCATTTCGTAACCTAAACCTTTAATATCGTCTAAGAATTGTGCTGTACGAGAAGTTCCACACACTTTCAATACTTCACCGATAATATCTCTCAATGCTTTTTTAGTCAATACATCGTTGATATAACCAACTTCTCTTGGAACTTTTTCATTGAATAATACACGTCCACAAGTAGTCTCAATGATCATCAATTCAGGAATTCCTTCTTTGTTTAGATCGTAAGATTTAACTTTTAAATGTGCGTGTAAGTCTAATTTTTTCTCATTATAGGCTATGATCACTTCAGTTGGAGAATAGAAAGTACTTCCTTCACCTTTAACGATTTCAGATTCTGTACTCTTTTTACCTTTTGTAATGTAATATAAACCTAACACCATGTCTTGAGAAGGTACTGCAATTGGAGCTCCATTCGCAGGATTCAAGATGTTATGAGATGCCAACATTAACATTTGCGCTTCCAAAATTGCTGCGTTACCTAAAGGTAAATGCACCGCCATTTGGTCACCATCGAAATCGGCGTTGAAGGCAGTCGTTACAAGTGGATGTAAACGAATTGCTTTTCCTTCAATTAATTTTGGTTGGAAAGCTTGAATTCCAAGTCTGTGTAATGTTGGGGCACGGTTTAATAAAACTGGGTGACCTTTTAATACATTTTCTAAAATATCCCAAACAACTGGTTCTTTACGGTCAACAATTTTCTTTGCAGATTTAACTGTTTTAACGATACCACGTTCAATCATTTTACGAATGATAAACGGTTTGTAAAGTTCCGCAGCCATGTCTTTTGGTAAACCACATTCGTGTAATTTCAAATCTGGTCCAACAACAATTACTGAACGTGCTGAATAATCTACACGTTTTCCAAGTAAGTTTTGACGGAAACGACCTTGTTTACCTTTCAATGAATCAGAAAGTGATTTTAAAGCTCTGTTTGATTCGGTTTTAACCGCACTTGATTTTCTTGAGTTATCGAACAATGAATCAACTGACTCTTGCAACATACGTTTTTCATTACGTAAGATTACTTCTGGAGCCTTGATTTCAATTAATCTTTTCAAACGATTGTTACGAATAATCACACGTCTGTACAAGTCATTCAAATCCGAAGTTGCGAAACGACCACCATCAAGAGGAACTAAAGGACGCAATTCAGGCGGAATAACTGGAACAACTTTAACAATCATCCATTCAGGACGATTGTCAATACGCGTTTGAGAATCCTTCATTGCCTCTACAACTTGTAATCTCTTTAACGCTTCGTGTTTTCTTTGAACAGAAGTTTCGTGTTCTGCTTGATCTCTCAAAGCATAAGACAAATCTTCTAAATTCAATCCTTTTAGCAAATCATAAAGCGCTTCAGCACCCATTTTTGCAATAAATTTATTTGGATCCGTATCTTCTAAATATTGATTATCCTTCATTGCTGGATTATCAATAATATCTAGATACTCTTCCTCAGAAAGGAAATCCATTTTTTTCAACGTCAAACCTTCAATTTCGGCAGTTGCACCAACTTGGATGACAACGTAGCGTTCGTAGTAGATGATTTGATCTAGTTTTTTTGTTGGTAAGCCCAACATATAACCAATTTTATTTGGTAAAGAACGGAAATACCAGATGTGTGCAACAGGAACAACTAATGAAATATGTCCCATTCGCTCTCTACGAACTTTTTTCTCAGTTACTTCAACCCCACAACGGTCACAAACGATTCCTTTGTATCGAATTCTTTTGTATTTACCACAGTGACATTCGTAATCTTTAACTGGTCCAAAAATACGTTCACAAAATAAACCGTCACGTTCTGGTTTATAAGTTCGGTAATTAATAGTCTCCGGTTTCAATACTTCACCGCTTGAATTCTCCAGAATAATTTCTGGAGAAGCCAAGGAAATAGTGATTTTATTGAAGCTACTTTGTTTTTTTGGTGTTTCTTTTTTGAAAGCCATTTTTTATAACGATTTCGTTTACTAATTCAATTAATCCATGCTTACATTCAAGCAAAGCCCTCTCAACTCATGTAACAATACATTGAAAGATTCAGGAATTCCTGGTTCAGGAATATTGTCTCCTTTAACGATTGCTTCATAAGCTTTCGCACGACCAGTTACGTCATCCGATTTAACAGTCAAGATTTCTTGAAGGATATTAGATGCTCCAAAAGCTTCTAACGCCCAAACTTCCATCTCACCAAATCTTTGACCTCCGAATTGCGCTTTACCACCTAATGGTTGTTGCGTAATTAATGAGTATGGTCCGATTGAACGTGCATGCATTTTATCATCTACCATGTGAGACAATTTCAACATATAGATAACACCAACTGTTGCTGGTTGATCAAAACGCTCACCTGTCCCTCCGTCGTGAAGATAAGTTTTACCTGATCTTGGCACTCCAGCTTTATCAGTCCAGTCGTTGATTTCACTTGGTTTAGCACCGTCAAAAATTGGAGTTGCAAATTTAACCCCTAATTTTTCACCTGCCCATCCTAGTACCGTTTCATAAATCTGACCTAAGTTCATACGAGATGGCACACCTAGTGGATTTAATACGATATCTACAGGCGTTCCATCAGCAAGGAAAGGCATGTCTTCTGCACGAACAATATTGGCAACAATACCTTTATTTCCGTGACGTCCTGCCATCTTATCCCCTACTTTCAATTTACGTTTTTTAGCAACATAAACTTTCGCCAATTTTACGATTCCTGCAGGAAGTTCATCTCCAACTGAGATATGGAATTTACGACGTTTGTAGTTACCTAAAATATCATTTGATTTAATATTGAAATTGTGAATCAAACGACTGATTAATTGATTGATCGCTGTATCAGCTGTCCAATTTAAAGGATTAACAATAGAATAATCCAAAGCAAACAATGCTTTATGTGTAAACTTCGTTCCTTTTTTAATCAATTCTTCTTTAAAGTTATTGAAAACTCCCGAAGACTTGTTTTCTTCTAAAATCAATAATAATTTATCAACCAATTTTTCTTTCAAGTCAGCAAAATCTTTTTGGTATTCTGCGTCAATTGTTTCTAAAACTGGTTTATCTTGATTTTTAGATTTTCTATCTTTAATTGCTCTTGAGAACAATTTTTTCTGAATAACAACACCTCTTAATGATGGTCCTGCTTTCAATGAGGCATCTTTAACATCACCTGCTTTATCACCAAAGATTGCGCGTAATAATTTCTCTTCTGGAGATGGATCTGTTTCTCCTTTAGGAGTAATTTTTCCAATTAAAATATCACCTTCTTTGATTTCAGCACCGATACGAATTAAACCGTTTTCATCTAAATCTTTGGTTGCTTCTTCACTTACATTTGGAATATCAGAAGTTAACTCTTCCATTCCTCGTTTTGTGTCGCGAACTTCTAAAGAATACTCATCAATATGAATTGATGTAAAGATGTCATTGCGAACAACTTTTTCAGAAATTACAATCGCATCCTCAAAATTATAACCTTTCCAAGGCATGAATGCTACTTTCAAGTTTTGTCCAAGTGCTAATTCACCTGCTTGAGTTGCGTAACCTTCACATAATACTTGTCCAGCTTCTACTCTATCACCTTTCTTAACGATTGGTTTTAAGTTGATACAAGTACTTTGATTTGTTTTTTGGAATTTCGTCAAAGGATAACGGCTAACTTCACTATCGAAGCTTACCAATTTATCTTCGTCCGTCCAATCGTAACGAATAATGATTTCATTTGCATCAACGTATTCAACAACACCATTTCCTTCAGCATTAATTAATACACGTGAATCTCTTGCTACCAATCTTTCGATTCCAGTTCCTACAATTGGAGAATTTGGTCGAAGTAAAGGAACTGCTTGACGTTGCATGTTCGATCCCATCAAGGCACGGTTGGCATCATCATGCTCCAAGAATGGAATAGAAGATGCTGCAATCGATGCAATTTGGTTAGCTCCAACATCCATCAGATGCAAATCTTTTGGTGGAAGAACTGGAAAATCACCTTCAAATCTAGCTTTCACTAAATCTGATAAGAAGTTACCTTTATCATCTATAATTGCATTTGCTTGAGCGATAGTTTTTGAATCTTCTTCTTCCGCAGCTAAATAGATTGGCTCTTCGTTCAGAGCAACTTTTCCATTTTCCACTTTACGGTAAGGAGTCTCGATAAACCCAAGTTTATTCACTTTCGCAAATACACACAATGAGGAAATCAAACCAATGTTTGGCCCTTCTGGTGTTTCAATCGTACACAAACGACCATAATGGGTATAGTGAACGTCACGTACCTCAAAACCTGCTCTTTCTCTCGATAAACCACCTGGTCCTAGGGCTGACAATCTTCTTTTGTGAGTTACCTCAGAAAGTGGATTTGTTTGATCCATGAACTGGGAAAGCTGATTCGTTCCGAAGAATGAATTGATAACCGAGGATAACGTTTTAGCGTTAATTAAGTCGATTGGTGTAAAAACTTCATTGTCACGAACATTCATACGCTCACGTATTGTTCTAGCCATACGAGCTAAACCAACTCCAAATTGAGAATACAACTGCTCACCAACTGTTCTTACACGACGATTCGATAAGTGGTCAATATCATCAATATCTGCTTTTGAGTTAATCAACTCAATAAGGTATTTAATGATTTGAAGGATATCATTTTTAGTAAGAACTCTTGAATCCTCAGAGCTATCTAAGTTCAATTTTTTGTTCAAACGGAAACGACCAACTTCACCTAAATCGTAACGAGCATCTGAGAAAAATAATTTGTCAAATACACTTTTTGCCGTTTCATAATCGGGTGGATCTGCGTTTCTTAATTGACGGTAGATGTGTTCAACCGCTTCTTTTTCTGAGTTAGAAATATCTTTTTGAAGCGTATTATAGATGATTGTATAATCCGTAGAATTTGCATCTTCTTTATGTAAAATCAACGATTTTGCACCAGAGTCTAAAATAGCATCTAAATGATCATCCGTAATTACAAGTTCTCTGTCTAAAATAACTTCATTACGTTCAATTGACACCACTTCTCCAGTATCTTCATCAACGAAATCTTCAATCCAAGTTTTAAGAACTCTTGCAGCAAGACGGCGTCCTACTAACTTTTTAAGACTTGCTTTACTAACTTTAACTTCGTCAGCAAGACCAAAAATCTCTAAGATATCTTTATCTGTTTCGTATCCGATAGCGCGGAACAATGTAGTTACAGGTAATTTTTTCTTTCTATCGATGTAAGCATACATGATATTATTGATATCTGTTGCAAATTCAATCCAAGATCCTTTAAAAGGTATAATTCTTGCTGAATACAACTTCGTACCATTTGCATGACGACTTTGACCGAAGAAAACACCCGGTGATCTGTGTAACTGAGAAACGATAACACGTTCTGCACCATTTACTACAAATGAACCTTTAGGTGTCATATATGGAATTGTACCTAAATAAACATCCTGAACGATAGTTTCAAAATCTTCGTGTTCTGGATCAGTACAATATAATTTCAATTTAGCTTTTAAGGGAACGCTGTAAGTTAAACCTCTTTCGATACATTCCTCAATTGAATATCTTGGTGGATCAATGAAATAATCCAAGAATTCCAAAACGAATTGGTTACGAGTATCTGTGATAGGAAAGTTTTCTGCAAAAACTTTGAAAAGTCCCTCACTATCTCTGTTCTCAGGAGTTGTTTCTAACTGAAAAAACTCTCTAAAAGATTTAAGCTGAATCTCCAGAAAATCTGGGTACTCAAATTGGTTTTTGCTTGAAGCAAAATTAATTCGGGTTGAATTATTTGATGTTGCCAAGGCTTTATTTTTTTAGGTTATTGTAATCTTTGTAACTAGCAAAAATGCTTAAAAACAGAACAAGGCATCCGCAAAATTGCGATGCCTGTTCTGTGTATGAAGAGGTAAATTACTTAACTTCTACTTCTGCTCCAGCTTCCTCTAGAGACTTTTTAAGACCTTCAGCTTCGTCTTTAGAAACTCCTTCTTTCAATGTAGAAGGTGCAGCATCAACTAAGTCTTTAGACTCTTTCAAACCATTACCAGTTAATTCTTTTACAAGTTTAACTACTGCTAACTTGTTAGGACCACCAGCTTTAAGAATTACGTCGAATTCAGTTTGCTCAACTACTTCTTCAGCAGCAGCACCACCACCACCTGCAACCATAACGGCAGCAGCAGCAGCTGGTTCGATTCCGTACTCATCTTTAAGAATTGTTGCCAATTCGTTTACTTCTTTAACCGTAAGGTTTACTAATGTTTCTGCAATTTGCTTTAAATCAGCCATTTTATTTTATTTTAAAAAGGGTTTAATAAAAATTTATGCTCTTTCTTCGAGCGTTTTAAGGATACCTGCGATTTTACTTCCAGCTCCTTTAAGACCAGACAATACATTTTTAGCAGGACTTTGTAATAATCCGATGATTTCACCAACCAATTCTTCTTTACTTTTCAAGTTCTCAAGAACAACTAATTGATTATCACCGATAAACACTGCTTCGTCGATGTATGCACCTTTCAAAATTGGTTTTGCATTTTTCTTACGAAAATCTGCTATCAATTTAGCTGGAGCATTAGCTACTTCACTAAACATTACTGAGGTAGAACCTTTCAATGTATCTCTCAATCCACCGAAATCTTTACCATCAACACGATCCATTGCTTTTTCTAACAAAGCGTTTTTAACTACACGTAATTGGATGTTAGATTGAAAACATCTTCTTCTTAATGAGTTAATTGTCTCTACTGTTAATTCTGCAGTGTCTGTTAAATAAACAATATTGTTTGCTTTTAAATCAGCTGCCAAATCGTCTATGTATTTTGCTTTTTCTTCTCTTGTCATTTTCTTAAGTATTAAGCATTAACAGACTTAGCGTCAATTTGAATACCAGGACTCATTGTTGCGCTTAGATAAACACTTTTGATGTAAGTACCTTTTGCAGCAGATGGTTTCAACTTGATTAATGTTTGAATTAATTCATGAGCATTCTCACGAATTTTTTCTCCATCAAAACTTGTTTTACCAACTGAAGAGTGAATTATACCGTATTTGTCAACTTTAAAGTCGATTTTACCAGCTTTCACCTCTTGAACTGCTTTACCAACCTCCATTGTTACTGTACCTGTTTTTGGATTTGGCATTAAACCACGAGGTCCTAAAATACGACCTAGTGCTCCAACTTTACCCATAACAGATGGCATTGTAATGATTACGTCAACTGAAGTCCATCCTGCTTTAATTTTAGCAATATAGTCATCTAAACCAACGAAATCAGCACCTGCTTCGATTGCTTCAGCTTCTTTGTCTGGCGTACACAAAACAAGAACCTTAACATCTTTACCTGTACCATGTGGAAGTGCAACTGTTCCTCTTACCATTTGATTTGCTTTTCTAGGATCCACTCCTAAACGTACACAAATATCAACGGAAGCATCAAATTTAGTGGTTGAAATACCTTTAACCAAATCACATGCTTCTGTTAGAGTATAAGCTTTTGACAAATCAAATTTTGCCAAAATCTCTTTTCTTTTCTTTGAAACTCTTTTCATACCACTAAATTATTTGGATTTTGGTGCTTCACCACCTTTAACTGTTACTCCCATGCTTCTTGCAGTACCTGCAACCATGCGCATTGCTGCGTCAACTGTGAAACAATTCAAATCAGGAAGTTTATCTTCTGCAATCAGACGTACTTGATCCCAAGAAATGGCACCAACTTTTACTCTGTTTGGTTCAGAAGAACCTTTCTTGATTTTAGTGTGTTCAATGATTTGAACTGCTGCTGGGGGAGTTTTTAATACAAAATCAAAAGATTTATCACCATAAACGGTGATAACAACTGGAACAACTTTCCCCATTTTGTCTTGTGTTCTAGCATTAAACTGCTTACAAAACTCCATGATATTCACCCCTTTTGCTCCTAATGCAGGACCAATTGGTGGCGATGGGTTAGCTGCACCACCTTTGACCTGTAATTTGATCAATGCTGCTACTTCTTTAGCCATATATATAAATTTGTGTAGTCAAACATGAGTAATTAATGGGAAGCTTTAATCATCGTTCTCACTCCTACGGGTTAATACAATTTTATCCTTCTTTCTCTACTTGCATGTAGCTTAATTCAAGAAGATTTTTTCTGCCGAAAATTTTAACCATAACTTTCAGTTTCTTCTTATCTTCATTGATTTCGTCAATCACACCAGAGAAATTATTGAATGGTCCGTCGATAACTTTAACAGATTCTCCAATAACGAAAGGTATTTTTTGTTCTTCTTCATTTTCAGCAAGTTCATCTACTTTTCCAAGTATTCTATTTACTTCTGATAAACGCATTGGAACAGGCTCTCCTCCTTTAACAGTTCCTAAGAAACCGATTACATTTGGAATTCCTTTTATAACGTGTGAAACTTCACCCACTAGGGCCGCTTCAATTAAAACATATCCAGGTAAAAAAGCTTTTTCTTTATTCACTTTTTTTCCATTTTGAATTTTGAAAACTTTCTCCGTAGGGATTAAAACCTGATTTACGTAGTCGTTTAACTTCATTCTAGTGATTTCCAACTCAAGGTATTCTTTCACTTTCTTTTCTTTCCCGCTAACTGCGCGAACGACATACCATTTTTTAACTATTTCTCCCATTTGTTATTCTTAGAAAGTTCCGTAAATAAATCCAATTAGTCCTTTCCATAGTGAATCTGCTTCACCTGAAATACCGAAGATATAATCCATTAAGAAAATAACAAGGGAAATCAATACGGAAGATACAACTACAAGAATTGTATTGTTTTGTAATTCTTTCCATGTAGGCCAAGTAACATTGTGAACCATTTCATGGTATGTATCTTGGAAATATGTTCTAATTTTTGACACGTACTTTGTATTATGATGTGCACGGGCGGTAGGACTCGAACCCACGACCAATGGTTTTGGAAACCACCACTCTACCAACTGAGCTACACCCGTTTAAAAAGGGGAGTTCGATTAAAACTCCCCTCATCTAATTATATGTTTTGTAATCTTACGCTACGATTTCAGTAACCTGACCAGCACCTACAGTTCTACCTCCTTCACGGATAGCGAAACGTAAACCTTTGTCCATTGCTACAGGAACGATCAACTTAACATTGATTGTTACGTTATCACCTGGCATAACCATCTCACGTCCGTCAGTTAAAAGGATTTCTCCTGTAACGTCAGTTGTACGGAAATAGAATTGAGGACGATATTTGTTATGGAATGGTGTATGACGACCTCCTTCTTCTTTTTTCAATACGTAAATCTCAGCTTTGAATTCTTGGTGAGGTTTAACTGATCCTGGTTTACAAATAACCATTCCACGTTTGATTTGAGATTTTTCAATACCTCTTAATAATAAACCAACGTTATCACCTGCTTCACCACGGTCAAGGATTTTACGGAACATCTCAACACCTGTTACAGTAGAAGTCAATTTCAATTCTCCCATTCCTAAGATTTCAACACCTTCTCCAGAGTTAATAACACCTGTTTCGATACGGCCTGTTGCAACTGTACCACGACCTGTAATCGTAAATACGTCTTCAACTGGCATTAAGAAAGGTTTATCAACATCACGTGGAGGAAGTTCGATATATGTATCAACAGCATCCATTAAATCTTCTACTGTTTTTACCCATTTTTCTTCACCATTCAATGCACCTAAAGCAGAACCTTGAATAACTGGAGCGTTGTCACCATCATAGCTGTAAAAAGAAAGTAATTCACGTACTTCCATTTCAACTAATTCTAATAACTCAGCATCATCAACCATATCCACTTTATTCATGAATACAACCAATCTTGGAACACCAACTTGTTTTCCTAAAAGGATGTGCTCACGTGTTTGTGGCATTGGTCCATCAGTTGCAGCAACAACTAAAATAGCACCGTCCATTTGAGCAGCACCAGTAACCATATTCTTTACGTAATCAGCGTGACCTGGACAGTCAACGTGAGCGTAATGACGGTTTGCCGTTTCATACTCAATGTGAGATGTGTTAATAGTGATACCACGTTCTTTTTCTTCAGGAGCGTTGTCGATTGAAGAGAAATCACGAACTTTTGCTAATCCTTTAGAAGCTAATACGCTTGAGATAGCTGCTGTTAACGTAGTTTTACCGTGGTCAACGTGCCCGATAGTACCAATGTTAACGTGCGGTTTGGAACGGTCAAAATTTTCCTTAGCCATTTTTGTTATTTGTTACTTAGTTAATAATATACTTATTTTTATAATAGATCCGATGATCGGATATACTCCATTTCTATCTTGAGCCAATGACGAGATTTGAACTCGTGGCCTCTTCCTTACCAAGGAAGCGCTCTACCCCTGAGCTACACCGGCGCTCAATTTTGTTTTGAAAGTGAGCGGGAGACGAGATTCGAACTCGCGACGTTCAGCTTGGAAGGCTGACGCTCTACCAACTGAGCTACTCCCGCTTTTAAACCTTTCTGTGGGGGTGGATGGACTCGAACCAACGATACCTTACGGTGACAGATTTACAGTCTGCTGCAATAGCCACTATGCGACACCCCCAACAATTTCCGAGCCGATGGAGGGATTCGAACCCCCGACCAGCTGATTACAAATCAGCTGCTCTGGCCAACTGAGCTACATCGGCAAATTAATGATGATACATTAAATAAAAGAACTTGTTCCCCTAGAACTGTTGTTTTTTGGGAATGCAAATGTATGAATCTTTTTTTTATCTCAAAGAACTTTTTTGAAAATATTTTAATTTTTTTTTCACCTTCCTCTTTTTCAAGTTCCTTACTCAATAATATATTTAATTTTGGGAATCTTGAAAACAAAAACAGCAATAGTAACGGTTTCAAACGATTTGGTGACTGACAATCGTGTGAGCAAAACGTGTAATGTATTGATAGAAAGTGGGTATAAGGTTTTATTGGTTGGTAGAAAACGAAAAAACAGCATTTCACTGAAACAGATTAATTACCGCTGTCTTCGCTTAAATCTATTGTTTGACAAAGGACCCTTTTTTTATGCAGAATTAAATATCCGTCTTTTCTTTTTTTTACTTTTTTCAAAGGTTGATCTCATTTTTGCCAATGATTTAGACACTTTGCCAGCTGCTTTTTTGGCTCATCGATTCAAAAGAAGGTCAAAAATAGTTTATGATTCACATGAATTGTTTACCGAAGCACCAGAATTAGAAGGTCGTTTTGTGAAAAAAATTTGGGAGCGTATTGAAAAAATGATTTTCCCAAAGTTGGAGCACATCATTACTGTTAATGATTCTATCGCTGAAATTTTTAATTCGAAGTATCGAAAATCAATTGTGGTGATTAGAAATGTTTCCGAAAAATTTGAATGGAGCGAACTAAAATCGAAAAAAGAATTAGGAATTCCTGAAGATAAAGAATTAATTATTGTTCAAGGTTCGGGACTAAATTTTGATCGAGGAATTGAAGAAGCTATTTTGGCGATGCAATTTATTGATAACGCGATTCTATTAATAGTTGGCGATGGCGATGTTATTCCAAATGCGAAAGAATTAGTAAAAACGCATCAATTGGAAACGAAAGTTTTATTTTTCGGGAAGAGACCTTATAAAGATCTAATGCAATTTACGCGATATGCAAGTATTGGTCTTGCCTTAGATAAACCTAAATCCTTAAATTATCGCTTTGCACTTCCTAATAAACTATTTGATTACATACAAGCTAACACAGCTGTTATTTGTTCTAATTTAATAGAGATACAAAAAATTGTAGAAAAATATGAAATCGGAATTTCAATTGAAACAATAAGCCCAGAAGTAATTGCTGTAACAATAAACGGACTTATAGAAAATAAAGGCAAACTAATTGCTTTTCAAGAAAACTGCAAACAAGCTGCCGAAGAGGAAAACTGGGAAAATGAAAAAGTAAAATTGAAAGCGCTGATTGTTCAACTATAAAGTGAAAAACAATTAAACCAACTAAAACCATTTCATTTATAATTCTTTTTGGAGTTTTTTAGTAGTAGATGTTTACAAAACCAATTGATTTAATTTTTCATAGTTTACTTGAAGTTATGAAAATTTATCCTTTATTGAAGAATCTTTTGAAGGAAATTTTAGGTAAAAATTCGATTTTTATTTATAAAGGCTTTCTTTTTCCTATACACGCTTCAGATTTCGATGTGCCTCTACCCTATTATTCATAACACTAAAAAACAAAGGTGGAACCAACGCCATCAACATCATTCCAGGATAACCAGTAGGCATTGTTGGAGATTCTTCATGAGATTCCAATAATTGATACGGTCGGTCTGCTTTAAAATGATGATCTGAATGACGACTCAATTCAAAAAGCACAATTCTACCCAAAACATGATTTGAATTCCAAGAATGCCAACGTCGAACGCGTTCATAACTACCATTTTCCTTTTTTTCACGTACCAAACCATAATGTTCTATATAATTGACTGTTTCAAGTAGTAAAATTCCAATGATTGCCACTACAATAAAACTCAGTAAAACTTTTGTCCCAAAAATTAAATAGATACTTGCTAGCAATGTCAAATGCAAGATTGTGTAAACTATCATTCGGTTAGAATAATGAAAAAAACCTAATTTTTGAATCGATAAACGTTCTTTTTCAATTTGCCAAGCTTGAAAATAACTTCCGATTTGTGAACGAAACCAAAACACGAAAAGTAATTCATTTTTTCGAGCAGTCGCAGGATCGGAAGGTGTTCCAACATTGTGATGATGTCCACGGTTGTGATAAGGTAAAAAGTGATTTTCTAAAGAACTAAGCAAAAGTGCTTCACCTATTAATTGTTCCATTCGAGAAAGTCGATGTCCGAGTTCATGCCCTAAATTAATTCCAATAACTCCACACATAATTCCCATGGAAGCTATTCTTCCAGCTAATTCAATTGTGTTTTCTGTACTTGAAATCGTGAACAAGAAATAAATCAAAAATCCCCACTGAATTGGGAGCATTAAATAAAGAAGGTAATCGTAGTATTTATCATTTGCCGCTAATTCTCGTTCTCTTTCATCCAAATTTTTAGCATCTGGTTGAAATGCCATTTCTAAGAGTGGAATTAGTCCAAAGAAAACAAATACGGGTAAAAACGTTAATACACCTGAACTATTGAAACTTACAAAAACCGTTAAGGGTAAGGCGAGAATACTTAGATATTTTAGTTTTTTCATTCCTTGATTTTTTTAGATAAAAGTAAGAAATGATTGAATTAAAACAAACAATAAAATTTAAACTATTTCACCTTTTTATCAATCAGTAATAAATAGTGTTTTCGTAAAGCAGGTGAAACTTGAGTGAAATTATCCCAAACAAAATGAAAGGTATTACTTCTATTTTTGAGGAGTTCAACTTCAGCATTAAAAACTGTTGAAGCTGGAGTGAAAAGTTGTGCTTCGTAATAACCACCAAGTAAAACTGTATCTCCAGGATCTATAAGCGTTTTTTCTTTAAATCCAATCCCATTTGGTGGCGTTTTTTTTGAGATAATTGTTTGTGGTTTCCTGGTAAGGTTAACAATAAAAATTTCAGAGCTGTAAATGGTTGCGCATTGAACAACCTCTTGCTTTTTTTCTGTTTTCGGTGCAACAACAGGATCAACTTGACGAAAAGTTGGAGTAGTTATCATTCTTCCGGGACCATCATCACTTAAATCAACTATACTTGTGACATTTCCTATTTCGTCAAAATAATGGGTAATGTCACCATACTGGATTCCACCATCAGGTTGACTTGTTGCGTGTGCTTTTTTTATTGCTCCACTCGGATAATATTCTACATCAACGGAGCCGTGACCTCCAACATTTCTTGTGGACATGGAGTAAATCTCAGTTCCATCAACTTTGTATGCTTTCAAATATCCAAAATGGATTTTATCTGAAAGTTGTAATCGCTTGGTCGAAATTTTACCGTTTTTGAAATATTTATATTCAAAAGTACTGTCTGATTTGCTTTTCTGAGAAATCACGAATAAAGGAAACAGAATAAAGAATAAAAATAAACGCATATTTTTTAGTTTGACTTTTGATTACAATAAGCGTGCAAAAATAATTATGATAATTTTGAATCTATGGAAAACAAAAACGACCTCACCAAAGTTGATGAAGTCGTTCTTAAAATAGTTGAAATTTTAATTATTTCTTAAAATTTGGAGCTACAATTAAATCTTTTGTGCCGTGAGTCCAAGAATAGAAACCTTCTCCCGACTTCACTCCTTTTTTACCAGCAGTAACCATATTAACTAAAAGCGGGCACGGTGCATATTTTGGATTTCCAAAACCATCGTGCAAAACTTGTAAAATTGCCAAACACACATCTAAACCGATAAAATCTGCCAATTGCAAAGGTCCCATTGGATGCGCCATTCCTAATTTCATAACAGTATCAATTTCCTCAACGCCCGCAACTCCTTCATACAATGAATAAATCGCTTCGTTGATCATCGGCATTAAAATTCTATTTGCGATAAATCCTGGATAATCATTTACTTCAGTTGGAACTTTATTTAATTTTTTAGAAGTTTCCATTATCAAATTAGTTACCTCATCAGAAGTCGAATAACCACGAATAATTTCAACCAATTTCATAACAGGAACAGGATTCATAAAATGCATTCCAATCACTTTATCTGGACGATTCGTTACAGAAGCAATTTTAGTAATCGAAATCGAAGAGGTATTTGTTGCTAAAATCACGTGAGGTTCAGTTGCTGCGTCTAAATCTTTGAAGATTTTCAATTTTAAATCGATGTTTTCAGTTGCTGCCTCTACTACCAAATCAACACCTTTCACTCCGTCAGGAATAGCTGTAAAAGTGGTAATATTAGAAAGCGTTGCATCTTTATCAGCCTCAGTTAAAGCTCCTTTTGCAACTTGACGGTCCAAGTTTTTACCAATCGTAGCAATCGCTTTGTCCAAAGAAACTTGCGAAACGTCAGTTAAATTTACTTTATATCCAAATTGAGCAAATACGTGAGCGATTCCATTTCCCATCGTTCCAGCTCCAATAACAGCAACATTTTTCATAGTTTGATTTTTTGTGTGTCAAATATAAGGAGAATAAAGAATTGAAGAATACAGTTTTTTATTTGAACTCGAAAAGATACACTCGGACTACTAAAAGTAAAAATTCAAAGTCTGAAAAGAAATAAAATGTTATATTTAGTAAAGTGAAATTTAACATTCTTACAAATTTCCCCTTCAGAAATAAAGCCTTACCTTTGCACTTCCCAAAAATGGGCATAAAAAATCATTGATGAATTACCTTTCTGTTGAAAATCTTACCAAATCTTTTGGTGAACGTGTACTTTTTGCTGACTTAACTTTTGGTATCGACCAAGGACAAAAAGTGGCTATTATTGCTAAAAATGGTTCTGGAAAAACAACTTTATTGCGCTGTTTGATGGATTTTGAACAGTACGATAGCGGTCGAATTGTTTTCAGAAACGACATTCGCGTTGCTTTTATGGAGCAAACAGAATTGATGAATCCAGACCAAACGATTTTAGAAGCTGTTTTCGACCACGATTTACCAGAATTAAAATTGATTAAAGAGTATAACGTTGCGATGGATAACAACGACGAAAAAGCGCTGGAACATTTGTACCAAGAAATCACAGAAATGAATGCTTGGGACATCGAAGTGAAAGTGCAACAAATTTTGTCGGTTCTTAAATTACAAGACACTTCACAATTAGTTGGTTCGCTTTCTGGTGGTCAGAAAAAACGAGTGGCTTTAGCAAAAGTATTGTTGTCAGAAGCAGATTTTTTATTCCTTGATGAGCCTACCAATCACTTGGACTTAGACATGATTGAATGGTTAGAAGCGTATTTGGCAACTTCTAAATCAACGATATTAATGGTGACCCACGACCGCTATTTCTTAGAAGTGGTATGTGATACAATATTTGAATTAGCTGACCAAACTATTTATAAATACAAAGGAAATTTCTCTTATTACTTAGAGAAAAAAGCGGAACGCGAAGACCAATTACAATCAACTATCGAGAAGGCTAAAAACACCTTTAAGAAAGAATTAGAATGGATTCGTCGTCAACCGAAAGCGCGTGGTGTAAAACAAAAAGCACGTGTGGATGCTTTTCAAGACATTAAGAAAACAGCCTTACAAAACACTGACGAAGACGAATTGGAATTGCCGGTAAAAATGGAACGTTTGGGTTCTAAAATCGTGGAATTTCATAAAGTTGGAAAGAACTTCGGTGAGAAAAAAATACTGGAAGATTTTACTTACAATGTACAGCGATTAGAACGTTTAGGAATTGTTGGAAATAACGGAACAGGTAAAACGACTTTCTTGAAAATGCTATTGGGTGAAGAACCTACGGACAAAGGAAAAATCGTGATTGGCGAAACAGTTGTTTTTGGGTACTATTCCCAGGATTTGATAAAAGTGCCAGACGATTTTAAAGTGATTGACGTTGTAAAAGAAGTGGCTGAATATATTCCATTAGAAAAAGGACGTCAACTTTCAGCTGCTCAATTATTGGAGCGTTTTCTTTTTACTAGAGATATGCATTACAATTTCGTGCATAAATTAAGTGGAGGAGAGAAACGCCGTTTGAAGCTTTTGCGCGTTTTGATGAGCAACCCAAATTTTTTGATTCTCGATGAGCCAACGAATGATTTAGATATTTTCGCAATGTCTGTTTTGGAAGATTACTTGAGAAATTTCCAAGGTTGTTTGATTGTTGTTTCTCACGACCGTTACTTTATGGATAAAATGGTGGATCATCTTTTTGTGTTTGAAGGCGAAGGGAAAATTAAAGACATTGTTGGAAATTACACTGACTTTAGAAAAAAACAAATTCAAGATAAACGCGACGAAAAAAGTAATTTGGCACAAGCACAAGCTGCTGTAGAAAAACAAGTGGTGATTGAGAAAAAAGTGGAAGTCGAAAAGCGTAAATTGAGTTACAAAGAAAAAGAAGAATTTAAGAAAATTGAAAAGGAACTTGAAACTTTGGAAACTGAAAAAGCAACAATAGTCGAGCAACTTTCGTCAGGTACATTGACAAACAAGGAAGTTTATGATTTGGGAATTAAACTCGGAAAAATCACCGTAGAAATTGAATCAAAAACAGAGCGTTGGATGGAGTTGGCAGAATTTATCTAACGAACATAAACTTTTACTTTTTGTTTTTATTGCAAATTATCACCATTTTTGATTAAAATTAAAACTATGCACAGAAGAATAATTCTATTATTTTCTCTCTTTTTTCTCTCTTCAAAACTCTTTTCGCAATCATTGGTTTTTGCTGAATTAATGGGCTCACCTAACGTTAATACAACAGGTTGGAATTTAACTGGAGCTGCTGCTGCTGGCGACACAGGTGGTGATACCGATTCAAATGCTGACGAAGTAATTCTTACAAATAATGTGAATGGTTCGAGTGGTGGCGTATTCTACAGTCAACCTATCGATTTAGCTACGTGTTATCAATGGAATGTAGATTTCTACTTTAGAATCAATGATGGAAGCGGTGCAGATGGGATTGCTTTCTGTTTTCTTGATGTTCCTCCAACAGGTTTTGTAAGTGGCGGTGGAGTTGGGATTCCTCAAACGGCTAATGGAATCAAAGTTGTTTTTGACACCTTTGATAATGGTTGTGGAGCAAATCCAGAAATTCAAATTTATAATGGTGCTGGCTATAATGAATGCGCTGCAGGAATTGTAAAAGTCAATAACTCAGGTGGAAATTTAAATTTTATTCGTTCATCAGGTTATAACCGTGCAATAATCAATTATAATAATGGTGTAATAACTGTTACAGTAAACGGAACGCAGTGGCTAAGTACAAACTACACTGTTTCTTTTGTCGGATACATGGGTTTCACAGCAAGTACTGGAGGCTCAAACGACAGACATTCAATTAAAAATGCAGTTATTTACGCAGATATTGCGGAACCAAACGCTGGTCCAGATATCGCAATTTGTACAGGTTCAACTGGTCAAATAGGTTCAGCAAGTAATCCAAATTATATTTATTCATGGTCACCAACAACTGGTTTAAGTCAATCAAATGTAGGTAATCCAACAGTGACTTTAACCAATACTGGAACAACTCCTATTACGCAAACTTATTCTGTTACAACAACATTAGCGAGTAATCCAACATCCTGTCCAGTGTCAGATGAGGTAGTAGTTACAGTTAAACCAAAAATCTTTAATACCATCAATGCATCTGTTTGTCAAGGAGGTTCATACACGATTGGAGGACAAACATTTTCAACCGCTGGTCAACATCAAGCTACAGTTTTAGCATCCAATGGTTGCGATTCAGTAATTACCTTGAATTTATCTTTCAATCCAATTTTAACTGGAACAATTAATCAGAGCATTTGCCAAGGAGGTTCGTATGTTTTCTTTGGTCAAACACTTTCCAATCCAGGTGTTTATTCACAAACCGTCCAAAATGCTGCTGGATGTGATTCACTTGTAACGTTAAATTTAACGATGAATCCTGTTTTGAGTTCAACACAAAATGTTGCGATTTGCCCTGGTGATTCTTATACTTTCTTTGGTCAAAATCTGTCAAATGCTGGAAATTATTCGCAATCTTTAGAAAATGCAGCTGGCTGTGATTCAATAGTTTACTTGAATTTAACCATCAAGCCAACGACAAGCTCTACTGTTACTTATGGTATGTGTGATGGATTGAGTTATAACTTCAATGGGCAAACAATAACCTCAGCCGGAACCTATTCCGCTACTTTAATTGGATCAAATGGTTGTGACTCAGTAGTTACTTTGCAAATGACAATTTATCCTATTCCTGTTGCGCCTACTTTGCTTAGTAACAGCCCACTAGATTGCCCAGGCGACTTATTGAATCTTGCAGCAATGCCCGTAGCTAATGGAAATTTTACATGGTCAGGACCAAATAATTTCGCTTCTCTTTCTCAAGATACGCTTTTTAATGCTTTTCCTATTAACATGGGAAATTATAGTGCTACTGTAACCGTAAATGGTTGCGTTTCTCCATCTGCTTCTATTCCAGTTACAATAACTAATATTTTCAGTTTTGAAGACTTCATTTTTCCGAATGTCATAACACCTGACAACGATGGTATAAATGATAAATTAGACATTCAATCGTATTTTTATACTTGTTATGAATTTGAGTTATTCATTTACAATCGTTGGGGCAACCTTGTTTTTTCTCATAAATTTAATGAAGATCCATTTGAAGGAAAAACAGCCGACGGAACGGAATTGAACGATGGTGTTTATTTCTACAAACTTGTTTACGACGAAGGTTCAAAATCTGGTTATTTTCATATTGTTAGATAGTTATTTTTTTAATAAGTAAGCAACTAAAATCGCTTGTTAAGTGTCTTTTTGACGTCAACTATTAAATACAAATTATCTTTGTACCAATAATTTATATGATTTCAACTAGATTCTCCACTATTTCAATCAAATTAAGCTTTTTCCTCGCTTTAGTTTATTCAAATTTTTCCGCTTTTTCTCAAAGTTCATTAAGTACATTTCCTGCTCCAGCACAACGATGGCTAGCTGTTGGTGACTTGGACGTTGGAGGAACACAACTTACCGTTGAAGCATTATATAAAAGAGGTGCTAACGGAAACATTCAAAATATTTTGTCCAAACATTTAGACCCTTCTAATGTCAATTATTTATTGCGAGCAAATAACTTTCAAATGACCACAAGCAATGGTTTCAAAGTTGTAAATAGCTCAATACCTGTTGTAAATAATGTTTGGTATCATATTGCCGCAACTTATGATGGAGCTTCGATAAAACTTTACATTAATGGTTGTCTTGTAGCTGATAGTGCACATACTGGAACAATTGTAACAAACGATTTTGTTGCTGCTATTGGAACAAGATCTGCGAGTCCTGGTACGGACCATTTCCGTGGATCTATTGACGAATTAAGGGTTTGGAATGTTGTTAGAACGCAACCGCAAATTTTACAAAACATGAACAATTTGTCTAATCCTACTACTCAAACTGGACTTTTGGCTTATTATAAATTTGATGGTGACTATTTGAACATTCAAGGAAATGCGTCTTTTAATGGTATTCCTCAAGGAACACCAACATTTGATGTGGAAGCGCCAACCATTTCAGTTCCAGAAATTACTGATGTAGATATTGTTAATGCAACTTGTTTTGGTTATGCTGATGCCAGTCTTTCCATTTCAGGAGTTGGAAATCAAATTACCTATTCAATTAATGGCACCAACTTTTATCCAGATAGCACTTTTGGGAATCTACAAGGCGGAAATATCACAGTTTATATAAAGTCTTTAGATGGCTGTGTCATCACAAAAGACACGATAATTGGACAACCTGCAGAAGTTCCTGCTCCTACAATTAGTTATAACACACCACTTTGTTCCGGAGATACACTTGCCTTATCGATTGACACACTTTCTGGCGCAACTTGCTACTGGACAGGTCCAAATGGATTTATAAGCACTAGTTTTGATACGCTTATTTCAAATGCAACTTCGGTTCAATCAGGTGTTTATTCAGTTTACTTAATGTTTGATGGTTGTTATAGTGACACGACCGCTAATACAATTACTATTAACCCAGTTTACAATTTAGCAATTACAGAAACAATCTGTTCAAATGAATTTTACACACTTGGAAACCAACAATTAAATCAGCCTGGAAATTACTTTTTAAATCTTCAAACGGTAGCAGGTTGTGATTCCATTATTGATTTAACCTTAATTGTTAATCCATCTTATTCTTTCACAAGAGACACTACCTTATGCGAAGGTGAAACATTTACATATTACGGTCAAACATTAAGTGCAACAGGTGTCTATCAATTTGATTTACAAACAACTTTAGGTTGTGACTCCGTAATTATTTATGATTTAATCGTTTTTCCAATTCCTGCTTCACCCATTTTAACGAATAATAGTCCGCTTTTATGTCCAGGAGATTTGGCCGTTTTTGAAGTCGCACCTGTCGCAGGAGGAACTTTTGCTTGGACTGGACCAAATAATTTCTCATCAGCGTTAGATTCTTTTTCATTTGCTGCGTTTGTCCCTGAAATGGGAAACTATCAAGCAACAGTTACCGTAAATGGATGTGAGTCGCCAGCAAGTCAGATTGCACTTGATATTTTAAACATTTATACACTTGATGATTTTGAGTTTCCAAATGTTTTCACCCCAAACAATGATAATTCAAATGACGTTTTAGATTTGGATAATTATTTCAAAACATGTCAAGAATATACAATGTATATCTTCGACCGATGGGGAAATTTAATTTATACGCAAATCAGTGGTGGTGAACCCTTCAATGGAAAAACAGCCAATGATGTAAATCATCAAGATGGGGTATATTACTACAAGTTAAGATATGATAACGGTGAGAAAAACGGCTTCTTTCATATCGTTCGCTAGTTTTTGAAAATTAAAGATTAGAAAATTACAAATTGCAGATTGAATTGTATTAATCTGCAATCTGTTAATCTGTAATCTATTTATCCTCAACTCACTACATTCGTCTCTTTTCCAAACTGCTTGTAAGAAACAAAAACCGAAGCAAGCGCAAGAATCACCATCACACCAAAGCTTAAAGCTAGGTAACCAAACTCTAAAGTTCCTGAAATCAATTCTTTCGTTGCCAAAACAACATTAACCACAGGAATACAAGCTGTCATAAAATTCAACTCAATTCCTGGGAAAAACCCAACCATAGCTGGCAAAACCATCACAATATTTAGCGGCGTAATAATACTTTGTGCTTCTTTAAATGTTTTTGCATAAACCGCGATTGGAATCATCACGCCAGCAAAGAAAATCGTAAGTGGAAACAACAAGCTGAACATTGAAACGATAAACAATGGACTCAAAACCTCGTGAACTATTTTCATAATTTCTTGATTGTCAACAATGTCTAGAAATTCGATTGAAATAAACAAACCGAGAAGAGCAGCACTTGAAGCTAATAAACCTGAAAGTACAACCACCATCATTTTCCCGAAAAGAATTTGCCAACGTGCAACTGGAGTAGTCAAAAGTGTTTCAATTGTACCACGTTCTTTCTCACCAGTAAATAAATCAATTGCCGGATACATACAGCCAATGAAGCCAAAGGCAATGAAAATATAGGGTAAGAATCCACCAGCAATTTGTCCAACCATTTTCTTGTCACTTGCAATGTTTTCATACGCTGTTTGAAATGGAGTTACTTTTCTGAAATCCACTTCCAATTCATCGTAGCGTTTTTGTTGCGCTTTCACCTCGATGATTTTCATATATTGCTCAGCACGTTCGTTGATTCCAATTTCTGTTGCATCAAAGTACCAAGTCACTCGTGCAGGTAATTGAGCCTCCAACGTTTGATTGAATTGTTTTTCAGTAATAATTCCAAGTTGAATACTATCTTTTTTTAATTCGGACATTAAGGACGCTGAATCTTTAAAAAACACCAATTTTTTCGCTCCCATTTCACTTGGAATATCATTTAATTGCTGTGCGAAATAGGAATTTTTATCTCCAATGATTCCAACTTTTAATGTTTTCACCGCAGCTTCTTCTTGAAATGAGGCTGAAATACTCACAAACACGTTGAGTGTAATCGGGAAAATTAATATCGGAATAACAAGCATCATCATCAACGTACGACGATCGCGTAATGTGTCAATTAGTTCTTTTTTAAATATATTGAAAATCATTTTTGTAAGTTTAAGATTGAACAATTCGGATAAATTCTGCGGTCAAATTCGACTCTTGCATATTGGTTCTGAAATCGAGCATGGAACCTTCGTGTTTGATTTTTCCTTTGTGGATAATCGCTAAATCGTCGCACAATAAATCGACCTCGCTCATAATGTGACTGGAGAAAATGACTGTTTTGTTTTGATCCTTGCAATCGCGAATCAATTTGATAATGTTTTCCGCTGTGATCACATCCAATCCACTTGTAGGTTCATCAAAAACTACCACTTCAGGGTCGTGAATCATCGTGCGGCAAATCGAAACTTTTTGTTTCATACCTGTGCTCAATTTTCCGATGCGTTTCCCTAAG
The DNA here is from genome assembly GCA_044350515.1 of Crocinitomicaceae bacterium. Classification (GTDB taxonomy): domain Bacteria; phylum Bacteroidota; class Bacteroidia; order Flavobacteriales_D; family Crocinitomicaceae; genus UBA952. The sequence continues at coordinate 7,223 of JBILHL010000021.1, read as the reverse complement.
AAATCGTGCATATTCAATAAGTCGAACAGGTATTTTTTTCGTGCTTCTAATTCGTTTTTCGGAACACCGTAAAGCGATGCGAAATAATCAATCAATTCCACAGGGGTTAAACGTGCATACAAACCAGTTGAACCAGTAAGGAAACCTATTTTCTTGCGTGCTTCTTGCGGGTATTTTACGGCGTCGATTCCTGCAATTTCGATCGTTCCAGAAGTAGGAGTGAAAATCGTTGAAAGCATGCGCAAAGTGGTTGTTTTTCCAGCGCCATTTGGACCCAAAAGAGAAAAAACTTTTCCAGGATGACATTCAAAACTAATGTTGTCAACAGCTCTTGCGATTTTATCTTCGGTATTTAATTCCTTTCGCTGTTGGCGCGACAAGGGAAATTCTTTGGTTAAGGCATGAACTTTAATCATTGGATGACTTTTTGAATTTGAAGATGAAAGTAATTACTTTTTCTGAAAGCCTTAAACTAAATGGATAAACGGATTGATTTTGGTTTAAGAAGTTAGCAATTGAATTTCTTCTTAACTTTATTAAAATTTTCAAGAAATGAACGATTACAAAGGGATAATTACCATCAATGAAGGAGTAAGAAGTGGGAAAGCTTGTATTAGAGGTATGAGAATTACCGTTTCTGATATTCTAGGTTGGTTAGCTTCGGGAATGACAATCAATGAAATTATAGATGATTTTGATGAATTAACAGAAAACGACATTCTTACTGCTTTGAAATATTCGGAATTGGTTTAATACTGTTGATTTGTTTTTAAGTTTTTTGAGATTAGTATATAAAAGCCCTGAAAGGGCGAAATAACCTAGCATTGGGCAAGGTCCTATGCGCTAATTAACAGGTTATAGTTTTCAATAGCCCTGAAAGGGCGACATACGCTTAGCATTGGGTAACGCCCGATGCTGAAAGGGCGGCATACAAAACAATCATTATTTTTTCAATTTTAAATTACATTCTCTAATTTATCAAACCAATTTGATTTTATTTGCATTCTATTTCTCACCGCTATGTCCTTTCTAAAATCATTACTTACTTGGAGGTTTTTCTTACGCTCCTTTTTTGCCATAATCATCTCTTGTGTATTACTTGTTTTCCTTGCTGATTGGCGCGTTGAAAGTAAAACAGACGATCTTGTTTACACCGACGTTCAAAAAATTCCACATAGAAAAGTAGGTTTGCTTTTGGGAACTTCAAAATTGCTCATTAATGGTTGGGTAAATTCCTATTTCAAGTATAGAATTGATGCAGCAACGGAATTGTTCAAAGCTGGAAAAATTGACTGCATTTTAATTAGTGGCGACAACGGAACCAAGGAATACAACGAACCCGAGGATATGAAACAAGCCTTGATTGATAACGGAATTCCAGCTGATAAAATCGTTCTTGATTACGCAGGATTTCGAACTTTTGATTCTGTTTTTAGAGCAGACAAAATCTTTGGACAGAAGAAATTTACAATCATTTCTCAAGATTTCCACACGAGAAGAGCCATTTATATCGCTCAACATTTAGGCTTAGATGCAATCGGGTACAATGCAAAAGACGTAACTGCTTATTACGGTTTCAGAACCCAACTTCGTGAAAAACTCGCACGCACCAATATGTTTCTTGATTTCATTATTTCAACACAACCAAAGTTTCTGGGTGAGAAGATTGTGATAAATTAAAAAGATTCTAATTCTTAATCCCTTTTTTACACTAGAAATGACAACTACGTTGAGGGTTATCGTTTGTCATCCGTGATTTCTTCGTTCTTCCTTATCTTTTCCCTATATTTGTTTCAATGACACACCCAAGCGAAGTTCAATTACCTGATCACGTTTCAAAGCTCACTCAATTAGTGAGTTATTTGTTTCTGTTTTGGTTAATGACTTTGCCGTTTGGAGCTAATTTATTACCAATTTCACTCGGATTTCTAACCATTTACCCTAATTTCATTTTAACTTTTTGTTTACTTCCTTTTGCATTCTTAAGCTTTAAGAACTGGAATAAGCTGGAAATTTCAGTGCTTGGATTTCTATTTCTTTGGTTACTATTTGCCGTTTTTCAAGGACAGAAAATCGGTTTTCCAAAAGAAGCTATTTTCGATATTCGCTCGTTATTGATGCAATTTCTATTTACGACTGCGCTTATTTCTCTTTATCATTTCATTGAAAAAAAACAGTTCATTCGATTATTAATTATTGGTTTGAGGAGTTTATTGTTGATTCTTCTTTCAGCTGGAATTTTTGAGTTTTTAACTGGAATTCACTTTGCAGGAACGAAAACACAAGAATTATTGGAACTTCCTGTAAGTAACATTTTTTACGCTCCGCTTTTCATTTACGACAACCCAAATGATTACTTAACTTATTTACTTTTTGCATTTGGAATGCTAGTTGTATTCGATGAAAAACTACAAAATAATCGAATCCTTCAACTATTCATTTCAACACTCATTTTTGTTTTTGCAGATTATGCAGATTCTAATTTTGCTAAGCTGTTAAGTGCCGGAATGATTGGTTTTAATTCTATGTTGATATTAATTGCTTCTTTAAAAAATCATTCGATTCGAACTAATTTTCCTTATGCGATTGCATTGATTTTATTGGCGATTACTGTTTTCACAAACACACTTTTCTTTGGTCCGAAATATGAAAATTCAGCCAATTACCGTTTAAATGGCGTTCAAATTGTCAATCAAGAAAAGGGTAAAATGGAAGTGATTTCAGCAAAAGAAAAACTTTCGAAATCGGAACAAAATCAAGTGATTGCTTACTTAGATTCTGCAAATACCAAAAGTCCTGAAGGTGCTACTAATTTGCGTAAAAACTTAATTCTAAATGGAATTGACTTTGTTAAATCTGCTCCTGTTTTTGGACTAGGCCCAGGAGGTTTTGCCTTGAAAATCAAACGAAACGAACACCAACATTTCATTCACACGCACACTTCTCCGCACAATTTTCCAATAGAAATTGTCAGTGAATTTGGTGTTTTCGGCTGGTGCTATTTTGGGATTCTCGCCTTCATTTTTCTAAAAATTCTAAGCTTCCGCAAATCGATTTCTTTCAATCAAAAAGTGGCTTTTATTTTCATTTTCGCATCACTTCCATTTCTTTGGATGATGCCGTCAGCTTATTTATACCTCTCTATTCACTGGCTATTTTTACCTTTGCTGTTGATTCAATTACTACAAATTCAGGAAAAATCAATTTTGAATGAGCGCAAGCAATAAAGTGTATTACCGTAATTTCTTAACGATGCTTTCGGGCAACACTTTGAGCCAATTGATTCCGTTCATCATTGCGCCAATACTTTCACGCATTTTTTCACCCGAAGAGTTTGCTGTTTTGGCTAATTTTATGGCGATTGTGGGTGTGATTGGAATCATTTCTACTGGACGTTTGGAATTAGCAGTTCCCATTCCGCAAGATCATAAAAAAGCCCAAGAAATTGTATTTACTGGTTTAATTATCACGCTTTTACTTGGAGTTTTAAGTGTTTTAATTCCCATTTTTGCCTACCAAATAAGTGCGCTCTACAAAGACGATCAATTAGCTGGTTATTTGTGGATGGTTCCATTTTCAGTAGTTAGTTTTGGCTTACTTGGTTTGACTAACAATTGGAATTTACGTCAGGAAAAATTTCATTTATTATCGATTGGAAAAATCGCACAATCTGTTGTAAACAATGGTTTAGCTGCACTTCTCGGCTACATTGGCTGGGGAATTAACGGACTGATTATCGCTTGGTTATTGTCGCAATATGTCAATATTTTTATTCTTTTAGTCGGAGTCAATCGCAAAGTGAGTTACAAAGATTTTGGAATCGTGACTTTAAAAACAACTTTGAAAGAATACAAAGATTTTCCGCTAATCAATTCTTTACACGCTTTTACAGACATTTTCATTACACAATTCTTGCTTTATTGGGTGATTTCAAGCTATTTTGGTTTCCTCGAATTGGGACTTTTTGCAATGATGAATAAATACGTGAAAGCGCCCATCATACTGGTTTCAACTTCCGTTTCGCAACTTTTTTACGTTGAAGCTGGAAAAGCAATCAACCAAGGAGCTTCCTTGTTTCCAATAGTTAAAAAAACGGTTCGAACTTCTGTTCTTTTCGCGATACCGTTTACGATTGTGTTGCTCGTTCTAGGTCCTTGGATTTTCAAAATTTACCTCGGAACGAAATGGGAAGCAGCTGGCGTTTACGCGCAAAGTTTAGCTCCGATGCTCATTTTGTACTTCATCCTCTCCCCTATTTCTGGACTTCCGATTCTTTTGAACAAACAAAAAGGTGCTTTTGCATTTAGTGTTTTGGGTTATTCATTTACTATTTTCGCTTTGTTCATTGGAATTTGGCTGCAACTTGATTTCAGTAAAACTTTAATCATTTACGGAGCTGCTTTTGCACTTTTTTACCTGATGATGTTGGTTTGGTATTACACTTTGATAAAAAAACGAAATGCGGGTATTGATTAGCGGTTTGCCTTTATTTTCTAAACGTATGGCGGACGAACTTCAAAAGTACGACCCTGCATCCAGCTACCATTTTTTTGATACTTACAATTCCAAGTGGGCGCAATTTCTTTTCTATTTATACCTGCCATTTTCAGATGTTGTGATTTCGATGAATGGCGTAACTGATAATAGCGGAAGTATGAATTTAGTACTGAAACGGCGTAAAAAACTGATTCTTCAATGGCAGGGAACAGATGCTTTGTTGGCAATGGAGCGTTTTCAGAAAGGAACAATCGAGCGAAGATAAATTGATTATGCTTCCAATTTCGTAGATTCTGAATGGTTGTTTGACGAAATAAAAAGTCTTAATGTTCCTGTTGAATACCTTAATTTTAAATCCGTAACTGTTCAAGCTTATACTAAAAAATACGAACGCATTTCTGTTGTAAGTTACGTTGCTGAAAGTCGTCAAGAATTCTATGGAATGCAGAAAATTGCTGAGATTGCAAAAGTTTTTCCAGAAATAGATTTTCATTTATTCGGATTAAAAACTGCTGAATTTTCAACGACTTCCAATGTTCATTTTCACGGTTGGGTTACACCAGAAACCTTTGCAAAACGATTAAAAGAAACACCTATTTTTCTACGCTTAACGGACCATGATGGATTTTCCGTTTCGGTCATTGAAGCGCTCGCTTATGGCTGTGAAGTTATAATGTCATTGCCTTTTGAATTGACGCATTTAGCAACAACTACCGATGAAGCAATCGACAAAATGCTTACAGTAATCTCAACAATTGAAGCGCGCGAAATGACTCCAAATCACACCTTAATTGAAGCGGTAAAAGTGCGTTTCAATCCAGAAATAGTTGCAAAAAATTACATTCAAAAACTCAAAGAAATTGCAGGCAAGTAAACGCATAGCTTTAATTACAACTTGGTTTCCCCCGCAAGAAAGTGTGGCGACAAATCGTATGTTGGCTTTTGCGGAATTTTTGAGCGAAACATTTGAAGTAGAAGTGTTTTGTTTGGCACAAGAGGAAAAAACAATTAAATGGAAATCGAATATTCTTGTACATTACAGCGCTTCAAGTGAATTTTTAGAGCGGCTAAAAGACATAACTTCCGACGGTGCTTTTTTACATAAAATCAAAGTTGGAACGCGCATTATTTTATCGAAAGTGATCCCAAATCCTTTGGCTAAATGGCAAAAATCGACACTTTCAAAACTGAAGCAAGTTCATTCTCAAAACGCTTTTGATTGCATTATTAGTTCCTACAGTCCGCAAGAAGCGCATTTGGCTGCGATAGAATTCAAAAAAGAATTTCCAACAGTTCCTTGGATTGCCGATATGCGCGATGAAAAGGGTAAAAATCGCTATGAAGAAATTGATGGAATTCCTGTTCATCGCACTTGGATTCACGTTTCAAAATCCAAAGGAATTGTTTCGCGCTTGTTGAATTATTTCAACTTCGTTTGGTCGAGTTACTGGAAAGGTAGAAAAATGAAACACTTCGATTATTTATTGGTCGAAAGTCCTCCTTTATTTTTAGGTTATTCAGCGATGGCTTTAGCGAAAAAATTAAATGCAAAATTGATTTTTAACGTTTCGGATTTATGGCCAGAAAGCGCTGAAAAACTGGGAATTGTCACCAATAAACGCTTGTTGAATTTAGCTTACAATCTAGAAGCGAAATGTTACACCAAAGCTCATTTAATCACTGGACAAACACAAGGAATCGTTGATGATATTCGCTCGCGTTTTCCTGAAAAAAGAGTGTATTGGTTGCCGAATGGTGTCGATGTTTCGTTTTACAATCCGACTCTAATTCAAGCTGGAAATTTCAGAGAAAAAAATAGATTTTCCGAAGAAGCAATTTTGTTTTTCTACGGTGGAATTCTTGGCCACGCACAAGGATTGGAAGTAATTTTAAATGCAGCGAACCTACTCCGAGAAAACAGCAAGATTCAATTCATTCTGCAAGGTTCAGGACCTGAAAAAGAGCTGCTTTTGGAACTAAAAAAGACCTTGAATTTGACTAATGTTCACTTTCTAGAACCTGTTAGCAAAAAAGAAATGCCAGCCATTTTGAAATCCATTGATGTGGCTTTGGTTCCATTGAAAAATTTACCTTTATTTCAAGGTGCAATTCCGTCGAAAGTCTTTGAAGCTTTGGCTATGGAAGTTCCATTATTGCTGGGCGTTGACGGAGAAGCCAAAAAACACTTTATTGAAAAAGGAAAAGCTGGATTGTTTTTCCAACCTGAAGATGCGGAAGACTTAGCAAAACAAGCTATATTTCTAGCTGAAAATCTAGAAAAGAGAATCGAAATGGGTAAAAATGCTCGAATGTATGTTTCTGAACATTTTGATAGAAATAAGATAGCAGAAGATTTCTTGAAAGAGTTGAATAAAAAGATTGTTTCCTTCAAAAGCTACCGTTAACAAAATCTGTGCATTCTTGGTGAGAAAAAAATTGCCACAGATTCACGGATGAAATTTCGTTGAAACGGTTTTGTTTTTGAACTCAGATAAAAAATCCTTTTGAACTTTAATTATTTTGTGAGACTTTGATAAATTGTTTTTATTTAATCTGTGAATCCTTGGTGAGAAAAGAATTTGACACGGATGCACGGATGAAATTTCGTTGAAACGGTTTTGTTTTTGAACTCAGATAAAAAAAATCCTTTTGAACTTTAATTCTTAAGTGAGACTTTTATAAATTGTTTTTAATCTGTGCATTCTTGGTGAGAAAAAAATTGCCAC